>CAZTUD010000263.1:0-3664 GCA_964616945.1 uncultured Prevotella sp. | reverse complement strand
TGCAGGCGCAAAGCTCGCTCAACGAATACAAACGACAGCTGAAACAGCTGCTACAGATAACCGACCAGGAAGAGTTTGACGTAACTGCCGACGAGCCTGCCGACGCTATGGCTCTTGAGGCAATCCCCACGGTGACCTCGGTTTATGACTCCGCCCTCAGCAACCGCCCAGAGATAAAGAATGCCATGCTTGGCATAAAGAGCAGCGAGGTCTCGCTGAAGCTTGCCAAGGCGCAGCGTATGCCTACTGTCGGGTTGTCGGCAAGCGTCAGCACCAACACCACGTCGATGAACGACAACAACTGGAGTCAGCAGATGAAGAACAACTTCATTAGTGGCGCGGGCGTTACGGTCAGCATCCCCATTTTCGACCAACGGCAGACCAAGACGGCTGTCAACAAAGCTATACTTTCTCGGCAGAACTATGAGCTTGAACTGCGCGACCAGCAGACGCAGCTCTACAGCACCATAGAGAACTACTGGCTACAGGCATACAACAACCAGGCGCAGTACAAGAGTGCGAAGGTGAGTACTGAGAGCG
Organism: uncultured Prevotella sp.; assembly: GCA_964616945.1. Lineage (GTDB taxonomy): Bacteria > Bacteroidota > Bacteroidia > Bacteroidales > Bacteroidaceae > Prevotella. The sequence goes on along the minus strand of CAZTUD010000263.1, from coordinate 3,124 downwards.
CACAGGCAAGTTACGACCTGTTGTCGGAGCAGTTCAACCAAAACCTGAAGAACGTCATTGAGCTGATGAACGGCAAGGATGCGCTGCTCAAGGCAAAGCAGAGCGAGCTTGAGGCAAAATATCTCACAATACTTAATATTGACATGTTGAAATTTTATCAAAACGGCACATTGAAATGAAAAAGAAAAAGATAAGCAGCATTTGGATTATTGTCGGAGTTGTCGTACTGCTGGCAGTAGTAGCCTGGTTATTGTCGGGCACGAAGAAGAAAGAAACGGTCAACTTCACCACCGAGGCCGCGGGTCCGGCAAACATAGAGAACAGCGTAACCGCCACTGGAAGCATTGAGGCCGTGAAGACCGTCACCGTGGGTACGCAGGTGTCGGGCATCATCGACAAGCTGTATGTCGATTACAACAGTGTGGTCAAAAAGGGACAAGTCATTGCGGAACTTGACCGCTCCAATCTTCAATCACAACTTAATTCGTCGAAAGCCAACTATGCCGAGGCTGTGGCGCAATACAAGAGCGCACAGAGCGACCTCGCCTACCAGAAGGCAAACTACGAGCGCAACAAGACTTTGTATAATAAAGGTCTCATCTCCGCCGACGACTATGAGCAGGCTCGCCTGAGCTATCAGACGGCAAGTGCCACTGCGGCGCAGCGCAAGGATGCAATATCGGCGGCGGGCGAGGAAGTGAACCGTGCGCAGACCAACCTCGGATATGCCACCATCACTTCGCCTATCGACGGCGTGGTGATTTCGAAGAGTGTGGAGGAAGGACAGACGGTTGCCGCAAGCTATTCTACTCCTGAGCTTTTCACCATAGCCAAGGACTTGAGAGACATGCGTGTTGTTGCCGACGTTGATGAGGCCGACATCGGCGGCGTGAAGGAAGGGCAGCGCGTTACGTTCACTGTCGATGCCTATCCTAACGACACTTTCCAAGGCTACGTAACGCAAGTGCGCCAGGAGGCGACGACTACAAACAATGTGGTTACCTACGAGGTCGTCATCAGTGCTCCGAACGAGGACTTAAAGCTCAAGCCGGGACTCACCGCCAACGTCAACATCTACACGGAGGAGACCAAGGGCGTGTTGAGTGTGCCGTCGAAAGCCCTGCGCTATACCCCCGAGAAGGAAACCGTGGGCGGCCGCAAGATAAAGGACATAACCAACGCCAAGAACAAGGTGTGGACGCTTGAGGGCAACACCCTTGTGGCTCATGCCGTAACCATCGGTTCTACCGACGGCATACATACGCAAATTCTCAGCGGCATAAAGAAAGGTCAGAAAGTCATAACGGGCGTGTCGGTAGAGACGGAAAACGACGACACTGCATCATCGTCTGATGGTACGTCAAGCCCGTTCGCCCCTGGCCCGAGGAACAACAAGAAGAAATAGCATGGAAAAGGATAAAAAGGTCGTCATCGAGCTTGACAACGTGAAGCGCGACTTCCAGGTCGGCGACGAGACGGTTCATGCGCTGCGCGGTGTCTCGTTCAAGATTTACGAGGGCGAGTTCGTGACCATCATGGGAAAGTCAGGTTCGGGCAAGTCAACGCTCCTCAACCAGCTGGGTTGTCTGGACACTCCGACAAGCGGTGAGTATTATCTCGACGGCGTGTCGGTGAGGCAGATGTCGCGGTCGCAGCGTGCGGTGTTGCGTAATCGGAAGATTGGCTTTATCTTCCAGAATTACAACCTTTTGCCCAAGACTACGGCTGTAGAAAACGTGGAGTTGCCGCTGATGTACAATCCCGACGTGTCGGCGAAGGAGCGGCACGACAAGGCTGTTGCGGCTTTGGAGGCTGTGGGGCTTGGCGACAGGCTGATGCACAAGTCAAACCAGATGTCTGGCGGACAGATGCAGCGTGTGGCGATAGCGCGGGCGTTGGTCAACGACCCTGCCGTGATACTGGCAGACGAGGCAACGGGTAACCTCGACACGCGCACGAGCTTCCAGATACTTGTACTCTTCCAAAAGCTTTATGCCGAGGGACACACCATCATCTTCGTCACCCACAACCCCGACATTGCCAACTATTCGTCGCGCAACATCGAGATTAGGGACGGGCGTGTCATCAGCGACACTTACAACAATAACATAAAGGATGCGGCAGCGGCTTTGGCCCAAATACCAGCCGACACCGATGAATAAGGAAAGGCTTTAAATGAATTATTCAAATCTTTTCAAAATAGCAATACGCGCCATAATGGCCAACAAGTTGCGCTCCTTCCTCACGGCGTTGGGCATAATCATCGGCGTGGCGTCGGTGATAACGATGCTTGCCATAGGGCAGGGGTCGAAGCGCAGCATTCAGGCTAACATTGCCGAGATGGGCTCAAACATGATAATGATTCATCCGGGGCAGGACATGCGTGGTGGCGTGCGCCAGGATGCCTCGTCTATGGAGACATTGAAGCTCACCGACTACCAGACGCTCAAGGACGAATGCACCTATATCAAGGGCATAAGCCCTGTGGTGAGCAGCAGCGGGCAGTTCATATATGGCAACAACAACACGCAGTCCACAATCTATGGCGTGAACACGGAATACCTTGACATACGCCAGCTGACCGTCAGCGAAGGCGAATGTTTCACCGATCAGGACATCAAGTCGTCGGCAAAGGTGTGCATTCTCGGACAGACTGTCGTGGATTATCTTTTCCCCAATGGCGGCGACCCTGTGGGCAAGGTGGTGAGGTTCAACACCATTCCGTTCAAGGTCGTTGGCATATTGAAGAAAAAGGGTTACAACTCTATGGGCATGGATCAGGACAACCTCGTCTTGGCTCCTTACACCACAGTAATGAAGCGCATTCTTGCCCAGACTTATCTCAGCGAGATACAGGCTTCGGCAATCACCGAGGGAGTTACCGACAAGGCCGTTGACGAGATGACGAGCATCCTGCGCCGCACACATAAGCTCAAGGACGCTACCGACACGACTGAGGCTGACGACGACGACTTCAACATTCGTTCGCAGGAGGAGTTGTCGTCGATGATGAATTCCACCACCGACATGCTCACGATACTTCTTGGTTGTGTGGCTGGCATATCGCTGATAGTGGGAGGCATCGGCCTCATGAATATAATGTACGTGAGCGTTACCGAGCGCA
>CAZTUD010000262.1:0-3682 GCA_964616945.1 uncultured Prevotella sp. | reverse complement strand
TGTATGGTGTTGTTGAGCATGTGGCCCATGTGGAGCACGCCCGTAACGTTGGGCGGGGGTATTACTATGGTGTAAGGCTCGCGGCCGTCGGGCTTTGAGCTGAAAAGCTTGTTGTCAAGCCAATACTGATACCATTTCGACTCCACTTCTTTCGGGTCGTACTTGCTTTGTAGTTCCATGTATCTTTAAAGCTTTGATAATATAATCGGTGCAAAATTACTAATTTTCAATCGAAAATCATTACCTTTGCAGCAAAAAGATTGAATATGCACACGAGAGAGGAAAAGCTTGCGGCTTTCGGACGGCTTCTCGACGTTCAGGAACGGTTGCGGAAAGAATGTCCCTGGGACAGGAAGCAGACCTACGAGAGCCTGCGGCCAAACACCATTGAAGAGGTGTTTGAGCTTTGCGACGCCCTGATGAAGGATGACCGTAAGGAAATTTGCAAGGAACTTGGTGATGTCATGGAGCATGTGGTGCTCTACAGTGTGATGGGGCAGGAGACTGGCGATTTTGACATTGCCGATGTCTGCAATCATCAGGCCGACAAGCTCATGTTCCGCCATGAGTTCATCGACTGGAAGGGCTGGGCGGTCAGCGCCCCTAATCTTGAAATCGATGAAGACGGACATGTGAACTACAAGGATGCTGGCAAGTCTTCTAGCGGTCATACCAGCCCTTCTTCACTTGGAAGAGGGGAAGTGGCACATGAACCGCCTCGGGGAGTAGCTGAGGTGCTGTCTTCCTGGGAGCAGCGCAAGCAGCTTGAGCGCGATGGCAACAAGACCGTTCTCAGCGGCGTGCCTCGCTCGTTGCCCTCACTCATAAAGGCCTACCGCATTCAGGACAAGGCGCGAAATGTGGGCTTCGACTGGAAACATAAGGAAGACGTGTGGGGCAAAGTGCGCGAGGAACTTGGCGAGCTTGAAGCGGAATTGGCAAAGGGCGACGAAAAGCATTCGACCGAGGAGCTGGGCGACTTTCTTTTCAGCGTCATCAATGCCGCACGCCTTTACCGCCTCAATCCCGACAATGCCCTTGAGCACACCAACCGCAAGTTCATCGACCGCTTTACGTACATTGAGAAGAAGGCGAAGGAGCTTGGGAAAAAACTCAAGGACATGACGCTTGAGGAAATGGACAAATATTGGGAGGAAGCAAAAAAACAAGAACCATGAAGAAACTCTTTTTTCTGTTTGCAGCAATCGTTGTTTTGTCTTTTGCCGCTACCAGCTGCCATAAGACAACCAAGAAGGTGGCAACCAACGACAGCATTGTGGCGGAGCCTTCCACGCCCGACTCAACCATCTACGGTGTTTGTGGCGACGGCACTGCCATGCACACCCTGGAGCTCATCACCGATGCCGGCGACACCCTGCAATACATGTTTGGAGAGGGCGACGACAGTCCTGTAGTAGGCGGATTGCTTGCGGGCGACCGCTTGGCGGTAGTGGAGGGACCGAATGTTGACGGCGACAAGACGGCGGACAAGATTGTCAACCTTACCACCCTCATCGGCAAGTGGACGAGCCTCGACAAGAACTTCGAGATAGAGGAGGGAGGTATTGTGAAGTCGAATGTTGAGGCGGAGAAAAACCCTTGGACAAGCTGGAAGATACTCAACGGCCAGCTTCTCCTTAACCGTGACACGTTCGACATAGACAAACTCGGCAGCGACTCGCTGGCCTTGGAAAACCGAAACGGAATTTTCGTGTATAAGAGGGTCAGGTAATGGAGCCTTTCAACATTCACGTCTTGGGTTGTGGCAGCGCATTGCCCACGCTGAAGCACTCTGCATCGTCGCAGGTCGTTGAGCTGCGCGGCAAGTTTTTCATGATAGATTGCGGCGAGGGCACGCAGATACAGCTGCGCCGCTCGCACGTGGGCTTTACCAAGGTGCAGGCTGTGTTCATAACACATCTTCATGGCGACCACTGCTTTGGGCTTATCGGACTTATCTCCACTTTCGGCATGTTGGGGCGCACGGCTCCTTTTCATGTCTATGCGCCTGCTCCTCTTGGGGCATTGCTGCAGGAGCAGATGGACATGTTTTGCAACGCCTTGGAGTTCAAGGTGGAGTTTCATGCCGTTGACACTACGAAGCGGCAAGTTGTCTTCGAGGACCGCAGCCTGACGGTCGAGACCGTCCCCCTCAATCACCGCATAGCCTGTTGCGGCTATCTTTTCCGCGAGAAGCCGACGCTTCCGCACATCCGCCGCGACATGATTGATTTCTACAAAATTCCAATAAGCCAGATAAACAACATCAAGAACGGAGCCGACTGGACTACACCAGACGGTGATGTCATACCTGCCAGCCGCCTTACCAGACCAGCCGATCCCCCGCGCTCCTACGCCTATTGCACCGACACGCGCTACATGCCGAGCCTTTATAAAGTTGTGGAGGGAGTTGACCTTTTATATCACGATTCCACTTACGACAGCAGTTGCGCCGACCGTGCCCACCTTTACTATCATTCAACGTCGCAGCAGGCGGCAATGGTTGCCCGCGAAGCTCACGTCGGACAACTGATGCTTGGGCACTTCAGCGCGCGGTATGACAACGAGGCTGGTATGCTTGATGAGGCGAAAGCAATATTTCCCAACACGATCCTTGCACGGGAAGGCCTTGTTGTTCCCGTAAGGCATTTTTAAGAAGTCTGTTTGCCGGCGGCCTCCTCATAGTGGCGCATGAGCCATTGGTTCTGCTCGTCGATTGTCATGTGGCTGTTGTCAAGCTCTATGGCGTCATCAGCCTTGCGCAATGGCGACATCTTGCGGTGGGTGTCGATGTAGTCGCGCTGCTCCACATTTTTCAATATCTCGTCGTAATTGGCTTCCACGCCTTTGCCTTTCAGCTCGTCGTAGCGGCGTTGGGCACGGACTTCGGGTGAGGCGGTTACGAAAATCTTCAGTTCGGCATCAGGGAAGACCACCGTGCCGATGTCTCTGCCGTCCATCACGACACCTTTATCCTTGCCCATAGCCTGCTGCTGCGCCACCATTGCCGTGCGCACGAATGGCAAGGCGGCTATGGGACTCACGTGTGAGCTTACCTCCATGCCGCGTATTTCCTTTTCCACCATTTCGCTGTTCAGATAAGTGTCGGGCCGTCCGGTCGCGGCATTCAGCTTGAAGCTTATCCTCACTTCAGGCATCATTCTTTTCAATTCTGTTTGCTTCACGCTGCCGTCGTCGTTGAAAAGATTGTGGCGTAGGGCGAAAAGCGTAACCGCGCGATACATTGCGCCCGTGTCAACATAGACGTAGCCTATGCGACGCGCCAAATCCTTTGCCATCGTGCTTTTGCCGCACGATGAATAGCCGTCGATTGCGATGGTGATTTTTTTCATAGAGTATATCCTAAGCTTATCACCACACTCGAGCTTGACACATGATATTTGCCGTAGCTTGCGCCGACCTTGAAGCGGCTGAGTGTCAGCCCTGCACCAAGCGTAAGCCCGGCGCCGTGGCTGCTGTCGTCGTTGTTTGAGTCGGTAATCTTCATCTCGTTGGCGCGACGGAAATTGTAGCCGCCGCCAAACCAGAAGTTCTCTCCAAGCAGTACGTCAGCGCCTATCACGAGGTGGTTTATCATTTTGTAATGCGGCTGGTTGAGGTCCACAATGGTGGCGTGCAGGCGGAAAGGCGTATTGACAAACCGTTTCGATACGCCAATCTG
>CAZTUD010000261.1:0-3709 GCA_964616945.1 uncultured Prevotella sp. | reverse complement strand
CCTCGAAGTCACTGGCGTTTGTCAAGGACGACCAGCTGTATGTGGAGCACATCAAGGAGCAGGGCAAGACGAAGACACGCCTCACCAACTGCCTCACCGCCGACGGCTCGCGCGACATCGTGTATGGCCAAAGCGTCCACCGCGACGAGTTCGGCATAAGCGAGGGCCTGTTCTGGAGTCCCGACGGGCAGAGGCTTGCCTTCTACCGCATGGACCAGTCGATGGTTACCGACTTCCCAATGATTGACATACCCGACCCTAACGTCGAGCCAAAGACAGGCTCGCGCATAGCCAAGGCCGCGCCAGAGAAATACCCCATGGCGGGCGAGACAAGCCACAAGGTTACCGTGGGCATTTACGACCTGAACACCGAGAAGATTATATACCTGAAGGCGGGCGACCCCACCGACCGCTACTTCACCAACATAGCATGGAGTCCCGACTCGAAGACCATTTACATGTTCGAGCTGAACCGCGACCAGAACGACTGCCGCCTCGTGAGCTACGACGCGGCGACGGGCGACAGGCTGAAAGAGCTTTATCGCGAGACCGACGAGAAATATGTGGAGCCGCAGCACCCGATAGTATTCCTGCCGTGGGATGCGTCAAAGTTCATAATGCAGAGCCAGAAGGACGGCTACAACCAGCTCTACCTCTTCGACACCGACGGCAAGGAGCTTAGGCAGATAACGTCGGGCCAGTGGGTGGTGATGGACATGCTTGGCTTCAACACGAAGCACCACGCCATAGTCTATGCCAGCAACGAGCTTCATCCCACGCAGCGCAACCTTTGGGTTGTGGACGTGGAGACGGGCAAGCGCGCCCTGATGGACGACAACGGCAAGGGATGGCACAACGGCACTGTAAGCGCGAGCGGCAAGTTCATCTACGACAACTACCAGGAGCCTGCGGTGCCGCGCAAGATAGCCATCGTGAACACCGAGAACGGCAAGCGCACGCCATATTTCACCGCCGCCGACCCGTGGAAAGGCTTCGACGTGCCTGAATACCGCATGGGAAGCCTGAAGGCTGCCGACGGCACGACCGACCTCTATTATCGCATGGTGATGCCAGTCAATTTTGACCCGACGAAGAAATATCCCACGATAGTATATGTCTATGGCGGCCCCCACGCCCACAATGTTGACGCGCGGTGGCATTGGTCTTCGCGCAGCTGGGAAACCTACATGGCGCAGAAAGGCTACCTGCTTTTCATCCTCGACAACCACGGAAGCGAAAACCGTGGCAAGGCATTCGAGCAAGTAACGTTCCGTCACCTCGGCGACCACGAGGTTGAGGACCAAATGAAGGGCGTTGACTACCTGAAGAGCCTCGCCTACGTCGATACCACGCGCATGGGCGTTCACGGCTGGAGCTTCGGCGGCTTCATGACCATCAACATGATGACCACCCACCCCGGCGTGTTCAAGGTGGGCGTGGCCGGCGGCCCCGTCATCGACTGGCGGTGGTACGAGGTGATGTATGGCGAACGCTACATGGACACGCCGCAGCAGAACCCCGACGGCTACCGTTCGTCGTCGCTCATTCCCAAGGCGAAGAACCTGAAAGGCAAGCTGCAGATTATCTGCGGCCTGAACGACGTTACCTGCGTGCCGCAGCATTCGCTCTCGTTCCTCAAGCAGTGCGTCAGCGACGGCGTGCAGTGCGACTACTTCGTCTATCCAGGAGAGCCGCACAACATGCGCGGCCACACTTCCGTCCACCTGCACGAGCGCATAAGCCAGTATTTCGACGACTACCTGAAATAACTGCAAAAACTTGGTGATACAACGGAAATCCCTCTGAAAAGTGATTTTTTTCGCGAAAAGTCACTTTTCAGAGGGATTTTCTTATTACCTTTGCAGCAGTAAAAACGAGATTTGCCATGATTAGCCCTTCTTTCTACAATTTCATGCGTGAAATGTTGCGCCAGACTCCCAGCAGTTTTCACCGTTACCTCTACGCCAATATACCTTGGGAAAGCCGGCTTGTAGGCATTCTCGGAGCCAAGGGCGTGGGTAAATCAACACTGATATTGCAACATATCAAAGAACTTGGCACACCGAAAGACCACCTTTATATTACGGCTGAGGCCTTATGGTTCTCGGAGCATACACTTCTTGACTTTGCCGACGATTTCGTGTCAATGGGCGGCACACACCTGTATATAGACGAAGTACACAAATACAAGAATTGGTCAAAGGAGATAAAGCTCATCTACGATCTCCATCCGTCACTACATGTCATATTTACAGGCTCCTCAATTCTTGACATAAGGAAAGGAGAGGCGGATTTGAGTCGCCGCGCACTCATTTACAAACTTGAAGGCTTGTCGTTCAGAGAATATCTTGCGCTAAAACACAACATAAACGTGCAAGTCTTCAGTCTGCAACAAATTGTCAACAACGATGTCTATGTTCCCGACTTGCCATTGCCGTTGCCTGCATTTCACGAATACTTGCGCGAGGGTTACTATCCGTTCTTCCTCGAAGACGGTTATCTGCTACGGTTGTCCCAAGTAATATCACAGACTGTAGAAGTGGACATTCCTCTTTATGCAAACTTGCAGGTATCAACGGCAAGGAAACTGCGGCAGCTGCTTGCCATCATCTCTGGCATAGCCCCCGTGAAACCAAACATGCAAAATCTCGCACAAGAGCTTGGAGCAAGCAAAAACAATGTACCCGACTACCTCAACTACTTGGAGGCAGCGGGAATGATAGGGATGCTGCGTGACAACACACACGGGCTGCGAGCCTTGGGAAAGGTAGAAAAGGTGTATCTTGACAACACAAACCTTATGTATGCTCTAAGCAATGGTGAACCTAACATAGGGAATGTAAGGGAAACTTTCTTCTACAATCAGACAAGGGTCAAAAACAATGTAACTGCTTCAAAAATCAGTGATTTCACAATAGGCGAGAAGACTTTTGAAATTGGTGGCAAACGCAAGGGGCAAAAACAAATATCATCCGTGCAAGAAGGCTACATTGTGAAAGACGACATAGCGTACGGCTACGGCAATATAATACCTCTATGGCAGTTTGGGCTAAACTATTAAAAGAAAGAACGAACTCGTTTTACAAAAAAGACCATTAATTTCCGTTTAGTTACGCTTCTTAGTAAAAACATTTGTACCTTTGCATTGTTTTTAGGATATTACTTTTAGAAAGATGAAAATACTACTTTTAGGTTCAGGCGGGCGCGAACATGCGCTGGCGTGGAAAATAGCGCAAAGCGCAAAGTGCGAAAAGCTTTACGTGGCTCCGGGCAATCCCGGCACAGAGGGGCTGGCCTGCAAGGGCGGCAATGACGACGAAGCCGTGAGCGAGAACGTGGCCATCGGCGTTGACGACTTCGAGGCGCAGAAGCTGTTTGCCGTTGAGAACGGCGTGGACATGGTTGTGGTGGGGCCAGAGGACCCGCTCGTGAAAGGCGTTTACGACTCGTTCAAGAACGACGGGCGGACAAGGCACATCGCCGTAATCGGTCCCTCGAAGGCTGGCGCACGGCTTGAGGGCAGCAAGGACTTCGCCAAAGGCTTCATGAAACGCCACGGCATTCCCACCGCAGCCTACGAGACGTTCGACGGCACCACCGTTGAGGAGGGCATAAAGTTTCTGGAAACGCTCAAGCCACCCTACGTGCTGAAAGCCGACGGACTGGCGGCGGGCAAGGGCGTGCTGATAGTGCCGACCTTGGAGGAGGC
>CAZTUD010000260.1:0-3743 GCA_964616945.1 uncultured Prevotella sp. | reverse complement strand
CATCATGAGCGAGCTGCAGGATATGAGCGAAAACCGTTACTATCTCATTACTCAATACAAGAAAGCGGAGGAATAAAAGATGGCAGTAGGAAAATCGAAACAGAAGAAGATGAACGTCCGTGTGGACTTCACTCCTATGGTTGACATGATGATGCTTCTTATCACATTCTTCATGCTTTGTACGTCTCTGGCAAAACCGCAGACGATGGAATTGAGTATGCCGAGCAACGATAAGAACCTTACGGATCAGGACAAGACCGTGACAAAGGAGTCGTACACAATCACGATTTACTGCACGGCCAACAACCAGATTTACTATGTGGCTGGACAAGTGAAACCTGAAGACCCGAAGTGCTTGAAGAAGACCACTTGGGGGCAGAAAGGCATCCGTTCGGTGATTTTCAATCACGAGACTGAAGACGGCACACAGCCGGCAAAGGACGTGATGGAAGCCAAAGCCAAACTGGACGCAGAGCGCACAAAACTCGAAAGCCAGGGCAAGAACATTCCTGACTCTGTCTATGACAAGCGCTTGCAAGCCATCAAGGCAGGAAACATCGACGGCAGACACATCAGCACACTGACGATAATCATCAAGGCAAGCGACAACTCCACATACAAGAACCTTGTGGACGCGCTCGACGAGATGCAGATTTGCTCTATCGGCAAGTACGTGATTGACAAGATGAACGAACAAGACTTGAAGCTTCTCAAGGAGAACAACGTCAAGTTATAAGGTACATAGCTAAAAGAAAGGTTAAAAAATGGCAAATATTGATTTAACAAGAAATGGCTGGTGTGACCTTATATTCGAGGGACGTAACAAGTCTTACGGAGCCTACAAGCTCCGCACAGGCACTGGCCAGAGAAACGTCAAGGCTATAATCACCATTGCAATCCTCGCCGCAGCAGCCATCATCATCTTCTGGGCAAAGACAAGATACGACGAGTACCAACTCGCCCACCAGAAGAACGAGCAGGTAACAGAGCTTTCCGCCCTGAACCAGCCCAAGAAGAAAAAGGCTGAGGTGAAGCGCAAGATTGAGGTGGAGCAGAAGAAAGAAGTGGTCAAGGAGGTCAAGTCATCCATCAAGTTCACCGCACCTGTCATCAAGAAAGATAACGAGGTGAAGCCCGAGGAAGAGATGAAGTCCCAGGACGAACTTATGAAGACCAACACCGCCATTGGCGCACTCGATGTCAAGGGTAACTCCGAGAGCGGCCAAATTCTTCAGGTCACACAGCGTGTGGCCGACGAGCCAGTCAAGGCGGAGCCCAAGCCTGAAGTAGAGAACAAGGTATTCGACGTTGTGGAGGAAATGCCTTCATTCCCAGGCGGCAATGCCGCACTGATGAAGTATCTTGCCGACAACATCAAGTATCCCGTCGTGGCACAGGAGAACGGCGTGCAAGGTCGCGTAGTGGTGTCGTTTGTCGTTGAGAGAGATGGTTCCATCACCGATGTCAAGGTTGTGCGTTCCGTTGACCCTTCGCTCGACCGCGAGGCAACACGCGTGGTAAAGAGCATGCCTAAGTGGAATCCCGGTAAACAGAACGGTTCCGCAGTACGTGTGAAGTACAACGTGCCTGTGTCGTTCAGACTTCAGTAACATCTCAAATATATACAACGAACATTTGTATATGAAGCTTACATCTTACATTATAGTAGGATTAACGTTGACTGCCATCCTCGCCTCTTCTTGCGGAAACAACAAGAAAGGCAAGGATGGCAGGACAGACACTTACTCATCAGGGGCAATTTCATTTGTCTCTGATGAGAGTTTCAGTCCCATCATAGAGGAAGAGAGAGAAGTCTTTCAGCATGACTATCCACAGGCAAAGGTTACACCTGTATATTGCAACGAGACCGATGCCATAAACAAGCTCCTTGAGGGGAAGGCCTGGCTCGCATTCACCGCACGCAATTTCAAGCCAGCGGAATTAAAGAGCCTACAGGCAAAGCAATATCGCCCCGTCGCCATCGACATAGCATACGATGCACTTGCGTTCATTGTCAACAAAAACAACAACGACACACTCATTTCCGTTCAGGACATCAAGGACATCATGAACGGCAAGGCCACGCAATGGGGCGACATATACAAAGGCGACAAGCGTGGCACCATAACGGTGGTCTTCGACAATCCAAAGTCGAGCACCGTACATTACATTGAAGACTCCATCCTTGGCGGAAAGCCCATCATCAACAAGAACGTGGCAGCTGTCAACAAAACCGCCGAGGTGATAAAATATGTTGAGCAAAACCCAGAGGCCATAGGTGTCATCGGCAACAACTGGCTCAACGACAAGCGCGACACCACAAACCTGACGTTCAACCGAGACATACGCGTTATGAGCATAAGTCGCCAGCATCCCGCCACGGCATACAACACACGCAAACCATACCAATACTACATCTATAATGGCGAATACCCGCTCATACGCACCCTTTACGCTCTCCTCAACGATCCACGCCAAGGGTTGCCGTGGGGCTTCGCCCACTTCATACAAGGTCCGAAAGGACAGCGCATAGTGATGAAAGCAGGATTGCTGCCCGTCATGGGCAACATAAACATAAGGGATGTTAATGTTACCCAATAAGGGAAACATTTCGTGTCCCACATCGTCTTCCCAATAACGAATAAACATTTATACGACCATGAAAATTTACAAATATCTCTTAGCAGGGATGCTGACATTAGCTGTGTCGGCACCCGTTATGGCTCAGACCGACGCAAAGGCTGCGGCCGCCCAAGCCACCGAGCTGATAAAGGCAAAAGGTGCAGATTTTGACAAGCAGGTCAAGCAACTCTACAAGGCAAACAAGAAAAACCCCGAAGCTCTTGTGGCCATAGGCAAGGCTTTCTACAACGCCAAGGACTATGATCATGCCGACCAGTTCGCCGACTATGCCCTGCAACAGGCAAAATTCTCATACGCACCTGCTTTCCTCCTGAAGGGTGACATTTGCGTGTCCAAAGACGACGCAGGCGGGGCCGCCTCCAACTACCAGCAAGCAAAGCATTTCGCACCGAAAGACCCAGAGGGCTACTACAAGTATGCAATGGTTTTGCGTGGCCGCAGCCCGCAGGAAGCCATCGACAACCTCGAGGACTTGCGCAAGCAGGTACCCGACTATCCAGTCGATGCCCTTGCCGCCCGCATATATTACACCTCGAAAGACCCCAACCGCTTTGAAAAGGCCGAGGAATACTACAATCGCGTGCAGGATGTCTCAAAGATGTCCGACGACGACATCACCAAGTATGCCATGACAGAGTTCCTGCTTGGCAAGCGCGAGAAGAGCATTGAGGTCGCAAAGGCAGGACTACAGAAAGACCCGCGCCGCGCAGGGTGGAACCGCCTCGCATTCTGGAACTATACAGATTTGAAAGACACACAGAACGCCCTTGACTATGCCGACCGCCTCTTCAACAAGAGCGACAGCGCACATATCACAGCCGACGACTATGCATATTATGGCACAGCCCTACAGCAGGCAAAACGCTGGGACGATGCCGCCAACTCTTACAGCAAGGCAATTGCAGAGCTTAAAGAAGACAGCGGAGCCATAGTGTCAGAGACAATGCTGCTGAAGAACCTCTCTGATGTATATAACGAGAAAGGCGACTTCGACAAGTCTATTGAATACCTTGAGAAGTCCATCCACAGCAAGAAAGAACAGACACCCGACGATTACGACAACCTCGGTGGCCTATATGCTGACATCGCAAGCAAGAAGA
>CAZTUD010000259.1:0-3882 GCA_964616945.1 uncultured Prevotella sp. | reverse complement strand
GACGATGCCAACGACCATCTCGGCCTTGCCGCGCAGCTGATGAAGAACGGCAGCTACAAGGAGGCCGCACAAGAATACCAGCTCGCCCTCGACTCCATGCCCGACAACAGCATGGCAAAGGAGGGATTGGATGCTGCCAACAACGCGCCACGCATAAGGGAGCTTGGCAGCCGCTATACCGTGAAGCGCATGGACGTGCTGAACTCGCGGCGAGCCGACTACTCGCCAATGCTCACGGGCGACAACTACGACGAGCTTTATTTCACGTCAACGCGCAACGAGGCCGAGGGCGACGAACTGAGCGGCATAACGGGAACCAAGCCCGGCGACATTTTCGTGTCAAGGAAAGACGACAAGGACAAATGGACGAAACCCGAGGTGGTGACTGGTGGCGTGAACACGGCATACGACGAAGGAGCGTGCTGCTTTTCGACCGACGGGCGTGAGATGTATCTCACGCAATGTGTTACCGACCCGTCCTCGCCCCGATATGCGCAAATTGTGAAGTCGAGCCGCTCAGATGCTGCATGGGGAAAGGCTACGGATGTGAAGCTGACAAACGATACGCTTTCGAGCTTTGCCCATCCCGCAATATCGCCCGACGGCGAGTGGCTTTACTTCACGTCCGACATGCCGGGTGGCAAAGGTGGCCTCGACATCTGGCGCGTGCGCATCACAGCGGCAGGCTTTGGTGGGGTTGAAAACCTTGGCGAGCCGATAAACACGGCAGGCGACGAGGCTTTCCCGACATTTCGGCCAAATGGCGACCTCTATTTCTCAAGCAACGGTCACCCAGGGCTTGGCGGTTACGACATTTTCATTGCCAAGGTCGGCAAAGACCGCCGCTACCACCTTTCCCATCCAGGCTACCCGCTCAACTCGCAGGGCGACGACTTCGGCATGACCTTTGAGGGACCTCACAACCGCGGCTTCTTCTCGTCGAACCGGGGCGACGGCAAAGGTTGGGATCATATTTATTCTTTTGAGAACCCTGAAATTGTGCAGACGGTGAAAGGCTGGGTTTACGAAATGGACGGCTACGAGCTGCCCGCTGCGCAGGTTTACTGCGTGGGCGACGACGGCACCAACGAGAAACTTAGCGTGCGCAGCGACGGCTCGTTCACGAAGGTCATGGAGCCGGGCGTGAGCTACCTGTTCATGGCCACTTGCAAAGGCTATCTGAACCACAAGGAGGAGGTGAAAGCGGAAGAAAATCCCAAGGAGAGCCGCGACACGACCCTCCAATTCGCCCTCGCCAACATTTCGGCCCCGACGCTCATCGACAATATTTTCTACGACTTCGACAAGGCAACGCTCCGCGACAGCAGCAAGACGGCTCTCGACAAGCTCGTGGGCATTCTCAACGAGAACCCCAACATAACGATTGAACTTGCCGCCCACACCGACTACAAAGGCTCGGCGCAATACAACCAACGGCTGTCGCAGCGAAGGGCAGAGTCGGTAATCAACTACCTCATAGCCCACGGCATTGCCGCCGACCGCCTCACGCCAAAGGGCTACGGCAAAGAGAACCCGAGGAAAGTGAAGAAGAAACTCACCGAAAAATACCCTTGGCTGAAGGAAGGCGACGTGCTGACCGAAGACTTCATAAAGCTGCTCAAGGATCCAAAGCAACAGGAAATTTGCAACCAGCTGAACCGCCGCACGGAGTTCTCGGTGCTGCGCACCACATACGGCATGTTCGACGACAAAGGCAACTTGAAGCAACTGCCTAAGCCCAAGCCGCAGAAGAAGCAAGCGGAAAACGACGATTACATCATAGTGGAATAAAGATGACGAATTTGCCCAAGGATTTTGAAACGTACACCCGACAGTTGTTCGGCGACGAGCTTTACGTACGGTTCAGGCAGGCTCTCGACGAGGAGCCGCCTGTGAGCACACGACTTAATCCATTTAAATCAATCCCTAATCATAAACCTCAAATCTCAAGCCTCAAGTCTCAACCCGTCCCGTGGTGTCCACAGGGCTACTATCTCAACGGTCGTCCTGCTTTTACTTTCGATCCGCTGCTCCATGCCGGCCTTTACTATGTGCAAGAGGCGTCGTCGATGTTTGTTTTCGAGGTTGTCAGGCAGCTCATCCACGAACCGGTGATGATGCTCGACCTCTGCGCTGCCCCTGGAGGCAAGACCGCGACCCTGCGCTCGGCATTGCCCGACGGCAGTCTGCTCTTTGCCAACGAGCCGATAAAGACAAGGGCAAGCGTGTTGAAGGAAAACGTAATAAAGTTTGGGCATCCCGATGTAATAGTAACCAATAACTATCCCCAAGACTACAGAAAGAGCAAACTGCAATTTGATGCCATACTTGCCGACGTGCCTTGCTCTGGTGAGGGCATGTTCCGCAAGGATGCCAACGCAGTTGAAGAATGGAGTTTGCAGAATGTGGAAAAGTGCAGAGAGCTACAGCGGTCTATTATAAAAGATGTGTGGCCATGCCTTCGCCCGGGCGGCATCCTTATATATTCTACATGCACTTTTAATGCCCATGAGGACGAGGAGAATGTGGGATGGATTGCGGAAACTTTGGGAGCCGACTTCGTCAAGCTTCAGACATGCAATGAATGGGGAATAGTGGGGTCGCTTGCTGGCGACAATCCTGTTTGCAGGTTCATTCCTGGCAAGACGTGTGGTGAGGGATTGTTCATTGCCGCATTGCGCAAGCATGGCGGCAACAAGGATGCCTTTTGGTCGGATAATGTCAAAGTGCCGGGCGGCAAACAACAGTCATCCTTGTTCAAGTCCCAACGCTCATGGATAGATGGCGAATTTTCGTTTGACATGGAGAGAGAGTTTGTAAGAGCCGTACCATCAAGATGGAACGGGCTTTACAACGACGTGAAGAGAAAGTTGCACGTCATTCATGCGGGTGTGGGCGTGTGTACGATAAAGGGCAAGGACATGGTACCCGACATTTCCCTTGCCCTTAGCATTGCGTTGAATTGGGAGGCGTTCCCCATTGTGGAGCTTGGCTACAACGATGCTATCCGCTATCTGCGAAAGGAGGTTATGGTTCTTGATTCGTCTGTGCCGAAAGGTTTTGTGGTTGTGGCATACGATGGCTGTCCTCTTGGCTTTGTCAAGAACCTCAGCAACCGCGCCAACAACCTTTATCCACAGGAATGGAGGATAAAGAGTACCCATGCACCTACTGCTTGTCCTACACAAACATCAGGTCGCTCATTATGAGATTGCTTATGTTTATTCCCTCGCGCGACAGGCTCAGGTGACCGTCGCGGAGCACCAGTAAGCCACGGTTGATGTATTCTTTCGCATTTTGCAGGAGATACTCCTTGTGTTTGCTGTCGAGCCGCATTATGTCTATGCCCTCACGTGTGCGCAGGGCTGTGGTCACTATGTCGTCGTAGTGGGTGTCGGGGTCTATCTTCTCTTCCGTGAAAGCAAGTTTGCCTTCGTTTATTGTGTTGATGTATTGCCTGATGTCGCATGGATTCCAGTGGCGTGTGGCGTTGTAGTATGAGTGCGCACCTGCTCCAAGTCCTATGTACGGCGTGTCGTGCCAGTAGCTGCTGTTGTGGCGGCTCCTCCAAGGGCTTTGAGCATTGAGGTTTGAGGTTTGAGGTTTGAGGGTTGAGGTTTGAGCATTGAGGTTTGGGGTTTTGCGTGCAAAGTTGCTTATCTCGTAATGCTCATATCCTGCTTCGGAGAGCATGTCAATGAGGCATGAATACATTGAGAGGCTTAGTTCTTCGTCCGTCTCCTTTATTTCGCCTTGCTTGAGTTTGTGGTAGAGTGGCGTTCCCTCCTCGTACATCAGGCTGTATGCGGAAATGTGCTCGGGGTTCAACGAGAGTGCGTGCCGAATGTCCTCTTTCCAGTCGTCAATGGTTTCGTCGGGGAA
>CAZTUD010000258.1:0-3892 GCA_964616945.1 uncultured Prevotella sp. | reverse complement strand
CGAGGCTTCAGCAAAGGACTTCGACGCCGACAAGCACCGCCGTCCTTTTCTGGAATGGTTTGATGCTCCGCCAAAGGACAAGCGCACGGGTGCCTGCATGATTCTCATCAGTGGCGGTGCCTATAACAGTACGTGCGACGTGAACTACATCAAGCAGTGGAAGGAACGGCTCACGGCAGAGGGAGTGCAGACGGTGAGCCTCGTTTACCGCACGCCACGGCCAACGGGCATCGAATATTACCGCACAGCATGGGAAGACGGGCAACGCGCCGTGAGGCTCGTGCGCAGCGAGGCGAAGAAGCGGGGCTATGACCCGGAAAAGATTGGCATAATATCGATGTCGGCGGGCTCGCACATGGGGCTGTTGCTCGCCACGTCGTCGCAAACACCAGCATACACTCCTATAGACAAGACGGACACCACACAATGCCACATCAACTGGGCAATACTCAACGCGCCAGCCTACGTTACCACCGACGCCAAGGGTGGCACAGAGTCAACGCGGCAGGGCTACGGCACCGACGTGAGGCTCGACACCATATTCCATTTCGACAGCCGCACATGCCCCATGAGCCTGCACCAAGGCGGACTCGACCCTTATTCGCCCAATGGCTCCACGCTCATCTACCGTCAGCTGAGGCGAATGCACATACCCGCCGAGGTGCATCTCTATCCTGACCAGGGCCATGCCGCCCTTGGACTTGACCGCGCGGTGGAGTTCATGCGGCAGATGGGATTTCTCGGCAAGGTGGAAAATGAAGTGTCAATAATGAGCCGCTTTGCCAACGACGACGCACGCGCCGACTACAAAAAGGAAAGCGTGTGGCCCGACGGCAAGATGCCCGACAGGCAAGCCGGGCAGTGCGAGCCATACATAGAGTGGCATTTCCCGAAGACGCTGAAGACAAAGGCAATACAGATAATCTATTCTGGCGGCAGCTACATGAACAACGGCCCCGACGGCTTTGAGGCGGCTCCGGCACGACGCTACCTCAACGAGAGGGGCATGACCGTGGTTACCATGAAATACCGCACGCCGCGCCCAGCAAAGGAGAGTGGACTCGACAAGCACACCACGGCATGGGAAGACCTGCAGAGAGCCATAAGGCTCGTGCGCAGCGAGGCTGCCAAATACGGTCTCGACGCCAACCGCATAGGCATAATGGGCAGCTCGGCGGGAGGCCACCTCACGCTGATGGGCGTTACATCGTCGTTGCACCAGAGCTATCTGCCCATAGACGACATAGACAAACTGCCGTGCAACGTGCAGTGGGGCATTGCCATATATCCGGCCTACGTGCTGTCGGACGGAGTGAATGTTGAAAACAAGGATGGCGGCAACGGAGACGGCGATGTCATCAACCCTGAGTTTTCCTTTGACTTGAAGACCGCGCCGACGCTTTTCATACACGGCGACTCCGACGGATGGGCGGCAATGAACTCGGTGAAATGCTGGGAGAAGATGCGGGCGATGGGCATACAGAGCGAGGTGCACACGCTCGCCTTGCGCAAGCACTGCTTCCAGAAAACGGCCTCTCCGGGGACGGGCAGCTACACTTTCCTCGACCGCATTTGGGACTTCCTGACCGCAAAGCAATTCAACCAATAGCGAAAAGACAAAGAGGCAAAAGGGTAAAAAATAGTATGACATGCTCATTTTTTACCCTTTTGCCTCTTTGCCTTTTTACCTTTTTATTAACTTTGCATTTTGGAATAAGAAGCAATGTCATAATAATATGGAAGAGAAACATTTCAAGCGGACGACCGTCACCGCCGCCCTGCCCTACGCAAACGGCGGCGTTCACATCGGCCATCTGGCAGGTGTCTATGTGCCTGCCGACATATACGTGCGCTATTTGCGCCTTAGGAAAAAGCCCGTGGTGTTCATTTGCGGAAGCGATGAGCACGGCGTGCCAATCACCATACGCGCCAAGAAGGAGGGAGTGAGCCCGCAGGACGTGTGCGACCGCTACCACAAGATAATAAAGGACTCGTTCAAGGAGTTTGGCATCTCGTTCGACATCTACAGCCGCACTACGTCGAAGACGCACAACAAGTTCGCCAGTGACTTTTTCCGCAAGCTCTACGACGACGGCAAGCTCGTTGAGCAGGAGAGTGAGCAATATTACGACCCGGAGGCAAAACAGTTTCTCGCCGACCGCTACATCATGGGCACATGCCCCCACTGCGGCAACCCCAACGCCTATGGCGACCAGTGCGAGAAATGCGGCAGCGACCTGTCGCCGATGGAGCTTATCGACCCGCACTCCACCATCAGCGGCGCGAAACCAGAGATAAGGAAGACGAAAAACTGGTACTTGCCATTGAACAACTATCAGGAATGGCTGAAGCAGTGGATTCTTGAAGGCCACAAGGAGTGGCGGCCCAACGTCTATGGGCAGTGCAAGAGCTGGCTCGACATGGACTTGCAGCCTCGCGCCATGACACGCGATCTCGACTGGGGCATACCCGTGCCAGTGGAGGGTGCAGATGGCAAGGTGCTATACGTGTGGTTCGATGCGCCCATCGGCTACATAAGCAACACCGTGGAGTTGTGCCAGAACGAGCCAGAGAAATGGGGAACGTGGCAGAAATGGTGGCAAGATCCAGAAACACGTCTTGTCCACTTCATAGGCAAGGACAACATCGTATTCCACTGCCTCATCTTCCCTGTCATGCTGAAGGCGCACGGTGGCTACATACTGCCCGACAACGTGCCCGCCAACGAGTTCCTCAACCTCGAGAACGACAAGATTTCCACATCGCGCAACTGGGCGGTGTGGCTCGACGAATATTTGAAAGATTTCCCCGGCAAGCAAGACGTGCTGCGCTATGTACTGACAGCCAATGCCCCGGAGACCAAGGACAACAACTTCACTTGGAAAGACTTTCAGGAGCGCAACAACTCTGAGCTTGTGGCCATTTACGGCAACTTCGTGAACCGTGCCCTGCAGCTCACCAAGAAATATTGGGGTGGTGTGGTGCCGGAGTGTGGCGAGTTGTTGGACGTTGACCAAAAGGCAATCGCCGAGTTCAAGGACGTGAAGGAAAAGGTGGAGCAACTGCTTGATGGTTTCCATTTCCGCGAGGCACAGAAGGAGGCGATGAATCTTGCACGCATTGGCAACAAATACATCACCGAGTGCGAGCCGTGGAAAGTGTGGAAGACCGATCAGAAGCGTGTGGAAACCATTCTCTACATCTCGCTCCAGCTTGTCGCCAACCTCGCCATCGCCTTCGAGCCTTTCCTGCCGTTCTCAAGCAAGGACTTGCGCCAGATGATTGGTATGGACAGCTTCGATTGGGCGCAGCTCGGCCGCACCGACCTCTTGAAGCCTGGCCACCAGCTCGGCGAGCCTCACCTGCTATTCTCAAAAATTGAGGACGAGGCAATACAAAAGCAGCTCGACAAGCTTGCTGCCACAAAAGTTACCAATGAGAAAGCACAGGAAGAGAAAGAATACAAGGCAGAGTCCATAAAGCCAAACATTCCTTTTGACGAGTGGGAAAAGCTTGACATACGTGTCGGCCACATCAAGGACTGTCAGGCGGTGGAGAAGTCGAACAAGCTCCTGCAGTTCACCATTGACGACGGCAGCGGCATCGACCGCACCATCCTCAGCGGCATTGCCAAATACTACAAACCCGAGGACTTGACAGGCAAGGATGTGCTGTTTATCGCCAACCTTGCGCCCCGCAAGATGATGGGCATCGAAAGCCAGGGCATGATACTATCCGCCCTCAACTCAGACGGCTCTCTTTGCGTAACCACCACCCTCGGGCAGGTGAAGCCTGGAAGCCAGGTGGGATAATTCTCTTGAACGAGCGACAAGAAAAAGGGTGCTATGGGTCAGGAAGACCCATAGCACCCTTTTTCTTGATGCACTCTTCT
>CAZTUD010000257.1:2452-3914 GCA_964616945.1 uncultured Prevotella sp. | reverse complement strand
CACCGACACCTATGAGGATCTGCGCAAGGCGGGTGTCATAGACCCTGCCAAGGTGGCGCGTGTGGCTCTTGAGAATGCTGCATCCATTGCTGGCATGTTCTTGACGACCGAGTGCCTCATCGTTGACAAGCCAGAGGAGAAGGCAGCCGCCCCTGCGGCACAGCCGGGCATGATGTAACCAGTGGTATCCTTAACTAAATAATAAAAGGGTACAGATATTTGTCTGTACCCTTTTTTATTTGCCAAAAAAGCATTATCTTTGCTGCATGAAATGGAAATTGCATCTCAACTGGAAGAAAATAGTCCTGTTTCTGCTGGTCTCGGCAGGGCTAATATATCTTACACGGTCGCTGCTCATGTCTATTGGCATAATGATGATTTTGTTTGTCATCGACGCACTGATAGCCAACTATGAGTATCGTCAACAGACGCGCAAGCTCTTTGAAGACTTGCGTCGCGAACATGACAGAAGCGTTCAATCGGGACATGCACAAGGCTGAACATGGAAAAACTTGTAAGTCTGTATAAGAGTTGGTTCGGCCATGAGCCTGCCGATGTTGAGCAAATGCAGGGTGCTGGTAGCAACAGGCAATATTACCGCTTCTCCGACAACGACGGCAGGACGGTAGTGGGAGTGATAGGGACAAGCCACGACGAGAACCATGCTTTTATATCGCTTGCCAAACATTTTACGGCACGACGTTTACCAGTACCGCATTTGTTGACGGCGACCGACGACGAGATGCGCTACATACAGACCGACCTCGGCAACCGCTCACTTTTTGATGCCATTCGTGGAGGCAGGGATGCTGGTGGGCGATATAACCTTGCCGAGCAGGAATTTCTGAAGAAGACCATACGGGAGCTGCCTGCCATGCAGATACAAGGAGCCGTGGGGCTGAACTGGGACGTTTGCTATCCCCAGCCTGCCTTTGACGAAGATAGTGTGCTGTTCGACTTGAATTACTTTAAATATTGTTTCCTCAAACCCACGGAACTTGACTTCCACGAAATAAAGCTTGAGGCCAGTTTCCGCCGCTTCGCCAAGGACTTGACGGCAGAGCCATGTGAGAGCTTCATGTACCGCGACTTCCAAGCCCGCAACGTTATGCTCGACAAGGATGGCAATCCTTATTTCATCGACTTCCAGGGAGGCCGCAAGGGACCCTATTATTATGACCTTGCCTCTTTTCTATGGCAAGCCTCGGCCAAATATCCCTTTAAGCTTCGCCGTAACCTTGTAGCGGAGTACTATGATGCTCTCAAGCAATATGTTGAGATACCCAGTGTCCGCCACTTTGCCGCCAGGCTAACACTCTTTGTGCTTTTCCGCACGCTACAGGTGCTTGGAGCATACGGTTTTCGGGGCTATTTTGAGCATAAGCAACATTTCATCGACAGTATACCTCCAGCTATGGACAATCTACGTGATTTGCTTAAGCTGCGTGAGGATGTGCTGCCT
>CAZTUD010000257.1:0-2442 GCA_964616945.1 uncultured Prevotella sp. | reverse complement strand
GGCTTACGGAGCTTCCACAGTTTGCCCACAAAGAGACACCAATGCAGCCACGTTCCGACGGCTTCAGGACTACCACAAGCAACTTCTATCCCCAGCATCCGCAGGATGGGTTGCCCACATTTTCAAAGTATGACGGGAAAGGTCCGCTTGTGGTGGATGTTTACAGTTTCTCGTATAAGAAAGGCATACCGGAAGACCCGTCGGGCAACGGTGGTGGCTATGTCTTCGACTGTCGCTCAACACACAATCCTGGCCGTTACGAGCCTTACAAGAAGCTTACGGGGCTTGACGAGCCTGTAGTCAGATTTCTTGAGGACGACGGCGAGATACTAACGTTTCTCGATAATGTCTATGCCCTTGCCGATTGTCATGTTGCACGATACATACAGCGTGGGTTCACCCACCTGATGTTCAGCTTCGGATGTACGGGCGGGCAGCACCGCAGCGTTTATTCGGCCCAACACCTTGCCGAGCACATACACGAAAAGTTTGGTATTGAAGTGCATATAACCCATCGTGAACAAAACATAGAGCAAGTGTTGCCAGCATATCATAACTCTCAACCCTCAACTCTCAAAGCTTAAATCGTATGAAGCAGGCGATGATTTTTGCCGCAGGCCTTGGCACAAGGCTAAAGCCACTCACAGACACCATACCAAAGGCAATGGTGAGAGTTGGGGGCATACCGCTCATACAAAGGGTGATATACAAGTTGAGAGATGCGGGCTTTGACCATATCGTCGTCAACGTGCACCATTTCGCAAGCCAGATAACAGACTTCCTGAAAGACAATGACAACTTCGGGCTTGACATCCGCATAAGCGACGAGACGGCAAAACTTTTAGATACTGGCGGCGGCATAAGGAAGGCTGTCAACATGTTTAACTTCCGCTTGCCGATACTCATTCATAATGTTGACATATTGAGCAATGTGGATTTGGCAGAGTTCTACAGTTCGGATGAGAAGGTTATGTGTCCAGACTGTGGCATTCCTCATCAGCTGGTGGGGGCGCAGTTGCTCGTGAGCTGGCGCAAGACCAAGCGTTATCTTGTGTTCAATCAATATATGCTGCTTGTGGGCTGGGTGAACATTGAGACTGGCGAGGTGAAAAGCCCTTGGCTGGAGGTGAAAGCTATTTTGGAAAGGCAGCATTATCCTATGACTGCTACCGACGAGCCAATGGTAATTAATACAGACTATAATGCTCTAAATTTCAAGTTCCAAGTTCAAGGTTTTCGTCTCTATGCTTTCAGCGGTATACACCTTTTCTCGCCGCGCATGTTTCCCTACATGGTGGGTGCGCCAGATAAGTTTCCTATCATGGACTTTTACCTTGCCATGTGCAAACGTATTCCGATAAGGGGCGTTGTCAAGCCTGATTTGCGGCTGATGGATGTCGGCAAGCTTGATTCACTGCTTGATGCCGAAAAAATTATAGAAGCTTCACATAAAAGTAAAGAATAAAAAGTTTATGCAACAGAAAATCATCATTCTCGACTTCGGTTCGCAGACCACACAGCTCATAGGGCGGCGAGTGCGCGAGCTGGACACGTTCTGTGAAATTCTGCCTTACAACAAGTTCCCAAAAGACGACCACTCGGTTATTGGGGTAATACTCAGTGGCAGTCCCTATTCCGTCCACGACAAGGACGCTTTCAAGATTAATCTCTCTGAGATTGTTGGTCGTTATCCAGTCCTTGGCATCTGCTATGGAGCGCAGTTCATCAGCAATACGCTTGGCGGCAAGGTGGAGCAGACTGGTACGCGCGAGTATGGCCGCGCCAACTTGGAATGCATTGATGTCACGTCACCTATATTCAAAGACTTTGAGCAAGACTCGCAGGTGTGGATGAGCCACGGTGATACCATCACCGCAATTCCTGATGGTTATCATGTCATAGGCTCTACGACTGACGTAAAATATGCGGCTTTTGCCAATGATGCCGACCGTGTGTGGTGTGTTCAGTTCCATCCGGAAGTTTATCATACGCTTCAAGGTAAACAACTTCTGAAAAACTTTGTCGTTGACATCTGCGGCAGCCGTCAGGAATGGAGTCCGGCATCGTTTGTGGAAAGCACAGTCAAAGAATTGAAGGAGCAGATTGGCAACGATCGTGTGATACTTGGCTTGTCAGGAGGTGTAGACTCGTCAGTCTGCGCTACGCTGCTAAACAAGGCAATCGGTAAGAATCTGACCTGTATTTTCGTTGACCACGGCATGTTGCGCAAAAACGAATTTGAGAAGGTGATGGAGGCTTATAACGGGCTTGGTCTCAACGTGATAGGTGTGGATGCGTCGGGCAAATTCTTCAACGACTTGGCAGGCGTGACCGATCCAGAGCAGAAACGCAAGATTATAGGCATGGATTTTGTGGAAGTCTTCAATGCCGAGGCAAAGAAGATAACTGATGCCAAATGGCTTGCCCAAGGCACCATTTATC
>CAZTUD010000256.1:0-3947 GCA_964616945.1 uncultured Prevotella sp. | reverse complement strand
AGCGGGTGTAAACGCCGGTGCCGGTGCAGCTCCAGGTCTCGTTGAACGGTGTCCACGTAACGATGCTCGGATGGTTGCGGTCGCGCTCCACAAGCTCCGTCCATTCGCCGATGAAGTTGCGGGCGGCCTCGTTGTCGTTCACGTCAAGTCCCACGCTTGCCGACTCGCTCCACGTGAGGTAGCCCAGCTTGTCGGCCCAGTAATAGTATCTCTCCTCGAAGCTCTTTTGGTGGAGGCGTGCGCCGTTGAAGCCTGCGGCTTGCGAAAGCTCTATGTCTTTTCTCAGCGCCTCGTCGCTTGGGGCTGTCCAGACGCCGTCGGGATAGAAGCCCTGGTCGAGGACGAGCCGCTGGAAGTAGGGCTTGTTGTTGAGCAGGAAGTAGCCGCCCTCCACCGCCACCTTGCGCATTCCGGCGTATGAGTTCACCTCGTCGACGACCTTACCGTCGCGCTTCACCTGATAGACAATATCGTAGAGGAAAGGCGATTCCGGACTCCACAGTTTCATGTTCTTCACTGGCAGCACCACCACGTCGTTGTCGTTGCATGGTATGCTTTTTTCCGCCACGGTGCGCTTCCCGTCCAAGAGGCGCACGGTGAGGGTGTTCTTGGAGTTTTGGTGATAGAAGCGCGGGTGGATGACGAGCTGCCGCTGGTCGATGTCGGGAATAGCATAGACGCTCTCCAAGCCTTCCTCGTCCACCGCCTCAAGCCATACTGTCTGCCAGATGCCGGTGGTGCGCGTGTAATTGCAGCCGTGAGAGTAGAGCCGGTTGCATTGCTTGCCGCCGGTCTGCTTGCCGCCTCTGAGGTCGTCGAGCACCTGTACCACGAGGTTGTGGCTTTGCCCGCCTTTCACGAGCTTCGTTATGTCTATTGCGAATGACGAGCCGCTGCCGTAGTGGCTTCCCGCAAGCTTGCCGTCTATGAAGATGTGGCTCTCATAGTCCACTGCGCCGAAGTTGAGGCAAATGCGCTTGCCGTCCCACGCCTGCGGGATGGTGATGGTGCGCTGATACCAGATGCTGTTTATGAAGTCGGTGTGTCCTACGCCCGACAGCTTGCTCTCCGGGCAAAACGGCACCGTAATCTTGTTGTCGAAGCCCTTGGCGTTTTGCCAGCCGCGCTCCGTGCCAGTAAGTCCGAAGTCGAACGAATAGCTCCATTGGCCGTTGAGGTTGACCCATTGCTCACGCTCAAACTGCGGGCGGGGATATTCTGGGCGTGGTGTTTGGGCGAGTGCCGCAAGTGGCAGCAGGCTGATGGCGAGAATTGATAGAATTAGCTTTCTCATGTTGTTTCTGTTTCTTTTAAGTTTGTGAGTTGTTTCCTGAAAAGGATGTTTTGCGGAGCAAAGATAAGAAAAAAGAAGCAGGTTGCACAACGTTTTGCATTATTTTTTTGTGTCGGCGACAAAAACAAGAAAAAATGTCCGACGTTGGACAGGAAAATCCCGCCATGCGCCGGACACTGTGTTTGTGTGCTTGATGGATTTGTGTTTGTTTTCACCGTATCAGTAATAAAAGCATGTATTGATATATATAGAAGATTTGGAAGCCAAAGAAGTATATATGCCGCAAAGTTACTCCCGAAACGTGAAATAATTGTTTGTTTTTGGGTAAAATTGTTTGAAATCGTCCGCAAAGCAAGATTTTTTGCTTACTTTTGCGGCATGAAAAAACTGGCCTTCCTCCTATTTGTATTGTTTTTGTCTGTGGCTTGCCATGCCGTAGGCATAATCACGGTGAGCAAGATTACGCCCCGCGACGGCCTGCCCGTTGGCGATGTCAGCCGCATATCGTGCGACTCCACCGGCTTCCTCTATTTCTTTTTTCACCATGCTGCCTACCGTTACGATGGCTACGACTTCATCCGTATGCCCTTGTCGTTTGTTGGCGGGCATGGGGGAAAGGGCGAAGAAGGGCATGGGTTGGACAATCGTGGCAACCGCTATCGCTTGATGTCTGATGGCAGGTTTGAGTGGACTGACCGCGCGACGGGCGAGACTGCGGGCTTTAATGTTCTGGAAAAGATAATGCGCGGATATGCCGACCGCGTGAGACTTTCGGTGATTGATGACGGGCGCGGGTTGCTGTGGGTGTCGGTCTATGGCAACGGGCTGTTCGTCTTCGACCGAAGGCAGCGGCGGTTGCGTCACTTCCACCAAGGCGGCAACGACGGCATCATCGACAGCGACCTCATCAGCTGCATGGCGTTGGATGGCAATGGCAATGTTTGGGTTGCGCAGAAAGGCTTTGGCTTGGCTTGCTTGCGCGTGGTGCCGCAGCGCATGGAGCACCTGCCGTCACGTGGCAGTTCACGTGTGCGCACGTTGCGCGACGACAAGGGGCGTGTGTGGTCGTGCCGGGGCAGGGGAGTGGCATTGGCGATGACCACTGCCGACGACAAGCACGCCAGGCGACATTTCTTGGACGACTTGGAAAGTCCAAAAGCCATAGTGCAGGACCGCAACGGGAACGTGTGGGTGGGAGGCGATGGTGGCCTGTGCCGCTTCAAGCCCGAGAGGCTGCTCGCCAATGGCAAGGATTATTCACGCATCAGCGACAAGCCTGTGCGCTCGTTGTTTCTCGACAGCAGCAACAGAATATGGATTGGAATGGCAGACGGCGGCGTGGTGTATGGGCCTGCTACGAGCTTGAATGGCGGGCGCATGAGGAGGCTGACCACAGCCAACGGGCTGCCGGGCAATGGCGTGTGGGCTGTAGCCGAGGACAGGCAGGGGCAGATGTACATAGTTACTGACGGCGGATGCGCTGTCTATAACCCTTCGACGGGCAGAATGTTTCTCTTTGATTGTGGGAAACGCCATGCTTATGGCAGCGGAAGCGGAGCCACGCTTCTTGACAATGGCGACATGGCAATCGCCTCTGCCGAGGGCATTTGCGTCATCGCATTGCACAGTCATGGGCATGGCGGCAGCAGGCTTGTGTTGAGCGACTTGTTGGTTGACGGCGAGTCGGTGTATGGCATGGATGGCGATTTCTCCAAAAAGAAAGATGTTGCCATTAGCAAGGAGATAAGGCTCGCCCACTCTCAGAACTCGCTCGTCTTCAAGTTCTCCGCCTTGGACTATGGCGGTAGCCGCCGTGTGGGCTACTCATATAAGCTTGAAGGCTACGACAGACGGTGGT
This sequence comes from uncultured Prevotella sp., assembly GCA_964616945.1. Taxonomy (GTDB): domain Bacteria; phylum Bacteroidota; class Bacteroidia; order Bacteroidales; family Bacteroidaceae; genus Prevotella. Next base: position 795 of record CAZTUD010000256.1, on the reverse strand, counting down.
CGCCAGCGTCAGCCATCAACTTCGCGTCCTACAAGAACCTGCCGCCTGGCACTTACCGACTTGTCGTGTGTTGCAATGACGATGGCAAGTGGACTACTGCACGGACATTGCTCACGCTGACAATAAGTCCGCCGTGGTGGGCCAGTTGGTGGGCAATGATGCTTTATGCTGTTGTGTCTCTTGCCGTTGCCGCCATTGTCTATGGACAAGTGAGACGGGTAGTCCTGCTGAGGCAGAGAGTGGCGCTGGAGCGGCAGACAACCGACTTCCGCATAGGTTTCTTCACCGACATATCCCACGAGTTCCGCACCCCGCTCACGCTGATACAGGCAAGCGTGGACAACATCAAGTCGTCGGGCAGCATACCAAGTGGCATGAAGGGACCGGTGGGCAGCCTTGAGCGCAGCACAGGGCGCATGATGCGGCTCGTGAACCAGCTTATGGAGTTCAGGCGGATGCAGACCGGCAAGCTCGTCTTGGCGTTGCAGGAAACCGACCTCGTGCCATTCCTGTACAACATTTGGATGAATTTCCACGACGAGGCGGAGAACCGCAAGATTGGCTACCAGTTTCTCCCGCAGCGGAAAAGCGTCGTGGCATACGTCGACCGCGGACATGTTGACAAGATAGTCTATAACCTGCTTTCTAACGCTTTCAAATATACGCCGGCGCAAGGCACCATACAGCTTTCCCTGAGGGTGGTCGGCGACGTGATAGAGCTAGTCGTCAGCGCCACTGGCGTGGGTGTCAGCCCGGATGGTGAGGCCGATTTGTTCAAGCGCTACGCCACGGGCA
>CAZTUD010000255.1:0-3968 GCA_964616945.1 uncultured Prevotella sp. | reverse complement strand
CCTGTGCGCCTTCCAACGCCTTATTGTCCTTGTCGTTGAGTATCTCGTCCGCCTTGACGGAGAAGTCCTGCACAGCCTGGCCGATTACGTCCTGGTACTCCGTAATCTCGCGCTTGAACGAGGTGACGATTACCGGTCGGATAATGGTCAGCAGCTCCTGCTTGAAGACATTCATGTCCTGCCCATTATATAATAATGTGGCGAGGTAACCTGACTTTGCCTGGAGGGCGGAAGATATGTCATTGAGGATGTCATCAGCAGAGCCTTCGACCGACTGTGCGGTCTCCGACTTGTGCTTCAGCTCGTTGATAGCATTCGCCTTCTCGTCTTTCAACTTCTGTATCTTGTCGTCGAACTTACTCTTGTCCTGAAGAAGCAGTCGCATCTGCAACTGAAGTTCCGAGATATAACCGTTGATGAGGCCTTTCACCAATGGCTCATACTTTGCCTTGATGATTTGCTCAGAGTCGATGGAGTTGAGGATGTCCTTCACTTCGGCAAAATCCTTGTTGACGGCAGAGCTTGTGGCAACTTTCACGTCATTGCCGACGTACAACCGCGCAATTTTTTCGACAGTAGCCTTGATGCCTGGGATTTCCTCAGAGGGTTTCTTGTCTGCTTTGGAAATAACTACGGCAACGCTTGCGCCGTACTTCTTCACCTCGTCGATGAAGTTGATTGCCGTCTGGCGGAGTGTTCCGCCCTCGGCATCGGTAAGCAGCACGAAGTAGGTGCCGTCTTGTATGTAGTGGAGTATGGCATTGTTGTGCGCCTCTATGCCAGAGTCTATGCCAGGCATATCGACGATAACGATGTTGCGGTCGTACTGGCTTTTCACGAACTCGTTGTTGATGTAAACCTTGACAAGGTTCTTCGGGGTCAGCTTCAGGTTCTTGATTTGCGACAGCCCGGTGGCCTGCACAAGTATGTCATCCTCCCATACCTCAAGTTTCTCCTGCGTGTCATAATACAGTTCGTATGACACGGCAGTCTCGGGCAGGATGTTGGTAGGCAGCAGGTCCACACCGAGCATGGCGTTGAGCAGGGAGCTCTTGCCAGCATTGAAGTCGCCGACAAATGGCAGCTTGATGAAAGAGTCCTTTTTCAACTCTGCAACAAGCTCGGCCTTGTCTGTGGCAGCCTTCTTTGCCGACTCTTGGTTGTTGAAGCATGGTTGCGCCGTAGAGAAGGCTTTCTCTACGATGTCCGTAAATTGTTTTACTTTTTCCATATTTAAGTTTTTAATTGGTTACAATTCTAATTACATGCACGGAAAAGCGTGAGCAGACTTCTGTCCAATCTGTTCACGTAGGTTCTGGCAAAACCCGTATCGGCAAATTAGCAGAAGCAGCCCACGCCTATAGACGTGAGCATCACTTCGCCGCATTCTACCGATACAATGAAATTTGCCAGATTTACGTGTATCAAATGGCAGCGTGATGCACATCACTTTTTCCCTCAATGTCAGCTTGAAGACCCGAAAGCCACTCAAACTGATGGCAAACTTACGAAAAAAATCCTTTGTCGCCAACATTTTAGTCAAGTTTTTTGCTGTTTCTGCTAAATTTGTTCTTTATATGCCTTTAAAGTCGTTTATGATTTATCTCCACAGTTCCATAATGGTTCATATAGACCTTATTTTTGTTAAATTATTCCATCAGACGGTATAAGAACAGTGTTCATACCATCAGTTTTTAATATCTGCCGCAAAGTTAAAGCATAGATGTGCCAAATCCTGACAAATGGGGATTTCGGCTTACAATTTTTTTGAGGTTTGTGATATTAGTTACGGTATGGATGGACAATACTCTCCAGCCCTTGCCTGACAAGTCCACCAACGGGCACCTCAAGCCAGACCCTATTTCCCAACTTGAACTTTGGGGTAACGATTGAGAAAAAGTTAGTGCTAACCTTCCTCTATATATTTTTCATAGTCAATATTGATTTTATTGGTGCAAAGGTATTCATTTTGCCCCCGACAAGAAAGCGGGGGCATCTGTCCTTAATGCCTCGGCACTACTGTTGCCGCTTCGGTAAACGCATCCATGATGACTGTAGGCCTGTGGTTGTCGAAAGCCCCCAATGGATATGCACCCTCCAGTTCCGGAGCCCAATAGAACACTCCGTGGCAATGACCGTCGCAGTCGTTTCGGGCCGCATCGATTACCGCAGCCATTATCCGCTTCCCTTCCTGTGGCTGCTATGCTTCGGCTCCAGCCTCCACAACCATGCACTCACTGCCATATTTGTCATGCAGATGACGGATGTTGGCCGCAAAGTCGCGGACGGTGCCCTGCCAGTCCTGCTCCAGCTTGGCGTCGATGTCCCAGTATGGATAAACGCTCAGACCTATCATGTCCCAGCGGGCCCCGAATTTCCTCAATCCGTCGAAGATGAAGTCGTAGCGTTTCTGGTCGCAGCCACCGTCAAGATGAACTATCACCTTTGCGTTGGGATAGACTTTCTTCACCGCCTGATAGCCGGCCTCCGTAAGTTCGGCATACTGCCGCATGTTGTCCTCTGCCCTGCCAACTGGCCAAAGGAAGCCGTGGGTCGTCTCGTTGCCCACCTGCACCCATCTGACATCTATGCCGTTGTTCTTCAACAACTGGAGCACATCCTGCGTGTGCAGGGACAGCTGGTATTTCAGCTCGTCATACTTCAGATATTGCCACTGAGCAGGAATGGTCTGCTTGCCAGGGTCGGCCCACCAGTCGCTATAGTGGAAGTCTATCATTACCGCCATGCCATAGTATTTGGCACGTTTCGCCATTTCGAGAACGTCCTGCGCTCCCGACCAGCCTCCACGAGGGTTCACCCAAACACGCAAGCGGACGGCATTCAGCCCAAGCTCCTTCATCAATGCGGTGTTCTCGCGTATCTCGCCTTTGGCATTATACAGTTTGGTGCCTTGCGACTCCAACTCCGTAGTACCGCTTATATCAGCACCAAGCCAGAAAGCCTCCTTGTCTTGGGCGAAAGCTGTTGTTGACGCAAATATCAACAACAGCGAAACAACGAACTTCGTCCACATGGTTACTTCAGTTGTGCGCCATCCTTGAAAGCGTTGCCCACACGCGCACCCAATTCTATGTACCCGTGGTGAATGGGGTCGTAGGTGATGAGGTGCATCTTCTCGACATCCGGCTTGCCGTCGGCAGCGAGGAAGTCCTCACGGCACTGGATGTTCAGCACTTTGGCGACGAGATAGAAACCAGTCGCCGACTCGTCGAACTTCTTTTCGATGCGGCACTCCATTGTCAAGGGGAAATCGGTAAAGACGGGTGCGTTGACCAGCTGCCCTTTGTCCACTTTCCATCCCGCCTTTGCAACCTTGTCCTTTGCCTTCTTGCCACTGACGATGCCCACATAGTCAGAAGGGACAAGCAATTTCATTGTGGCGAAAGCTATGGTAAAGTCGGGATTGGCGTTGAGATTGACCGTTGTTTGATGGTTGCCCATAGAGATGAAAATCTCGTCCTGGTCCCAGGTGCCTGCCCAGGCGGCATTCATGGCGTTTGGTGTACCGTCGGCATCGTATGTGCCGATATGATTACAGTCTGTGGCAAAAACCACGAGTTTGGCTTAAAGTTTTTCATTGCATTAATTACTCATTATATTACTTCCATTATCTCTTTCAGCTCTTTTCTCTTCTTCTCCGGATGCGGGCAGTCTGGAGCGATATGCCCGATAGGAACGATTGCCACTGGCTCAAAGCCATCGACAGGAAACAAACGCTTTGTGGTTGCTACTTCAAAATTGCATACCCAACACGAGCCGAGCCCACGGTCTGTGGCTGCAAGGCACAAATGTTCGACGGCTATGCCGAGGTCAATGCTGGCGTGGGGCTTGTTGTCTTCCTTGCGCACCCAGCAGTCATTCTCATTCATGCAACAGAGAATGTACATCGGCGCGGTGGCGAACCACTCACGGTTGTAGCACTGGCGTATTTTCGCCTTTGCCTCTTC
>CAZTUD010000254.1:0-4013 GCA_964616945.1 uncultured Prevotella sp. | reverse complement strand
CGGGCAGATAGTAGCACCGCCGCTTCATGAAAGCTATCTCCTCGTCGGTTATCACGAGCCTCTCCAGATAGCCCACCTGCTCCATCACAAGGTCGGCGAAGCCCTCGGGATAGACGAGGTTGTCGCGGTCGGCGAACTCGTACTTTACTTGCGCCCGTGGATAGTTGTCTATCACGGCGCAGCACATGGAGAACTTGTAGAGGTCGTCGTCGGTGAAGTGGTTGATGATTTGTCGCATGTCTTTTCCTTTTTTGTTTATATTGCCGCGTCATGGCAGGCGTTCAGCTTGGCCAGCGTCTCGCCGATGTCGCCGGCAAGCCCTATGCCGCGGCCAGCTATTTCCGTGGGGATGTACAATTCCCGTTCAAGGTTGAGGGTGATGTAGCCCGATTGTGGCAACTGTGCCGCAAGCTGCATCAGCGGACGCTTTATGAGCGTGTTTCTCATGCCTATGCCCAACTCCAATATAACGAGCCTCTTGCCGGAAAATTGCCTCACGAACTCTTGAAGTTGTGAAGTTTTGTCGTCTATGGCCCCAAAGGCGTTGGCAAACGTCCCCTCAATCTCGAACACACGCCGCGCGTCGAAGCCCGACAGCTCAAGGTGAGTGTCGCCATTCGACGTGACGATGAAGTATGGCTTGCCGCCCACCAAAGAGCGCAAGTCCTTCATCACTCTCGACGGCTTGTAGTCCTCAACCCAGTATTTCATGAGCCTGCGGAAAAACTCACGCCGGTCGTCGCCGGATGGGTAGTCGAAGAAGCATCCCTGTATGACGTTCATTATGCCAAACCTACGCTGGTAGTCGCCGAACTGGCGGCGAAACATCTCGTTGTTGGCGAATATGTGGTAGCCCTCGGCAATCGACAAGCCGTTGCTTGCGCCTATCAGCAAGGCGTCGGCGCCAGCTATCCAACGCGAGGCCAAGTCTATGTTTCCATTCATAACTCTTGACTCCTAACTCCTAATTCCTAACTCACTCCTGACTTCTTTCAGCACCTTTGCGATATCGCCGACTATCACCTGCCCCTTGTCCTCAATCTGCTCCGGCAGTAAGTCGTATTGCTTGTTCACCGACACGTAGCGGGCGTTTGGCAGCGCAAGCGTGAGGTTCCAGAACGGCTCCTGGATGAACATTGGGGTCATGCGGCCAACCCCAAGCTCAAGAAAGAATATCTTCTTGTTGCCGTGAGCCTGCAGCCAGTCGCTCACCTTCTGGTACTGCTCATGGTATTTCTTTCCCTCGAGGAAGTTGCCGTAGCCGCGCACCCAGGGAAATGCCTCCGCGCCGCAGTGCGGGCAGCGGGGGATGAGCTCGTCGGGGACGGCAGTCTTGTCGTCGCCCAACGCCTCCATCATCTTGTTCACCGGCCCTACGGCATCCCACACGTCGTCGGTGCACTGGCGTGAGCACTGGAAGAAGCGGTGGTCGCCCTGTATTTCGGCAACCTTCTCTTCGGGGTAGAGGCGCATGAACTGCGTGTCCTGGTTGGTGGTGAGCACAAAGAAGTCCTTGCCCCTTATTATCGCGTCAAGGTCCCTGTAAGGCTCCCTCAATGGCGCGTTCTGGGTGGTGTGCAGGAATGTCGCCATGAACGCCCATTTCTCGTTGGGCGTGTCCCAATGGCGGAAAGTGCCGTTGAACGCGCCCTTGATGCCATACTTCTCGGCAAAGCGCCCGAAATATTTGCGGAAAGACGGCGTGTCGCCATAATAGAAGTCGCCGCCGCCGGCCGCCGACAACCCCGACGCGCCACCAACGAGTATGCAGTCGGCCCACTCCACCGCCTCAGCCATTTGCCTTATTTGCTCTTCCCAGGCAGGCTTCTTCTTGGCGCTCATCTTGTAGGGCGAGCCGCCCTGCTGGTAGGTCAGGTAATACATGGAGTAGTTCTGCTGGGTCTGCATGACCAAATTCTCATAGAATGTCATATTTTCCTTTCTTTGATTTCCGAATGCAAAGGTACGGCGGAATGTTTGGCAAGCAGCTGCCAATAACAGTCAGATAACTGCCAAAAAGATAAATAAGTTTTTTTGAGCTTGTCTGGTTGTAGTTTGTAGTTTTTAAGTAACTTTGCATCAAAGTTCAAAAGTTCAAAAGTTCAAAGTTCAATGCTCAAACCCCAAGCCAACCACAACCGCCTTGGCGCGTTTCCCGAGCCGACCGACCGCCAGCTTGCGCTGATGCACTACACGAAGACTTCGTGCGGCGTGGATTTCCTGCTCAACACCGCCGACAGCTCGGAGAAAGCCCCGTGGTTCCACTTCAGCGAGCGATACCAGACCGACTTCTTCGAGTTCTACTTCTTCCGCCAGGCGAACGGGTGGATGATTCTCAACGGCGAGCGCATTGGGCTGCACGACGGAATGCTGCTCATCATCTCACCATACCAGCACCAGGAGTGGCACTGCGACGACCTCCACATGGACTACACTTTCCTCGTCTTCCAGGAGGAGTTCATCAACAACTTCTTCACCGACAAGTATTTCATGTACCGCCTGCTCTATTGCTACCAAAACGACACGCCGACATACTTTGGCATCACTGACAGCGAAACCGCCCCACTCCTCGCCCTGCTGAAAGAGATGAAGGGCGAGCTCCGCGACCCCGTAGCCGACAGCTACCAGATGATTCTCGCCTATCTCTACGAGTTCCTGCTGAAGCTCAACCGCCTTTATGCACGCCGCTTCAACCTGCCTTTCGCCCCACCGCTGAACAATTACGCCTACCAGTACAAGCAGCTATTGGAGAAAAACATCTGCAAGAAGAACCGCGTCGAGGACTATGCCAGCATGATGCACCTTAGCCGCGTCACGCTCAACAAGGCTGTGACGAGTGAGTTCGGCGTGAGCGCAAGCCACCTGCTCAAGCAACGGCTGCTGCAGGAAGTGAAACAGTCGCTGCTCTTCTCCGACGAGAGCATAAAGGAGATTGCCTTCCGCCTCAACTTCTCCGAGCCCAGCCACCTCATGCGCTTCTTCAAGCAGCTGACGGGGCAGACCATCGGCAGCTTCGTCGCCGCCTACAGGCGCGACGGCCACATCTGACCTTCTGCAAGATTCCATGAATTTACCTGATATAACATTGGAGACATTATGGAATTCACTAATTTATGCCACATCCCTTTGCGGTTTGACGAAAAAGCGGTAACTTTGCACCGCTAATAAATTTAATGTCTAACATTGTGGAAGAATTTGGCTGCTTGCAACCACGGTAAAAAATGCTAAAACTGCAAAATCAACAATTTGGCAGGCTCACGCCGCCACGACAAAAAGGATTTTACGGTTACTTGCGTTCGTTTCCACTTAAAGGAAGTAATGTAAAATGAGTTATCTGTTTTCATCGGAATCAGTTTCGGAAGGCCATCCCGACAAGGTGGCCGACCAGATCAGCGACGCGCTGCTCGACCAGTTTCTCGCCTACGACCCCGACGCCCACTGCGCCATCGAGACGTTCGACACCACGGGGCAGGTGGTCATCATGGGCGAGGTGCGCTCAAAGGAGTACATCGACCTGCAGACCATAGCCCGCCGCACCATCAACCGCATTGGCTACACCAAGAGCGAATACCAGTTCGACGGCAACTCGTGCGGCGTGCTGACAGCCATCCACGAACAGAGCGACGACATCAACCGTGGCGTGAGCCGCGCCGAAGGCGACGAGCAGGGCGCCGGCGACCAGGGCATGATGTTCGGCTACGCCGTCAACGAGACGGAAAACTACATGCCGGCCACCCTCGACCTCGCCCACCTCATCATGCACACCCTCGCCGACATCCGTAAGGAAGGCAAGGTGATGACCTACTTGCGTCCCGACGCAAAAAGTCAAGTGACAATAGAGTACAGCGACGACGGCGTGCCGCAGCGCATCGACACCATTGTCGTCTCCACACAACACGACGAGTTTGTGAAGCCGTCGGCAACGAAGACACAGGCGGAGGCCGACCGCGAAATGCTGGCCACGATAAAGAGTGATGTCGTCAACATTCTCATCCCGCGCGTAAAGGCGCAAC
>CAZTUD010000253.1:0-4121 GCA_964616945.1 uncultured Prevotella sp. | reverse complement strand
GCCGGAGATGACGACAAGATTGAGATATTCAGCAAGGTAGAAATAACCGAATCCCATACCACTGTACTCCGTATGATAACCTGCCACCAACTCACTCTCCGCCTCTGCGAGGTCGAACGGGCCACGGTTGGCTTCGGCATTGCCTGCTATGAGGAACACGAAAAAAGCAATGATGGCAGGGATATGTCCCTGAACTATAAGCCAATTCCACGGCCCTGTCTGCGCATCGATAATTTGGCTTAACTGCATGCTTCCACAGAGAACTACTGCCGTAATCATGCAGAGGCCGAGAGACATCTCGTATGAAATCATCTGCACGGCACCACGCATTGCGGAGACCACAGAGTATTTGTTGTTGGATCCCCATCCAGCGAGAATGACACCAAGGACACCAATGGAAGAGATGGCAGTCACCATAAACACTCCTACATTGAAGTCGAGGACTACGGCGCCTTTGTTCCACGGCAGGAATGAGAATGTGCCAACGGAGGCAATGATAGTAAGGAACGGAGCAAGCGCATACAGGAACTTGTCGGAACGGTCAACGCCAAAAATTTCCTTGATGAGCATCTTCAGCACGTCAGCGACGACCTGAAATACGCCCCACTTACCCACACGCATAGGGCCGAGACGACATTGGAAGAATGCGCAGACCTTACGCTCAAAATAAATCATGAACATGGCAATGAGGGCATAGAGCGTCAGCACTATCAAGCCCACCAGCACACATTCTATGAGGATGGCCCAAAAACTGCTCAAGCCGCATGTCTGGCGGAGCAGATTGTCAAACCATTGTGTTACTACTGAAAAATCGAACATAATAAATAAATTGTTTAACGATCGAGGTCTGGTATTACGAAGTCGATACTTGCGCCTGTCGCTATGAGGTCAGCAATCTTCTGCCCCTTCAACATCTTGTCGAAGGCCCCAGCAAGGGTCAGTCCCATAGGACGCATCTTCACACGATACGGGCTCTTGTCGCCGTGACTGTCAAGATAAACGCCAAACTCGCCAGCACCGCCCTCCACAGAGAACCACCACTGGCCCTCAGGAACCTTGATGATTGGCTTCTGCTTGATGTAGAACTCCCCTTCGGGGATGTTGTCAATGAGCTGCTCTATGATGTCAAGGCTCTGGTAAATTTCGTTGATGTGAATCATATAACGCTCCATAGAGTCCGCTCCAGTACCCGTTATCTCTTTCCACTCCACCTTGTCATACATGTCATAAGGATGGTTCTTGCGCACGTCGTTGTGCCATCCTGCAGCACGTCCCGCCGGACCAGTGACACCGTAGTTGATGCAGTCCTCAAGGTTCATATAGCCTACTCCCTCAAGACGCTGGTGCGTGATAACGTTGTCGCCAAAAACATCGAGATATTCCTGCACAAACGGGCGCATGTACTTGCAGAACGCCTTGGTATTCTCCACGAAGTGCGGGTCAATGTCGTCCTGCAGTCCGCCTATCCTGTAATAGTTCTGAATGAGTCTGCCACCAGTAGTCTCCTCCATGACGTTAAGCAGATGCTCGCGGTCGCGCATACAATAGAGAAACGCTGTCAGCGCCGAGAGGTCCTGGGCACAAGTGCCGAGGAACAGCAGGTGGTTGTCGATACGCTGCAACTCATCCATGATGGTGCGGATGTAGTGTATGCGGTCGCTGAGCTCTATGCCCATTGCCTCCTCGATGACACCCACCAAGGCGTGGCGGTGCATCATGGCGCAAAGGTAGTTGAGGCGGTCGGTGAGAGCCAATGTCTGCGGGTAAGTCATCGTCTCCATCATCTTTTCCAGCCCACGGTGTATGTAACCCAAATGCGGATAAACATGCTTGATGGTCTCGCCATTGACAACAGTCTGCAGACGCAGCACTCCGTGCATTGACGGGTGGTTGGGGCCAAAGTTGATGGTGTAGTCATCCTCGTCGAGCAGACGGTGCTTCGTCTCCGTTAGATGCCCATACTTGTCGAGGCCATATTCCGTAGTCCAGTCTGTTTCTGGCTCGTCGGTCATCGGGAACTGGTTCGCCTCCGGACTCATGTCGAAGTCCTTGCGCAGTGGATAGCCCTTGAAGTCGGTGCGCATGAAAAGTCGGCGCATGTCAGGATGCCCAAGGAACTTGATGCCAAGGAAGTCGAATACCTCACGCTCAAGCAGGTCAGCATCATGCCACAGGCTGATGACAGAGGGGATGACATAAGCCCCTCCCCGACCCTCCCCGATAGGGGATGGAGCAGAGTCGTCGTCGACTTGTTTGGCAATCTGCTTCACCGATACTCGCTCGTGGCTTTGCGTGTTCTCTAAAATGTAAATGCAGCCAAGGCCTTCGTCGCCAAAGTCCTCACCAACGATTGTAACAAGGAAATCGAAATGCTGCTCGTTTTTCAACTTCGCCATCTCTTGGGAGAAGCTGTCAAATCCAAATTCTTTGTTCTGTAGTTTCATCTCGATTTCAAGTTATTGGTTTACTTTAAACTGTTCGCCTTCCTTTTCCAATGCGTCGAGTTCCTGGCCAAGAGCCTCCAAGTCGGCCTTGTTTGGTGAGGATGTGACGATAATTGGCTGTTTCTCGCCCAGTTTTGCTGCCGAGAGGTTCTCGTTGCCTATGCCGTGCAGTCCGCCCAAAGCAAGGCTCTCGTTCTTTTCGGTGCGTGTCATCTTGTGATTGGCACCTCCGAAGAATTTCTCCACCTTCACCTTACGCTGCAACTGCATCATGCCGTAAAGGATTGCCTCTGGGCGCGGAGGGCAACCAGGCACATATACATCCACGGGAACGAGCTGGTCGATACCCCTTACTACGTTGTAGCTTTTCTTGAACGGACCGCCACTTATGGTGCAGCCACCAACTGCAACAACGTACTTTGGTTCAGCCATTTCGTCGTAAAGTCGCTTGAACACTGGTGCCATCTTGTTGGTGATGGTCCCTGCCACCATGATAAGGTCGGCCTGACGTGCCGAATTGCGCGTTACTTCAAATCCAAAACGTGAGAAGTCGTAACGTGCACAGCCCACAGCCATGAACTCAATTCCACAGCACGATGTTCCGAAAGTCAGCGACCAGAGGCTGTTAGAGCGTCCCCAGTTGATAACTTGGTCAAGGGTTCCGAGGGCGAAGTTTACACCGCCGTCATTAAGTTCGTTGGCGATATTCCCCAAAGTGTCATTATCCTTAAACTCGTCGTAAGGAATACTCTTGATACGCGGCTTTCTTACCTCCATTCCAGCACTCCTTTCCGCCAGGCGTAAGCCAGCCCAAATACCAACACTACCAGGAAGAACCCAATGCTCACAAGAGCCATGCTTCCGAACTCGCGCACCACGACTGCCCACGGATAGAGGAAGACGGTCTCAATATCGAAAATCAGGAAAAGGATGGCGAACAAGTAGTAGCCGGCATGCAGAGGCATCCAGCTACTGCCGCGTGTGGGAATGCCGCACTCGAAAGGCTCACCCTTCACCGGATTGTACGAACGGGGACCTATCAGCTTGGCGATGACGTATGCACCCACCACCAACGTGACAGCCGTCAGCAAAACGGTGATTAATAATGTGAAATTCATAAAAGTTTTATAACGTTATATTTTAATTGTATCGGTTGCGTAAATTGCGCGATGTTGTTTAAACGATGCAAAGGTACTAATTAATTTCAAACGCTACAAACTTTTATATAAAAAATGCAATGTCAATATTGCAAAAATGCAGCTGAATATTTATTTCTTGCTGTATTTCTCTATCAAGCCGTCCGCCCTGCTGTCGCCGAGCTCCTTGGCTCTCTGCAAGGCGGCAAGACCGTCGGGCTTTTTGCCCATCTCGCAAAGGGCTATGCCCTTAATGATGTACAGGTCGGCGTATTTGTCAGTAAGCTGCAATGCCACATCACAGGTCTTAATGGCATCGTCAGGCCTGTTCACACGCAGCTGCAGACTTGCCATTTCCGCATAATAGACAGGTTCGGTGCGGTTTAGGATTATGGCGTGCGCAATGTCGTTGAGAGCCAACTGGAACTGCCTGATCTTTGACTCACAACGATATTTTATGTAGTAGAACTCGTCCGACTGCACATTATAGTTCATCAGGGAGTCGTATAGCAAATAATCCCTGAATGCCTTGCGCGACTGT
>CAZTUD010000252.1:0-4130 GCA_964616945.1 uncultured Prevotella sp. | reverse complement strand
TGCAGGCCGAGCGCGACACGCGAGCCACCATCCTCACATCCGAAGGCGAGAAGCAGGCGCAGATATTGAAGTCGGAAGGCCAGAAGCAGGCCACCATCAACCGCGCCGAGGCCGACAAGCAGCAGTCCATACTTCGTGCTGAGGGTGAGGCCACGGCACGCATCCGCAAGGCCGAGGCCGAGGCAAAAGCCATCGAAGTGGTAACCGCAGCCGTCGGCCAGTCCACCAATCCCGCCAACTACCTGCTCGCCAAGAACTACATCCAGATGCTGCAGCAGGTGGCAAGTGGCGACAAGTCGAAGACCGTCTTCCTGCCTTACGAGGCGAGCAACCTCATGGGCAGCCTTGGCGGCATAAAGGAGTTGTTCAAATGAACATTTGCATAGTTTGCGGGGCACGCCCAAACTTCATAAAGGTGGCCCCGCTGATAAGGACTATTGAGGCCGCGCAAAAAACGGTGGATGACATCAGCTACAAGCTGGTGTTCACGGGCGCGGCTGACGACCCGACGATAGAGGGCAGCATTTTCGACGACCTGCAGATACCGCGCCCCGACGAGTGCCTTGGCGTTACATGCCAGAACCTCAATGAGCTTACTGGCCAAGTGATGCAACGTTTCGAGATATATCTGCAAACCCATCCCACCGACACCGTCGTGGTGGTGGATGACCTCGCCTCAACTATGGCGGTCGCCATTGTTACCAAGAAGCACGGCATCCGCCTCGCCCACATTGCCGCAGGCACCCGCTCGTTCGACATCAACATGCCAAAGGAGGTAAACCGCCTTGTCATCGACGGGCTGTCGGACATACTCTTCACTGCCGGGGCGAGCAACAGCTCCATCGCCAACCGCGAGGGAGCCGAGCTGTCAAGAGTATATATGGTGGGCAACATCCTTATCGACAACCTGCGTTTCATCCACGACAAACTCCGGCAGCCTCAATTCATCAGCAACCAACAACTTATACCCAACAGCTATCTTGTCTTTACCCTCAACCGCAAGGCATTGATTGCCAACCTTGGCAACTTGAGAAAGATGGTCAGGGCAATAGTCAGCAATGAGCGAGGAGTGCCCGTCGTGGCTCCGCTACGCGGACAGGCCGCGCAAGTGGTGGCAGAATGCCTCTCTGCCGCCGACAAGGAACGTTTCCACATCGTTGACCCGCTGCCATATCTCCAGTTCTCGTGGCTCACGGCGAACGCCAAGGGCATCATAACCGATTCGGGGAATGTGGCAGAGGAGGCCACGTTCAACCACGTGCCTTGCATCACGCTCAACAGTTACACTGAGCATATTGAGACCGTGCGCATGGGCACCAACGTTCTCGTGGGCGAGGATGCCGAAAAGCTCGGCAAGGCTGTGGCCGACATGGTGGCGGGCAATTGGAAGGCGGGCGAGTTGCCCGAACGATGGGACGGCCGCACGGCGGAGCGCATATTGAGCATACTGGAAAATTAATAAGCAGAGGAAACAAATATTAATCAATCAAACATAATCTTATGACATTCAAACAAAGTTTTCAGAGTGTAGTCTTCAAGAACTACTGCAATTTCAAGGGCCGTGCCAGCAGAAGCGAATACTGGTGGTTTGTGCTTGCCTATGGGGCCATTTACATCATCTGCGCAGGTGTGAGTGAGGCCATTGGCGACAGCAGTAACATTTTAGGCACTGTTGCCGCTTTGGCGCTGTTATTGCCCACCCTCGGCCTTACATGGCGCCGCCTCCACGACACTGGCAGGGGCGGACAGTGGTTCTTTGTCAACTTCATCCCCATCATCGGTTGGATTTGGCTTTTGATATTACTTGTTGGCAAGAGCGAGCCGCAGGAGAACCGCTTCGGCGATGTGCCCGAACAGCAGCTGCAAGCTTGACACGCTACTCTTTACAAGGCTAAGTCTCGCATATTTCGCAGTTTAGTTTCAATGAAATCGACTTGTTGATAATGCGTGACGACCGTCGCAGAATTGCGTGACGACCGTCACGGTATTGCGTGACGACCGTCATTGAATTGCGTGACGACCGTCACGCAATCATTTGACGGCTTTGGCAAGGCTTTCCCCCGCCATATATAAAATAGGAGGCAAGCACCTGTAATGGATGCTTGCCTCCTATGTGTTTTGTTTAGAAAGAGAGTTATATGCTTGGTGTGAAAGCCAACCTCTATTCCTCGCCTACCTTTATTGCCTTGTAATCGGTCTTGCCCGATGGCCATACGCCCGTGATGAACAGCACTGGGTTCTTGCTGAGGGAGGCCTCCTTCACGGCAGCCTGCAAGTCGGCAATCTCCTTCATCGGCTTGTCGTTGACGGTAAGGATTATGAAGCCGTCGCTTATGCCTCCGTCCTTGAAGGCTCCGCTCTTGACGTTCTTCACCTGCAGGCCGTAGCTTATGCCGAGCTGCTTCTTCAGGTCGTTGCCCACGGGCAGCACGTTGGCTCCGAGCACTGCCATGTCGGCAGTCTTCACAACTCGTGTGGTGCCCTGCTGGTTCTTCAGCGTTACGGTCTTCGACATCTTCTTCTTGTCGCGCAGCCAGGTGATGGTTGCCTTGTCGCCCGGACGCTTGTTGTTGATGATTTGCTGAAGCTCGGCCATCTTCTCAACCTTCTTGCCGTCCATCTCTATAATCACGTCGCCCTCCTTGAGGCCGGCCGCAGCGCCTGCGCCGTTGTCCTCAACGCTTGCCACGTAAACGCCAGTGTTGGTGCCGAAGTCGGGCACGTCCTTGTTCTGCTCCTTGAGCGCGTCAATCTGGTTGTGCAGGTCGCCGCCACGGATGCCGAGGTATGCACGCTGCACGGTGCCGTATTCCTTGAGGTCGGCCACCACCTTGTTCATTATTGCCGTAGGAATGGCGAAGCCGTAGCCCACGTATGAGCCGGTCTCGGAGTATAGCATGGCATTGATGCCCACCAGCTCGCCCTTGGTGTTGACGAGCGCACCACCCGAGTTGCCGCGGTTGATGGCGGCATCGGTCTGTATGAAGCTCTCCACGCCGTTTGCGCCCATTGAGCGTGCCTTTGCCGACACTATGCCAGCGGTAACGGTGTTGCTGAAGCCGAACGGGCTGCCAACTGCGATGACCCACTCGCCCACTTGCAGCTTGTCGCTGTCGCCAATGGGCAGTGTGGGCAGGTTGCTGCCCTCAACTTTTATCAGGGCCAAGTCGGTGGTTGGGTCGGTGCCGATGACCTTGGCGTTGAACTCGCGGCTGTCTTCCAGCGTGACTGTCAATTCGTCAGCACCCTGCACGACATGGTTGTTGGTAACTATGTAGCCGTCGCTGCTGATGATGACGCCCGAGCCGAGCCCCTCGCGCTTGGGTGTCTGCACTTGGCGCTTCTGCTTGCCGCCATTGCCCTGGTTGGGGTTGCCGAAAAAGCCGAACGGGTCGGAGAAGAAATCGCTGAAGGGGTCGCTCTGCACCTCGACGGTCTGTGTCTTCGAGTTTTCCACAGTCTTGATGCTTACCACAGCTGGCAGGGCTTTCTTCGATGCGTAGGTCAGGTCAACTGGTTGTCCGGCCTGCGCCACCTCGTCGGTTGAGGTGGATGCGTTTGCCTTGTAGAATGCGCCTGCGGAGAATGTAATCGACAGGACGCACAAGGCCGCCACTACATAATTTGAAACCTTTTTCATACTATCTTAACTTTAATGTTTGTTTTTTCTTGTCTGTTGTCGCTTTTCTGTTTTATTGCTTGCAAATATAGGAGCAAAAAATGTAAAAGGGACAATTTGTCAGATAGGTTTATTCGTATTTAACATTTCAATTTTAACACTTAACGGCTATTAAGCCGGGTAGGATAATATTTTACATTCGTTTAAAAACTTGCAAAAACTTAATCATCAAGTTCTTGTTTACAAATAAAATTATTACTTTTGCAACATGTAGGCCAGTGTCCCGGCCTGTCGCCGGCATTCCGAACGGAATGCGGGAGGAAAGTCCGGGCAGCGCATGGCACTCCACTTCTGAAAATGGAAGCTGTTGGCGACAGCAGGTGTAGGCAGAAGAAAATTTACCGCCACGGCGGAAACTGCCGGTGTGTCTCATGCCGGCATGTCCGCAGGTGGCAAGGGTGAGAAGGTGGTGCAAGAGACCACCAGGCGGCGGGTGATCGCCGTGCTGTGC
>CAZTUD010000251.1:671-4136 GCA_964616945.1 uncultured Prevotella sp. | reverse complement strand
GCCTCAATGCCTTTGCCTTGTCGAAAAGGGACATTACTTTCAACGAATCAGCACGCTGGAAGTCAACTCTTTGCGCAAATGACGGAAGAGCGAGAAAGAAAAGAAATGTGAATAACAGCCTTTTGTCCATTGCCACTATCTTTTTCCAAAGTTATACCCGAAATAAATGTTCACGTTGCCAAAGGTGGTGTTGGCGCGGAAGCGCTCACGGCGATAGTTGTAAGTGTGGAATATTGCGCTCGCACCAGCATACCAGCGCATGTTGTTCCACACTAATCCCACACGCGAGACACCGTCGATATTGAAGTTGTGGAAACTGAAGTCGCGAAAAAGTCGCCTCCTGCGGTTGCTCGCATCGCCATGCGACTGCTTGTAACCCAACGCCAGCTGCAATGACATGTCGAGCAACCAGTGCTTGGCAAACACCCAGTTGTAGGCGTAGCCCCCGCTCAGAGAGAAGTCGGTGTAGTGAACGTTGGCGCTGTGAATGGTAGTGTCGAGGTTGGCTGCGGCAGTGCCCTCCCCAATCTTCTCGTCAAGAAGGCAGTAAAGCTCCTGCCAGTCAATGTTGAGTGTATGCCGCGAATAGCTCAGCCCGGCAAGAGCAGTGCCGCACGATTTTTTCTGTATTGTGCTCTGGCTGTATGCCGCCGGATATGAGAACTTCCTGTGGTTGAAGATATAATAAAGGTTGAGCCCCCGCTCGCTTGAACTGAAGCCTTCGAAGTCGGCGTCATGCATCGGGCTGGCATCATAACCGGAGAAAAGGTTTACACGGTCTATGCGATAGTTGGCACCCGACTTTCTATAGAACAGGTCAATTCCTACCTGATTGGCATAAAGGCTCAGGTTGACAGCCTGCCGCGCACCTCCCCCAGTGGCACGCAGGTCGAGAGTGTAGCCCAGGAATATCCACCGCCAGCCCACATACGGGCCAATCTTGTAGGACGGAGCCGGCGAGAACCGCACGCCGTTGCCATTGTCGAAGCGCATGGTGTAGCCCTCGAAGCTCGTGGTGTTCTGCAGCATCACGGTGAAGTTGTAGGCCTGCGGCTCAATGTAGTTGGTGTCTATCTTCGAGAAGCCGCGTATGACGCGCCTCAGCCACGGCAGCTTTTTCTTGTGCCGGACATTGCTTATGGAGTCTGTGGTCGGGATAGTGTCGGCAGCCTCAACAGTCGCCGGAACCATTACGGCGGCCTTGACATCACCCTGCGCCATGCCATAGTCAACGGCGAGGACGAAGAGAGCAACTGCGGCTGTTATTGACTTTATCGACATTTAAGCTATCTTATAACTACAAACTCCTAACTATTAACTCCTAACTGTTAATTATTAAAACTTGCCCAAAATCCTGTCCATCACCCAGTTGACAGGCGTTGCGCTCACCGACGTTGACGTGCACACTCCCAAGCCTTGCAGATGGCGTATGACCGACGTTATGATTGGCAGTTGCACGTATGGCGGGTTGGGCACAATGATGCTCTGTGCGCCAAGGCTGTTGACAAGGTGGATGGGGTCGTAGTTATACACACTGAACGAGAGCGTGCCCTTGTCGCCGATGACAAGTATGCGGTCTATCTTCGCGCTCTCGTGCCCCACAAAGCACCACGACGCACTGCCGGAAATGCCACTGTCGAATATGAACGCCGCCGAGATGGTGTCCTCCGCCCCGTAGAGATGCTCACGGTTGGTGGGATAGCCATGCGCCCGCACTATAGCCCCGAAAAGATTTTGCAACAAGTCGAGCTGGTGGGGGGCGAGGTCGTAGAAATAACCACCGCCCGATATGTCAGGCTGCAAACGCCACGGCAGACTCGACGACGCACTGTAGTCAAGGTCGCGCGGCGGCACGGCGAACTGTAGCTGCACAGTGAGCACCTTTCCTATCTGCGCCGTGTCTATAATCTCCTTGACACGCTGGAAATAAGGCAGATAGCGACGGTAGTAAGCCACGAAGCACGGCACGCCAGTCTGCTCTGAAATGCGGTTCACGCGTATGCAGTCCTCATAGCTTGCCGCCAGCGGCTTCTCCACGTAGCACGGCTTGCCACTGCGCATGCACATTATGGCGTAGGTGGCGTGTGACGACGGCGGGGTGGCGATGTATATGGCATTTACGTCAGGGTCGTCGATGAGCTGCTGGGCATCGGTGTACCATCTCTTTATATTGTGGCGGTCGGCGTACGACTTTGCCTTATCTCCGTTGCGGCTCATCACTGCCTCAACATGAGAACCACTGACCTCGCTGAAAGCAGGCCCCGACTTCTTCTCGGTAACCTCGCCACAACCAATAAAACCCCAACTGATTTCTTTCATCGTTTTCGCAATATGATGTGCAAAGATATAGAAAAAAGGCGAAACAAGAATGTTTTTTAAAAAATATTGGTATCTTTGCATTATGAAACGCATCATCATGTCGATACTTGGCATGGCAAGCTTTGCGATTTGCCTCGCCCAAGGCAGCCGCATGGAGTGTGAGGACACTTGCACCCACGTCCACGGCATTGACCTCAGCCACTACCAGGGCACCGTGTTCTGGGAGACTGTGGGTGAGACGAAGATGGCATACGTGTACCTAAAGGCAACCGAGGGAGGCAACAACATCGACGACAGATACAAACAGAACATTGACCTGGCCCACCAGTACGGCCTCAAGGTAGGCTCCTACCACTTCTACCGCCCCAAGATTGAGCAGGAGGTGCAGTTGGAGAACTTCAAGGCACAGTGCCGCCCCGGCGACCAGGATCTCATACCGATGATTGACGTGGAGACACGCAGCGGGCTGCCCGTGGAAGCATTCCGCGACTCGCTGGCAAAATTTCTCGTGCTCGTGGAAAAAGCCTACAAGCAAAAACCACTGGTATATACTGGCACCAACTTCTACAACGCCAACCTGCAAGGGTTATTAGACGACTACAAACTCATGATTGCCCAATACTCCGAGAGCGAGCCAGTGCTAACCGATGGCAAGGAATACATAATGTGGCAATACACTGGCAAGGGGCGGCTCAACGGCATCAACGGATATGTTGACAAGAGCCGCTTCATGGGACGGTACAAGCTACGGGAGATAAGGTTCAGGCACAAGTAAGCATACACTACATAATATATTATATCTATGGCAATGATAAAATGTCCGGAATGCGGACGGCAAATAAGCGACAAGGCACCATATTGCCCCAACTGCGGGGTTGCCATTGCAGGGAAAATAACAAGATGTCCGCAATGCGGCGAGATTTATTTCAAGGACCAGGAGATGTGCCCCAACTGCCACCACTTGACCAGCAACGTGGCTGACCAAGGTGCGACTCGCCTGTCTGGGCAGGTGGGAAACACGCAAACGGGGCAGTCCTCCATACCCCCCCCCCCCCCCCCTCCCCCCCCCCCCCCCCCCCCCCCCCCCCCACCAAAAAAAAAAAAAAAACCCACCCCCCACCGGGGCCACCGGCGTTCGCCATAGGG
>CAZTUD010000251.1:0-661 GCA_964616945.1 uncultured Prevotella sp. | reverse complement strand
CCCCACCCACGCCACCCGCCAAGCCAAAGAAAAAGGGACACTCGGCACTCATCGTGGCTATCGTGCTTGCCATAGTGGTTTGCGGCGCGTGCTTCTACTTCTACAACAATGCCAAGGCAACCAAGGAGCAGGACGCTTACGAGTTCGCCATGAAGAGCAACAACCCGCTGGACTTGCAGACTTACCTCAACACCTACAAGGACGCTCCCGAAGCGCACATCGACTCCGTCACCACACACTTGGAAAGGCTCAGGCAGAACGATGCCGACTGGAACAATGCCGTGGTGAGCGGCTCGAAGCAGGCATTGATGGACTATTTGGCAAAACATCCCGACTCGGAGCACAGAGGCGACGCACAACGCAAGGTAGACTCGCTCGACTGGGTAGACGCGTCAAACCAAAACACCATCGAAGCCCTGCAGGGATACCTCAACGAGCACGCCAACGGCGACCACGTGGACGAGGCAAACGATGCCATAAAACTGCTGAAAGCCAAGACCGTGCAGCCAGAGGAGAAAACGCTTGTCTCTTCCGTATTGCGCCATTTCTTCCAAGCCATCAACGCACGCAGCGAGTCAGGGCTTGAAGGCACCGTGGCCCCGCTGCTGACGAGCTTCCTCGGTAAACAGGATGCCACCAAAGCCGACGTGGTGACATTCAT
>CAZTUD010000250.1:0-4172 GCA_964616945.1 uncultured Prevotella sp. | reverse complement strand
GACGACGCTGCAGACGAACATGGTGACCTCGATGCTCAGCGCGATATACGACAACAACAAGTCGGAACTGTCGGAGTTCATGGCGGCAAAGGATGCCTCCAACTACACCATACGCTACGACACCTACACCAAGTCGGGCTACGTGTTCCCCGACGACTGGGGCTCGACACGCGCCAAGCAACTGCTCTACAACGTCTATATGGCAGGCTACACCAACACCAAGGGCGGCTTTTGGGACAACATGGGCATGTGTCCGAGGTGGAGCGACAGCGACGATTTGGGCAACTTCATAAACTTCATCACTGGCACGGGCAAGTCGCGCTTCGACTACTTGTTCTTCACTCTCGACGACTTCCCGCGCTTGCGCAGACGCACCTACCTGCTGGCACAATTCTTGCACGACACGCTCGACCTCGACCCCGTGGCAATGCAAAACGAGCAATGCCCCGACGACCCAGTGCCAGCTGGCTATTTTGACACATTGAACCAATAAGAAGAATAAAAAGATGAAAAAGACACTGACACTGGCCGTCCTCGTGGCGGCCACCATGTCGGCACAAGCCCAGTTGCCATACGACATCAGCGGCAAGATTGCGCAGCCCGCCGGCACAAAGGTATATCTGAGCCTTGACGAGAACCAGGCGCAGAAAGTTGACTCCACTACCCTGTCTGCCGACTCGCTTTTCAGCTTGAAAGGCAACGTTGACCAAATGATGAGAGCTTACGTGAGCGCTGGCAAGACAAAGGAAGACATCTTCCTCGACGGCACGCCCGTAACCTTCAGCGTAGGGCTGAAAGGTGGCTGCGATGTCAAGGGCAGCCCACAGCAAGCCATACTGGAGAAATCGAAAAGCCAAATAATGATGATTTCCCTCTTCAAGCTCGCCTCAATGCTGGGCTTGAGCAAGGAGTCGGAGAAAAGGTCGCAGGAATCGCTCGACTCGCTCGTGCAGGGCATGAACGCCATGAAGGCAAGGCTCGACTCTATGGTGAACGCATACGCCGACTCCATAAACGACCAGGAGGCCGCACCCTACTTCATCCACGACTACTACATACAGTTCAACCCCGACTATGAGAAGGCGTTGAGCGTGTACAACAACCTGACCGACAGGGTGAAGCAATGTCCTACGGGCAAGATGATAAAGGCGGAGCTTGACGAGATGAGCCATTATGTGGTGGGCGGCGTTGCCCCTGACTTCTCGGCTCCCACTCCCGACGGCAAAACGCTTTCGCTCTACAGCCTGCGCGGGCATCCCGTGATAATCGACTTCTGGGCAAGCTGGTGCGGTCCGTGCCTGAGGGAAATGCCCAACGTGAAGAACATTTACCAGCAATATCACAAGCAGGGGCTGGAAATACTCGGCGTGTCGCTCGACAAAACAAAGGATGCATGGGTGAAGGCAATAGAGAAGCACGGCCTCGACTGGCACCACGTATCGAACCTCAAAGAGTTTGACGACCCGATAGCCCGCCAGTTCCACGTGAACGCCATACCAAAAATGTTTGTCCTTGACAAGGACGGCAAGATAATAGCAATGGACTTGCGTGGCGAGGAGCTTGCGAACTTCATTGCCAAGCTATTCCAAAAGTAAACGAACCATAAACAATAAGGGCATCCCGTCGGGATGCCCCATTGTTTATTCCACCACTATCTTCTTGCCTTCTTTTACAACCTTGAAGCGGCGCATGCTGTTGAGCAGCTCTATGGCATCGTCAGCCGAGCCGTTGCGCGGGGTGGCGAAGTTGAGCCGCAAGTCTTTCAGGCTGTCAGCCTTATAGACAACCATCAAGTTATACCACCGCCCGAGGTCGTCCATTATGTCCTCCAATCGCTGGTCGTCAAAATAGAATTGGTTGTCGCTCCAGGCAGTGGTCTCTTCCGCGTTCACCCTATCCATCACAATATTGCCATCGTTGCCCACGGCAGCCCGCTCGCCAGGCCTCAGCTTCTTGGTAAGGCTGCCAGAGGAAATCTCAATGCTGCCTTCCACGAGAACCACCGTAGCTCTCTGCCCAGCGTATGCCTTTATGTTGAATATGGTGCCAAGCACACGTGTCGTCATCTTGTCGGTAAGCACTATGAAAGGGTGTGCCTTGTCCTTGCTCACCTTGAACAGTGCCTCACCCTGCAGTCGCACGCTGCGGGTGTCGCCATTGAAATGGCTTGGATAGTCGAGGCGGCTGCCGGCGTTGAGCGTTATCGACGTGCCGTCGCTCAGATTAAGTGTGATGGTCTCGCCACTGCCTGTGGAGACAGTCTTCACGCCAGCCCCTGCCGAAGACTTCTCTACATGGGCAATTTGCTTGTTCTGCGGCGTGAGCATTTCCCACTGGCTGAAGCCGAATATGGCAAGCAGCGTCGCGGCGGCTCCAATGAGCGCGCCAAGGGCGTAATGACGCATGGAGACGGCTCTGGCGGAGCGATGATCCGTATCGGAGGGCAGTTCCTCTCCTACTATTCTTTCCAGCTCGCCGCCCGCGTCAGGCACCGACACGTTGCTTTCAAGCAACGACCGCTCTGCGCTAACAAGCAGACGCAAGTCGTCTTGCGTCCGACTGTCGGCAAGCAGGGCTTTCTCCTCGTCCGACAGACAGACCTCCTCGTCAGTGGCTTTCATCACCTTCATTGCCACGTCAAGGCAATCCTGTTCCCTATTATCATTGCTTAGGCTTCCCATCTTTTTTTGCTTTGCTGCTATTTAATAGTACGTTTCAAGCTATAAATCGGTTGCAAGGTCATCAGGATTTTTTCCTGAAAATTTCTCACGCAAGGTTTTCAAGGCCTTCATCACATGCCGCTTCACGGTGTCGTGGTGAATGTGCATCTCCGCAGCCACCTCGTCATATTTCTTGTGTTCAAGGTAGCATTTCCGCATTATCGTCTTCGTAGGTTCCTCCAGCTCTGCCATCAGCACGTCCACCTGCCGCTGCCTTTTCATCGACTCGTCGGTATCAATGTAGCACTCGTCCACGGCACGCAGGTAGTATTGAGAATATTCCGACCGCACAGTCAGATGGCGCAGATGGTCCACACAGCGGCGACGGACGGCAACGCCAAGCAGCATCCCAACTTTCGACATGTCAACTTGACCCCATTGCCCCAGCACGCGGGCGAAAGTCTCGCTCACGATGTCACGGCTCGTTTCATAGTCATGAGTTATCTGTAGCGCATAGTAAAACAGCCGTGGATAATGCTCCTTGAATAGTTGCTGGAACTCTCTGTGTTGTTCTTGTCTCATCGTAAACTGCTGTGCAAAGTTACTCATTATTAGAACAAAACTGGTAAATTTGCGCCACTTTATTTTGTCCAAGCCTTGAGAAAGCAAGCCACCGCTTTGCTGCACAAATGCAACCGTTTGTGCAGTAAAAGGCTGTTTTAGGGACAATTCTTTGGATAAAAAGGAGAATATTAGTAATTTTGCACGTTGGTATAAGAGACGTAACTGTTGGATTATAACACAATTATATATATAATAGCATGAAACTGAACATTGTAGTGCTTGCCAAGCAAGTACCCGACACACGGAATGTGGGAAAGGACGCGATGACCGCCGAAGGCACCGTCAACCGCGCCGCCCTGCCCGCAATCTTCAACCCGGAGGACCTGAACGCGTTGGAGCAGGCTCTGCGCCTCAAGGACCTCGACCCGGAGAACGTTCATGTGGGCGTAGTGACTATGGGACCCCCTCGCGCGGGCGAAATTCTACGCGACAGCCTCTATCGCGGAGCCGACGAGGGCTGGCTGCTCACCGACCGCAAGAGCGCGGGTGCCGACACGCTCGCCACTGCCTACTTCCTGTCGAAAGCAGTGGAGAAAATCAACAACGAGGTCGGGAAAGTTGACCTCGTGATAGGCGGCCGCCAGGCCATCGACGGCGACACGGCGCAGGTAGGCCCGCAGGTGGCACAGAAGCTTGGGCTGAACCAAGTGACCTACGCCGAGGAGATAGTGAAGATTGAGGACGGCAAGGCCACCATCCGCCGCCACATCGACGGCGGCGTGGAGACCGTCGTGGCCCCCCTGCCCGTGCTCATCACCGTGAACGGCACGGCCGCTCCGGCACGCCCCTGCAACGCCAAGCTGGTGATGAAATACAAGTATGCCACGTGCCCCATGGAGCGCAAGGGCGACGAGCCCTGGGCCGCCCTCTACGACGAGCGACCCTACC
>CAZTUD010000249.1:0-4174 GCA_964616945.1 uncultured Prevotella sp. | reverse complement strand
CACCAGGCGGCGGGTGATCGCCGTGCTGTGCCGTCTGGAGGCTGCAAGTTCATGTAAACCATCGTCATGAGAGGGCCGCCTGCCCGATGCCCCCGCAGGGCAACGATGGAGGGTAGAACGCTGGAGCCGCAGGGTGACTTGCGGAGTAGATAAATGACAAGGCTCCTTCCACGGAGGGAAACAGAACCCGGCTTATCAGGGCACTGGCCTGCTTTTTAATGACTTGGGAAGGCTTTTATGAAAGAATTACAACCGGATGTGCTCAACGATTATGAGCATCGCATATTGCGGGGCATTGGCCAACACGAAGGCGAGGATGGTTTTCCCGCCCTTGCCGCTTTCGGCGTAGAGCGCAAGGGCTTGGAGGATTATCTCTATGAATATCAGCGCATCCTCGACAGCCCCGGCTCGCAGAAGGCGCAGCTCACGAAGTACGGCATCGTGGCAGTGATACCTGTCATCATTCTCAGTGCGTTTCCCGAGAGCATGTTGCCGTGGGGCAAGTGGTCGCTGTTTGCCGGACTTGGCATCGGCATAGCTCTGGCTCTCGTGCTGAAAGGGTTGTCAGTGCTTTCCGTGAGGCATAGTCTTCGCAGGCTGAGGGCTGACAATGAGGACATTGCCGCATATGCCGACGCGGTGGAGCATTTCATAGCGCATAATTCATAATGCTCAATTAAGGCAAGGCGTTTGCGATAAACACTGAAGAACTACTCAATATGGAAAATCAGAACTTACCCGATTTCATGAAGTATAAGGACAGCTATACTTCATCCGGCTTCATCGACAAGATTTCGCATATAGCCAAGCGTGCCGGCGCGAAGCTCGTCTATGTCGCGCTCATATTATATTATACCTTGCAGAGCGACAAGGTCTCGCTGAAAGACAAGGCAATCATCATTGGCGCGCTGGGCTATCTCATCAGCCCGTTGGACGTAATCCCTGACGCCATACCAATAGCCGGGCTTGGCGACGACCTCGCCGTGCTGATGTACGTGCTCAACAAGGTGTGGATAGAGGTGCCGGACGATGTGAAGGCGAAAGCCTACAGCAAGCTTTCGAAATGGTTTGACGACGACGAGATGAGCGAGGCCGACGACGTGTTGGGAGAGTGAGGAATAAAGAGTGGATAGTGGGGATTTGCGCAAGATTATACATGTTGACATGGACGCGTTCTTTGCTTCGGTGGAGCAGCGCGACCATCCCGAACTGCGGGGCAAGGCGATAGCCGTGGGCTACGATGGTCCGAGGGGAGTGGTGTCAACGGCAAGCTACGAGGCACGCAAGTATGGCGTGCATTCGGCTATGGCCATGTCAACCGCGAAACGCTATTGCCCACAGCTCATCGTTGTGCCTGGCGACCACCATCACTACAGCGAGGTGTCGGCGCAGGTGCATGAGATTTTCCAGGACTATACCGACAAGATAGAACCAGTCTCCATTGACGAGGCTTTTCTTGACGTTACCGAAAACAAGAAAGGCATTGGCTCGGCGGAGGCCATTGCCGAGGAAATTCGCGGGCGCATAAGGGAGGATTTGCACTTGACGGCTTCTGCCGGAATATCCTACAACAAGTTTCTCGCCAAGATAGCGAGCGACTACCGCAAGCCAGACGGACAGTTTACCGTCAGCCACGACGACGCGCTTGACTTTATAGCGCAGCTGCCAGTGGAGAAGATTTGGGGCGTGGGACCCAAGACCAAACAGCTCATGCACAAGATTGGCATCTACACGGGCAGGGACTTGCGCGAGGTGCCGCTACAGCATCTCAAGGAAGTGTTCGGGAAGATGGGCGGGGTGTATTACAACTTCGCGCGTGGAATAGACGACCGCCCGGTCGAGGTTTCGTCGGTGAGGAAATCTGTAGGCTGCGAGCAGACGATGGAGGAGGACATAACCATGCAGTCGCAGATGATTATCGAGCTTTACCACATTGTGCTTGAATTGGAGAGGCGGCTGAAGAAGAGTAGCTTCGAGGGCAAGACGCTGACGCTGAAGATAAAATATGGCGACTTCAGGATTATAAACCGAAGCCTCACCGCCGAAAAAACGCTCAAAGGCAAGGATGACATATTGCCATTGGCAAAGAAATTGTTGAAAAAGGTGGACTATTCAGCCGCCCATCCGGTGCGTCTGGTCGGGCTTTCGGTCAGCAATCCGGAGGAAGAAGAGAATAAAAGTCCGCAGTGGGTGCAGGGGCGGCTCGACTTCGGCGACGGTTTTTGGGATTAAAAAGATTTCAATTTGCTTGGTCGATTGGGAAAATAGCATTATCTTTGTACGCTGATGACAAACGACACGACAACCACAGCAGTCAAGCCTGCCGTTGTGCGCAAGACGACGCACCGGCGGGAGTTTGGGAAAGGGAAGAAGCGCGACATGAAGCGCAACATCCCTTCCGACCTCATTCCCATTGAGAATGAGACGTGGCTGTTGCAGCCCATTGCCGTGACGATGATGCGCCACGACTATTCACTCATACAGATACGCATATTGGTGAGCATCGTGGAGAACATGCAGCGCAAGCTCCACGAGATACTCAACAAGAGCCGTATGGAGCCAACCATCTTCACGCCAGCCGAGCTTGACGACGACGGGCGGCTTGAGGTGAAGGCCTACTTCAAGACTCTCGGCGTGGATCCCAACCATTATCCACAGTTGAGGGAGAGCCTGAAGTTGCTGGCGTCGGTGCCGGTCGAGATTCCTTACAAGACATCCGACGGGCGCAATTACCTGAAAGTTACCAACCTTTGCGATGTTTACATTCCCGGCGACGAGGGCATATACGAGAAATATGCCATATTGAAGATTGACCGGCAGGTGGCTCAACGCCTCGTGTCGCTCGACCTCGGCTACCACCGCCTTGGCAAGCAGATAGTCTTCGCCTGCCGCAACCGCTACACCCAGCGCGTGTACATGTTCATTGAGAGCTGGCTCAACAAGGGCTTTACGGTAATCAAGACGCTTGAGTTCCGCAAGATGCTGCGCCTCGAGAACCGCTACAGCAAGTTCAGCGATTTTTGCCGCCGTGTGCTTGAGCCGGCGAAGGAGGAGCTTCAGGCATTGTCGGAGAACGGCTTCTGCGACTGCTATTTCGACTATGAGAAGCGCTATGACCACGGGCAAAGGGGCGGTGAGCCTGACGAGCTGGTATTCCACATATACAGGCCGAAGAACCAGCTCAACAACAACTTGCAGAGGATAACCGACATGCAGCGGCAACAGTTTGCCGACATGCTGACCCGCTATTTTGGTTTTGACGCGGCTATGGCAGACAAGATGAGCCTCCGCATCAATGCCGACAACTACCAGGGGGCGGTGTCGAAGCTCGTGGACTTGCGCAACCGCATGGGGCATGACCTCACCATCCATGACCGGGCCGCATACACTTACGCCGCATTGGACAATCTGTTCAGGGGGGTGAGCATTGTGAAGAAGACATAAACAAACATATTATGAGATCACGTACATCAGACTGGTTTGAGACAAAAATACGCTATGCCAAGACACAGGAAGACGGCACGCAGAAAAACGTGACGGAGCAATATGTCGTTGACGCGCTTAGTTTTACTGAGGCTGAAGGCTCTATCCTTGAGGAGATGAAAGTTTATATCTCAGGCGACTACAAGATAACCGACATCAAACCAGCTGCCTACCACGAGATTTTCTTTTCCGACATGGAAAAGGATGACAAGTGGTACAAGACCAAGTTGCAGTTCATAACCATTGACGAAAAAACGGAGAAAGAGAAGCGTTCTACGGTAACCTATCTCGTGCAGGCCGCCACGCTCCCTGCCGCCGTGAAGAACATTGGTGAGGTTATGGGCGGCACGATGATAGACTATGAGATAACAAGCGTTGCCGAGACGCAGATAATGGATGTGTTCGAGCATGATGGAAGTGGACGTAGCTAAAAACTTGGAAGCGGTGCTTGGCGACTTGCCCGAAGGTGTAAGGCTTGTTGCCATTAGCAAGTTTCACCCTAATGAATATGTCCTGGCTGCCTACAACGCCGGGCAGCGTGTCTTTGGCGAGAGCCACGAGCAGGAGTTGCAGAAGAAGGCTGAGACCCTGCCGAAAGACATAGAATGGCATTTCATAGGCCATTTGCAGACCAACAAGGTGAAATACATCGCGCCATATATCAATATGATAGAGGCTGTTGACACCATGA
>CAZTUD010000248.1:0-4175 GCA_964616945.1 uncultured Prevotella sp. | reverse complement strand
GCAGCTTTTCGGCAAGCTGCTCGCCGAGGTGCAGCGCATAAAGAGCGAGGGCGACTACGAAGCCGCCCGCAAGCTCGTGGAGACGTATGGCGTGAAAGTTGACCCCGACACTCACCGCGAGGTGTTGCAACGCTACGCGAAGCTCGGCATAGCCCCATACAAAGGCTTCATAAACCCACACATGACACCAATAACCGACGACAATGGCGGCATCACCGACGTTAGGCTCGACTACACTGAGAGCTATGCCCACCAGATGCTGCGCTACTCAAGAGAATACGGCTTCCTGTAAACGCCTGTCCCACACCGCGTTATTGGCTTCATCGCGCCGCAACCATAATGCGTGGCAATTGCCACTGATATGCGTGACAATTGTCACTGATATGCGTGGCAACTGCCACTGATATGAGCGACAATTGCCACGCATCACCAAAAAACCGTAAACAAGACAAGAAAATGACTGAACAAGATATAAAGGAAACCATACAAGAACTGAAAAGAAGTTTCAGACTGGTGATGAACGGCCCTGCCTCGCAGTCGATGCGCGAGAAAGGGCTTGACTACAAGCTCAACTGGGGCGTGCCGTTCATACAGCTGAAACAGATGGCAAAGAGCTATACGCCCGACTATCATCTTGCCATAGCCTTGTGGAAAGAAGACATACGCGAGTGCAAAATCCTCGCCACGCTACTCATGCCGCCCGACGAGATGCCGGAGGAAGTGGCGGAAATATGGATGGAGCAAACCCACACCCAGGAACTGGCTGAGATGCAGGCATTCAACCTCTACCAGCATGTGAGCTACGCGCCAAAGCTGGCCTACCGCTGGATGGCATCCGACAATGCAATACGGCAGATTTGCGCCTACGACATCATCGGCCGCCTCTTCATGCAAGGCATGGAGCCAAACGAGCGTGGCATCAACGAGTTCATCGACCAGGCCATCACCGCCTTGCAGTCGCCGTCGGCTGGCGTGCGCCACGCCGCCATGAACGCCCTAACGCGTTTCGCCGGCCTCGGAGTCGTGTATGAGCGGCTCGCAAGGTCGGCGATGAAACAAGTCAGGAGTCAGGAGCACTACTCCTCGTCGGGAATGATGAGCTTGTAGCCCTGGCCGTGGATGTTGATTATCTCCACCTGGTCGTCATCCTTGAGATGCTTGCGCAGCTTGGTGATATAGACATCCATTGAGCGGGCGTTGAAGTAGTTGTCGTCAATCCAGATGGTGCGCAGGGCATCGTTGCGCTTCAAGATTTCGTTGGCGTGCGAGCAGAGCAGCGAGAGCAGCTCGTTCTCCTTTGTCGTGAGCTTTGTCTGCTTGTCGCCAATGGTGAGCAGCTGCTTTTGGGTGTCAAAGTTGTAGCGGCCAATCTTGTACTTGGTGCTCTCGTGGGTGCGCTTGCCACGCACACGGCGCAGTATCGCCTCAACCCTCTTCACAAGCTCCTCCATAGAGAACGGCTTGGTGATGTAGTCGTCGGCACCCTTGTCGAAACCCTCGAGCACATCCTCCTTCTGGGCGCGCGCCGTGAGGAAGATGATGGGCACCTGAGAGTTGATTTGGCGTATCTCGGAAGCCAGCGTGAAGCCGTCCTTCTTGGGCATCATCACGTCGAGGATGCAGATGTCGAACTTGTCTTTCTGGAACTCGCGGTAGCCCACCTCGCCGTCGGGGCAGAGCACTGCGTCGAAGCCTTTGGCTATAAGATATTCACAAAGCAGAGTGCCGAGGTTCTCGTCGTCCTCACACAGCAGGATTTTTGTCTTCTCTTCCATAATTGTAGATATTTAAAGTTAATTTATTCGTCTTTTATCACCGGCAGCTTTATCGTGAACGTGGTGCCCTTGCCAAGCTCGCTGTCCACCTTTATGTCGCCGTCGTGCAGGTCGACCACCTTCTTGACGTAAGCCAGTCCGAGGCCAAAGCCTTTCACGTCGTGCACGTTGCCCGTGTGCACACGGTAGAACTTCTCGAAAATCTTCTTCAAGTCGTCCTTCTTCATTCCCAAGCCCGTGTCGCGCACCGACAGGTACAACCACTTGTCGTCGTTCCATGTCTTGAGGTAAACGTCAATCGGCTTGTCCGGCTTGCGGTATTTCACGGCATTGTCCATGAGGTTGAATATGACGTTCTGGAAGTTCACCTCGTCAACATATATCGTTGAGTCGATGGCACCCACATCCACGTATATCTTTCCGCCCGTATGCTCCACGCGCAGCGAGAACGAGTTGGCAATGGTCTCCACCATCTCGTTGAGGTCAAGCCGCTTCTTCTTGAACGACGACTTCTTGCGGTCGAACATCGACATCTGCAGCACCTTCTCCACGAGGAAGCGCAGTCGCTTGGTCTCGTCGGTAACCACGCCCACCAAATGCTTGAGCATCTTCTCGCTCTTGGTAACGCTGTCGTCGTTGAGCATCTGCGCAGCAAGCGATATGCTCGCGATAGGAGTCTTCAGCTCGTGGGTCATGTTGTTGATGAAGTCGTTCTTTATCTCGCTGTAGCGTTTCTGGCGGAACACCACCACAAGCGTGAAGACAAAGGTAATCATCAGTATGAGCGTGAAGACGACGCTCGGTATCATGAAGCGCACGCTGGAATAGATGTAGCTGTTGATGTCGGGGAAGTTCACCCTTATCACGCCCATCCTCGACGCGGGGTCGTTGCGGAAAAGCACTTGGGTGTAGGTGTACTCCGACCCGTCGTCGGTGTAGTCGGGACAACGGTAAACCTCGCGCCCATCCTGCGTGGACACCGTGAAATGATAAGGAATGTTGATGCCGTTGTTTATCAGCTCCGCCTTGAGGTCCTGGTCGAGAATCTTGAAGTTCACGCGCTCCTTGAGGGGCTTGTCGGAAGCCGAATAGAGCATGTTCATCACCACCTCGTCGAGCAAGGCCTTCTGATAGACATACCTGTTTTTCACAATCTCCTGCAGCGACTTGCTTGCCTCGTTGTTGGAATTGCGGTCGTTGCGCAAAATCATTGCCTTGGGCACCTTCACCGGGTTGTTGCTCATCGTCTTCAACCGGAAAGTAACATAGTCAGCCCCACGCCTACCGGAATATTGGTGAATGCCGAGACTGTCGGCACTGCCAGCATCTTGCGCACCCGACACTTTGCCGTCTGCTTTTCTTTGTGTTTCCGAAACGTCCTTCTCCAAATAGCGGAGAGTCTCGTTAAGTTCCAGATTGCGCGAAGCCTGATAAAGGGCGCGGTTGACACTTTCGTCGAACTGCTCCTTCTTCATGTTGGCCATTTCCTGAATGTACGTCAGCTGCAAGCCAAGCAATATGACAAAGGACACGCCCATGATGATGGCGATGGTCCATATCGTTTTCTTCTTCATGGCGCAAAGATAATAATTAACTTAATTGATTAACATTTGAATGTTAAGAAAATAAGAGGCGTTTCCTTAAATTAACATAATCTCGCATTTTGCTTCCTCATTTGCAAGCAAAAAAATCCCCACTGCTCAAACAAGCAATGGGGAAAATGTATGTTACAAAGAACTATTATTCGTCTTCGTTCTGCTCCTTCTCGTGCTCGGCAATGAGCTTTGTCTGGAGGTCGCCCGGCACAAGCTCATAACTTGCGAACTTGGCGTTGAACGACGCACGTCCACCAGTCAGCGAGCTCAATGCCACGCTGTAGTTGGCAAGCTCCTTGTAAGGAATCTTTGCCGACAGCTTCTGGTAGCCTGCCTCGGTGTCCATGCCCATGATGATGGCACGCCTGCCTTGCAGGTCGCTCATCACGTCGCCCATGTAGTCGCTGGGCACGTAAACCTCAAGGTCGTAGATGGGCTCGAGAATTTTCGGGCCGGCATCCTTGAACGCGTCGGAGAAAGCGTGGCGTGCCGCAAGCGTGAACGAAAGCTCGTTGCTGTCAACGGGGTGCATCTTGCCGTCGTGAACTACCACGCGCACGTCGCGGGCATAGCTGCCTGTCAGCGGGCCACGCTCCATGCAGTCCATGACACCTTTCAATATTGCAGGCATGAAACGCAGGTCGATGGCACCGCCAACGACGCTGTTGATGAACTGCAGCTTGCCGCCCCACGCCAAGTCTTTCTCCTCCTTCGACTTGATGTTCATCTTGAACTCTTGTCCATCGAACTTGTAAACCGTCGGGTCTGGCATTCCCTCGGCGTAAGGCTCAACTATGAGCGACAC
>CAZTUD010000247.1:0-4232 GCA_964616945.1 uncultured Prevotella sp. | reverse complement strand
ATAGCCTGCTGACAAAGCGGGGCTATGAGGTCGCGCCGCCCGCCAATGTGGCTCGGGTCGCAGATGATGGGCAGGCTTGGTATGCGCCGATGCAACTCTATGGGTATCTGCCACATAGGCAGGTTGCGGTATATCTTCTTGTCATAGCTTGAGAAACCACGGTGTATGGCGCCGAGACGCTTTATGCCCGCGCCGTTGATGCGCTCCAGCCCGCCAATCCAAAGCTCCAGGTCGGGGTTGACCGGGTTCTTGACAAGCACGGCTCCCTCAAAACCCTTCAGGCTATCGGCAAGTTCCTGCATGGCAAACGGGTTGGCGGTCGTGCGGGCTCCAACCCACAGTATGTCGATGCCATACTTGCGTGCCAACTCCACATGCTCAGGTGTCGCCACCTCGGTGGCGGTCAGCATTCCAGTTTCTTTCTTCACTTCCGCCATCCAAGGCAGCGCCTTCTCGCCGTTGCCCTCAAAGCCGCCTGGCTTGGTACGCGGTTTCCAAACGCCAGCGCGAAACATGTGACAACCTTTGGCGGCAAGTTCACGCGCGGTTTCCATTACCTGCTCCTCGGTCTCAGCCGAGCAAGGGCCAGCTATCACCAACGGGCGTTCGCCGTTGTTATCAGAAGGCAAATTCAGGGGTTCAAGTTCTAATTCCATAATAAATAACAGCCCTACCCCGTCAGCTTTGCTGACTTCCCTCCCTCAATTGGGAGGGCTTGATTACCGTCAAGGGATGTTCTGGGCGATTTAAAAAGTTGGTTATATAATTAATGTTTATCTGTGTAATCTTTCCACTCCCCATTTCGGGGGGGCGGCTATATCCCGTCTGGGGTGGGGCTGTTCTTCTTGATTCTCTCCAGCGCCTCCCTCATCTTCTCGTCCTTTGCGCAAAGGCTGATGCGTATGTAGCGTTTGCCGTTGTTGCCAAAGATGAAGCCTGGCGTGATGAAGACACGAGCCTTGTGGAGCACTGCCTCTGTGAGGTCTTCCACATCAGCGTACTTGTCGGGTATCTTTCCCCAGAGGAACATGCCCACCTGTGTCGGGTCGAACGTGCAACCAAGAGCCCGCATTATGTCCTCGGCTATGACTCGGCGGCGATGGTAGTTTTCGTAGTTGTTCACACGATGCCACTCTGGGGTGTTGGTGTTGAAGGCTTCGGCAGCGGCAAGCTGTATGCCGCGAAACGTGCCATTCTCGATATTGCTCTGTATCTTGAACATCCACGAGATGTAGTCCTTGTTGCCAATCATCATCGCCACGCGCCAGCCTGGCATATTGTGGCTCTTCGACATTGAGTTGAACTCTATGCAGTAGTCCTTCGCTCCCGGAACCTGCATGAGGCTCAAGGGATGCTCGTTGAGGATAAGCGAGTAGGGATTGTCGTTCACCACGAGAATGTCGTGCCGCCTGGCGAAGTCAACCAGCCTCTCGAAAGTCTCCATGCGGGCATTGCCGCCAGTGGGCATGTTGGGGTAGTTGGTCCACATCACCTTCACCCTCGACAAGTCCATGTCCTCAAGCTGGTCAAAGTCGGGCTGCCAGCCATTGTCCTCACGGAGGTCGTAGTTGACAATCTTTGTGCCGAAGATGTTGTTCACCGCCGTATAGGTGGGATAGCCCGGGTCAGGGATGAGCACCTCATCGCCGGGATTGCAGAAAGCGAGGGTTACATACATTATGCCTTCCTTTGAGCCGATGATGGGCTGTATCTCGGTCATGGGGTCAAGTTCAACGCCATACGTGCGCTTATAGAAGTCCGCCATAGCCTTGTGCAGCTCCGGCAATCCGCTCGTGGGCTGGTAGCCGTGGGCATTAGGGTCGTGCGCCACTTCGCAAAGCTTGTCTATTGTCTGCGGCGACGGCGGCATGTCGGGCGAGCCTATGGCGAGCGAGATGATGTCTTGGCCTTCGGCGTTGAGCCGTGCCACTTCCTTCAGCTTGCGGCTGAAGTAA
Organism: uncultured Prevotella sp.; assembly: GCA_964616945.1. Taxonomy (GTDB): domain Bacteria; phylum Bacteroidota; class Bacteroidia; order Bacteroidales; family Bacteroidaceae; genus Prevotella. The sequence continues at coordinate 2,277 of CAZTUD010000247.1, read as the reverse complement.
TACTCCTGAATACTGTTTACTCGTGATGCTGGTTGAACCATTGTTTTATGCTGCTTTATATTCTCCTAATATCTTGATTTGTTTCACCAACGGCGTTATCGCGTCTATCGACTGTCGGTAGCGGATGAGGTCATCGTAGGTTACGTCAACATAGAACATGTATTCCCACTCGTGGCCTATTACCGGCAGCGACTGTATCTTCGTGAGGTTTATGTCGTAGAAGCTCAAGATGGTGAGCACTTTTGAGAGCGAGCCTTCCGTATGCGGCAACGAGAATACGAGACTTGCCTTGTTGCTCTGGCTAAGCGGGCGCAGGAAGTCGGCCTTGCGAGGGTCGGTAACGACGAGAAAGCGAGTGAAGTTGTGCTTGTTGTCCTCGATGTGGTTCTCCAACACCTTCAGTCCGTACATCGTGGCGGCATCGGCATGGCAGATGGCTGCCCAGCCACGGCACTGGTGCTGGCTGATGTATTCTGCGCTACCCGCCGTGTCCTCATCCTCCACGGCCTTCAGGTCGGGATGGTTGACAAGGTAGCTGCGGCACTGCATCAAGGCTACGGGATGCGAATGGACTTCGCTTATAGTCGCCCAGTCGTCGTCGGGCAGACAACAAATGCTGTGCGAGATATGCAACTTGTGCTCGCCCACTATTGTGGTGCCGCTGTCGCGCAACAGCTCGTAGTTGTGGAGCAGCGACCCAGCAATGGTATTCTCTATCGCCAACATTCCTATCACCGTGGGGTCGCGCCTAATGTTCTCGAACACCTGCTCGAACGTGGCGCAACAGATTATCTGCACTTGCTCGCCCTCGAAATACTCGCGAGCGGCGATGTCGTGAAACGACCCAAGTATGCCTTGTATAGCTATCCTTTTCATCAGCTGTCAGCTCTTATCTTGTATCTTCTATCTAACAACAAAATCCCGCTCCAATATACTTGAAGCGGGACCTTGACGTGAACCTCCATTAGGCTCAATATCGTTTGTCTTAAGTTGAAATTTACACGCAACTTCCCGCTTCACAATTTCTTGCAAAGTAAAAATAATAATAGGAATATGCTGCGAAAAACTTCATTTTGTTGTCTTTTGTTCTTATTCGGTTGCAAAATTATGACTTTTCTTTCAAACACACAAATAAAACTGGCAAAATTTTCGGTATTTTTTTATTTTCCATGCCTTAAAGACTATTTGTTACATTTCTTTGTTGTAACTTTGTAATGCAAAACTAAAGGACAACAAAGAAATGGAAAGAACTTGGAGATGGTTTGGCAAGAACGACAAGATAACCCTTGCCATGCTCAAGCAGATAGGCGTTGAGGGCATTGTCACCGCCCTTCACGACGTGCCGCTCGGCGAGGTGTGGACACGCGAGAAGATACACGGCCTCAAGGCTTACATCGAAAGCTACGGCATGAGATGGAGCGTAGTGGAGAGTCTGCCCGTGACAGAGAGCATAAAGTATGGCGGAGCCGACAGGGACGCTCAAATAGAGGTTTACAAGACCAGCTTGCGCAACTTGGCGGCAGAGGGCATACACACTGTATGCTACAACTTCATGCCCGTGCTCGACTGGGCGCGCACCGACCTGCTGCATTCCAACCCCAACGGCTCGAGCAACCTCTACTTCAGCATTCCTGAGTTTGCCTATTTCGACATCTATATCCTCAAGCGCGAGGGAGCAAGAGAGAGCTGGACTGGCTTCAAGGTGCTCGGCCCCGACGGCAAACCCAATCACCGAGACATATTAAAAGAGGTGGAGGAGCTGAAGAAAACCATGACCCCAGAGAAAGACCACGAGCTGGTGGAGAACATTGTCATCAAGACACAAGGCTTCGTTAGCGGAAACTTCAAGGAGGGCGACGAACATCCCGTAGAACTATTCCGCCAACTGCTGTCGTTATACAAAGGCATTGACAAGGAGCAGCTGCGGGCAAACATGAAATATTTTCTTGAGGCGATAATGCCTGTCTGCGACGAGTGCGACATGTATATGTGCGTGCATCCCGACGACCCTCCTTTCCAGATACTCGGCCTGCCCCGCATAGTAACTTGCAAGGAAGACATAGAATGGTTTCTCAATGCCGTGCCCGACAAGCACAACGGACTCACCTTCTGTGCCGGGAGCCTGTCGGCGGGCGCGCAAAACAACGTGCCAGAGATGGCGCGTGAGTTTGCCGCACGCACGTGGTTCGTGCATCTCCGCTCGTGCCACATCTTTTCCAATGGCGACTTCACCGAGGCAAGCCACCTCGGCGGACGTGCCAACGTGATAGAGCTGGC
>CAZTUD010000246.1:0-4233 GCA_964616945.1 uncultured Prevotella sp. | reverse complement strand
GCTGCGGCTGCGCATCGGGCATTTTGCCCTTTGGCCACAGATACTCGCGCTGTGGCTTGCCCTTGGTGTCCTTTGATGTGGCTGCCATGCCCTGCGCGGCCCAAAGGCATAGCGGCGCAAGCAGGATGGCAATGGTCAGGATGTTCTTTTTCATTATTCTGTAAATCAATGTACAATCTTATGGTATGTGCAAATTTAATAAATATATTCCGTTTATGTGGGGCGGCATGTTTAAAAATAAGTAAAAAGAATGATTTCCGTAAAAAAGAGACATAAAACCGAGTTTTGGGTTAGGCTTGTAAGCCGAAAACATTGTAACTTTGCGCATGTAATAGAAAGAATAAAGAAAGACAAACAAAAGCACTATGGAAACAGGATTTAATTTCGTATTCCCGGGCCGGACAGCCGTATTCTTCGGCGCTGGCCAGTTGAACAACTTCCACACCCTGCCGATGCCCGGCAAGAAGGCATTGCTGGTGATTTCCAACGGCAAGTCAACCCGCGCCAACGGCTACCTCGACCGCACCGTCGAGCAGCTCAGCCAAGCTGGCGTTGAGAGCGTGGTCTATGACAAGATACAGGCCAATCCGCTGAAAAGCAGCGTGGAGGAAGGCGCACACCTCGCCAACAGCGAAGGCTGCGACTTCGTCGTGGCATTGGGCGGCGGCTCGGTGATGGATGCGGCCAAGGTCATCGCCATCAACGCCGCCAACCCTGGCGACCTGTGGCAGTTTGCCGGCGGGCGCACGGGCAAGGGGCAGCAAGGCAAGAACGCGCCGCTGCCCTGGATTGCCATCACCACCACGGCGGGCACTGGCTCTGAGGTGGACTGCGCAGGAGTGATTACCAACCCAGAGACCAACGAGAAGCTTGGCATAGGCGACCCGCGCGACTTCGCCGTCTATGCCATCGTCGACCCCGACCTTATGATGTCGGTGCCGCCACGCTTCACCGCCTATCAAGGCTTCGACGCACTATTCCACTCGCTTGAGGGCTACGTCAGCAACCGCTCCAACCTCTTCTCCGACATGGTGCAGGAGGCGGCGATACGCAACGTGGGCAAGTACCTGCCCATAGCCTACAAAGACGGAGCCAACAAGGAGGCACGCGCCCGCATGGCATTCGCCAACACCATGAGCGGCTACTCCATGGACACCAGCGCATGCACCGCCGAGCACAGCATTGAGCACGCCATGAGCGCATACCACGAGAAGCTGCCCCACGGAGCCGGGCTGATAATGATTTCGAAGGCTTACTTCACCGCCGTCATCAACAAGCACGTGTGCGACGACCGCTTCGTCAACATGGCTCGGTTCCTCGGCAAGGACGACGCGCAGAAGCCAGAGGACTTCATCACCGCCCTCGTGGACCTGCAAAAGGCTTGCGAGGTGGACAACCTGAAGATGAGCGACTATGGCATCACGCCCGACGAGTTCAGTGACATGGCGACCAACGCCATTGAAGTGATGGGCGGGCTCGTGGCCTGCGACCGCCAGCCACTACAGCACGACGAGATAGTGGAAATACTACGACAGTCGTACAAGTAATACGGCAAGGATTTGCATATATAGCATAGACTTTTGCATCTCTGTTACAAACAAGTTTTAGTCTCGCCGATTTCTCAAAATAACACGCAAGACAGATGAAGAAGATAGTATTTGCCATTGCATTGCTGCTGATGGCAATAAACATTAAAGCACAAGAAAAGATGGTACTTACACCAAGACAACAAAGTCTTTCAGCCATAGCAGGGCTGGAAGCGAAAGGCGACATGGCACGCCTCTACGCGGCCATTGACAAGGGGCTTGACAATGGCCTGACGGTAGCGGAAATAAAGGAAGCCCTCTCGCAGCTCTACGCCTACACGGGCTTCCCGCGCTCGCTCAACGCCCTGGGCCAGCTGCAGAAAGTCATCGCCGACCGCGACGCCGCAGGAAAGGCAACCAACATGGGCAAGGACGACGAGACGGTGCTGCCCAAGGGCTTCGACTCTCTCAAGACTGGCACTGAGGTGCAGACACGCCTCACGGGCAGGGCTTTCAACTACACGTTCGCCCCGCGCGAGGACTACTACCTCAAGGCTCACCTCTTCGGCGACATATTCGCCAGCAAGGTGCTGTCGGAGGCCGACCGCGAAATTGTTACCGTGAGCGCCAACAGCAGCCTTACGGGCTGTGAGCCGCAGGCTCTCGCCCACGCCAAGGGCGCGCTCAACATGGGCGTGAAGCCCGACGAGCTGAGGGACATTCCCGCCGTGTTGAAAGCCAACGTAGGCTCTGCCGAAGGCTGGAGGGCACAGAGAGCCGTGGAGCAGGCTCTGGGCGACAAGGCCGCCGAGCCAAATCCCGAAGATCCCAACGACATCGGCGCATTGAAAGGCATTGAGAACTCACCGTGGCAGGTGGGCAAGTTCAACTCAGCATTCGCCCAGTATTTCGACGGCAAGAGCTATCTCAACCCGCTGGACGGCGTGGCGAGCAACGTTACTTTCGAGCCGGGCTGCCGCAACCATTGGCACATCCACCACAAGGGGGTGCAGGTACTCGTTTGCGTGGCAGGTCGCGGCTGGTATCAGGAGTGGGGCAAGCCCGCCGTGGAGATGACCCCTGGCACGGTAATCGCCATTCCCGCTGAGGCAAAGCACTGGCACGGTGCCGCCAAGGACAGCTGGTTCCAGCACATCGCCTACATGACAAAGGTTGAGGAAGGCGCAAGCAACGAGTGGCTTGAGCCCGTTGACCCCGCCGAATACGACAAGCTGAAATAAATAGAAGAAGAGGAAAAGAAAAACTCTGGAATGCGGAATACATCAAGGTCGTGATAAACAACTTTGGCATGTATTTCGCATTTTTATTTGCTCACGCCCCTGCTGCCGCTCAACCCTACCGCTTCTTCCTGCGTGGAAAGTTAAGGTAATATGATATGATATGAAATAAATTAACAAAAAGTAAAAAGTCAGGACAACGGGAACTTGACCTTCTACAAGCTGAAAATGCCTCATGCGGCGTTACTATGGACCTCATGCGGCGTCTTAACTGACCTCATGCGGCGTGTGTGCACATGCCTTACGGCGTAAGGACTCCTGCTTTACGCCGCCAAGGTGTCTTCTTCGCGGCGTAGGGAAGGCTTCTTGGCGGCGCGAAGCAGGCACCTTGCCGCCGCGAAGGTCGGAAGATTGTGGCGGTTCAAAAACTTAAATTATGTTACACCGTTGATTTACAGCGATTTGTCAACCTCACTCACCATTGAGCTGTACGAAAACAATCTTTAGCTGGTTGAAAATAACGCGCTCACAGAGGGGGTTGCGCTGAAAAGAAATTTACAACGAACGCACCACTCTCGCTGAATAAACTTTCGTCTCGCAGATAACGCAAATCTCGCAGATTTTTCTCATAACCAGACTACACCACATGAGCGATGAGAAAAATCTGCGAGATTGTCCTACACGGCTTGTCCCTCTTATACAGAAGGAGAAAAATCCGCGAGATTTGCGTTATCTGCGAGACAAAAACCCAAATATTTGCGAGGGAATGGCCAACCCTGACATCCGCCGCATTGTGCCCTTATTTGTTGAGCTTCCACGTCACGCCGTCCTTGGTGTCCTGCACTATGAAGCCGGCATCCGAGAGCGTGTCGCGTATCTGGTCGCTTGTCGCCCAGTCTTTCGCCTCTTTCGCCTTCTGGCGCATGGCGAGCACCATGTCAACAATCTTTCCGTAAGCCTTCTCGCGCTCCGGGCTGTTGGCCCCACGATTAGACTTCAGTCCGAGGATGTCGAAGGTGAACGTGTTCATAGTGTCGGCAAGCTCCTTCAAGTCGTCGGCTGATATTTTCGTCTTGTGGTCGATGAGCGTGTTCACGAGGTGGCACGCCTCGAAGAGCGCACTTATGACGAGCGGTGTCTGCATGTCGTCGTTCATGGCGTCGTAGAGACGCTGGCGCAGCTCCTTCACAAACTTCGCCGTGTCGGGCTGTGAGCCTTTCGACGGCTGCACGCGCTCCAGGTTGGCTATGCCGTCCATGAGTCTCTCGTAGCCTTTCTGCGCCGACTGAAGGGCAGCGTTTGAGAAATCGACAGGGCTGCGGTAGTGGGCCGAGAGGATGAAGAAGCGTATGGTCATCGGCGAGTAGGCCTGGTCGAGAATGTCGCTGTTGCCAGTGAAGAATTGCTCCAGGGTGATGAAGTTGCCAAGGCTCTTGCCCATCTTCTGCCCGTTGATGGTAATCATGTTG
>CAZTUD010000245.1:0-4258 GCA_964616945.1 uncultured Prevotella sp. | reverse complement strand
GGAGGACGTGCACGAGCCTGTAACAGGCTTCGACGGCAAGCCCACGGGAGAGGTGAGGATGTCGGCGCGTGAGACCGCTGACCTGCTCAACGACCTCATACTGAAGAGCAAGCCGTTGCTTGAAAGCCATCCTTACAACAAGGAGAAAGCGACGCGCGGGGAGCGCATGGCGAACATAATATGGCCGTGGGGGGGCGGCTACCGTCCGTCGATGCAGACGTTGCAGCAGAAATATCCGCAGATAAAGTCGGGCAGCTGCATATCGGCGGTTGACTTGATAAGGGGCATCGGACAGTATGCCGGCCTCGACGTCATAAAGGTGCCTCGCGCCACGGGGCTTGCCGACACCAACTATGAGGGCAAGGCCCAGGCGGCGATAACGGCTCTTTACAACCAGGACTTCGTCTATCTGCATTGCGAGGCGAGCGACGAGGCGGGCCACGACGGCGACTTGGAGCTGAAGCTCCGCACGATAGAATATCTTGACCACCGCATCGTGGAGCCTATATATAATGAGGTGAAGACGTGGGACGAGCCGGTGGCGATAGCCGTGCTGCCCGACCACCCTACGCCCGTGGAGGTTCGCACGCACGTCAAGGAGCCAGTGCCGTTCCTTTTCTGGTATCGTGGCATTGAGCCTGACAGCGTGCAGCTTTACGACGAGGTGTCGTGCGTAAGTGGCTCCTACGGCATGTTGCACTTGCAAGAATTTATGGACGAGTTTATGAAGCTATGAAATACTACAGCACCAACCATAACGCTCCCCTCGCCACACTTCGCGAGGCGGTGGAGAAAGGGCTTGCGCCCGACCGCGGACTTTACATGCCCGAACGGATAAAGAAGCTCCCGCAGGAGTTTTTCGACAACATACAGAATCTGTCTTTCCGGGAAATCTCGTTTGAGGTCGCCAAGGCGTTCTTCGGCGAGGACGTGGAGGAACAGGCATTGAGGCAGATTGTCTATGATACGCTGTCGTTTGACACGCCCGTAGTGGCAATTCAAAATTCAAAATTCAAAATTCAAAATCCTGGTCTTGAAGGTAATCATAAATCTCAAACCTCAAATCTCAATTCTCAAAAAATCTTCGCCCTTGAGCTTTTCCACGGTCCTACGCTCGCGTTCAAGGACGTGGGGGCACGGTTCATGGCACGCCTGTTGCAATATTTCATACGCAAGGACCGCGAGAAGACTGGCGACAAGCGCACGGTGAACGTGCTTGTGGCAACGAGCGGCGACACGGGCTCGGCTGTCGCCAACGGTTTCCTCGGCGTTGACGGCATACATGTCTATGTGCTTTATCCAAAGGGCAAGGTGAGCAAGATACAGGAGAGCCAGTTCACGACGCTTGGGCAGAACATCACGGCACTGGAGGTTGACGGCGTGTTCGACGATTGTCAGGCTCTCGTGAAGAATGCTTTCATGGACAAGGAGCTTAACGGGCGCATGATCTTGACTTCCGCCAACTCCATCAACGTGGCGCGTTTCCTGCCGCAGGCGTTCTATTATTTCAACGCATACGCGCAACTGAAGAAGATAGGATTGTTTGAGAGTAATCATAAATCTCAAATCTCAAATCTCAAATCTCAAAACAATTTAGTCGTCTGCGTCCCTTCCGGCAACTTCGGCAATATCACGGCGGGCTTGTTTGCCGCGAGGATGGGTTTGCCAGTAAAGCGTTTCATTGCCGCCAACAACGCCAACGACGTGTTCTACAACTACTTGCAGACGGGCGAATATCATCCGCAGCCGAGCAAGCAGACGCTTGCCAACGCTATGGACGTGGGTGCGCCGAGCAACTTCGCACGCATCCTTGACCTTTATAATAACGACTGGGAGGCCATTCGCCACGACATCAGCGGAGCCACCTACAGCGACGACCGCATACGAGAGACGATGAAGGCGTGCTACGAGGAGACGGGCTATGTGCTTGACCCTCATGGGGCATGTGGCTACCAAGCGTTGAGGGAGCAGCTGAAGGGCGACGAGGTGGGCGTGTTCCTTGAGACGGCTCACCCCGCAAAGTTCAAGGAAAAGGTGGACGCTATACTCGGCACCGGCATCGCCATCCCTGCCCGCCTGCAGGCGTTCATGCGGGGCAAGAAGCAAAGCGTGGAAATGGCAAACGACTTCGGCGACTTCAAGAGCTTCCTGCTTGCGCAGTAAGGACAGAGTATCGTTTTTTAAAGACATAGTAACAGGGTAAACATAATTCTATAAAAACAACTTTTATGTTTTGTTACTCTGTTACTATGTCTTTAAAAAAGTCGAACAGAATTATGTTTACTCTGTTATTATGTCTTTAAAAAAGTCGGACAGGAATATGTTTACTCTGTTATTATGTCTTTAAAAAAGTCGGACAGAATTATGTTTACTCTGTTATTATGTCTTTAAAAAGGTATTATGTTTTGGAAAGGGCGCTGAACTTCTTCTGTCCCTTGGCATAATAACGCCAGAGAATGCTGAAGCTCATGCGCTGCGGCACGGGGTCGAGGCGGCGTGCGGCAGCAATCGCGGCACGGTCGTTGTCGAAGTCGTGCTTCCATTTATGGAAAGCGCGGCGACCTTTTACCACTGCCTTGAACTCGCCGAAGTTGCGCTTCAGCAAAAGCATCTCAAAGGCCGCGAGCCAGTCAAGGAGCCAGCGCATGTGCATCACGTGGTGCAGCTCGCCGTCGGGCAGGTTCTTGTATAATATGGTGAGATTGTTGCGGAAGTTGAGGAACGTCTTCATCGGATTGCCTTTTGGCAGTGTGCCGCCGCCGACGTGGTAAACCTCGCTTTCGGGCACGCAAACTATTCTTCTGCCTCTTTGCCTCAGCCTCCAGCAGAGGTCAATCTCCTCTTGGTGGGCGAACAGCCGCCCGTCGAGGCCGCCTGCCGACCAGTAGTCGGCGGAGCGAATCATAAGGCACGCTCCCGTTGCCCACAGCACGTCCATTGTGTAATCGTACTGGCCGTTGTCGCGCTCAACGGTGTCGAATATGCGCCCACGGCAGAACGGATAGCCGTAGCGGTCGAGGAAGCCGCCCGATGCGCCGGCATACTCAAACGAATCTTTGTCATGCTCGGACAAAAGCTTGGGCTGGCATGCCGCCACATCCTTGTAGTTGTCCATGTATTCGATGAGGTTGGTCAGCCAGTGGTGGGTAACCTCAACGTCGGAGTTGAGCAGGACATAATATTCGTAGTTGTCGCCAATGCCCTTGAAGGCGCGGTTGTAGCCCTCGGCAAAGCCGTAGTTGCGGTCGAGCTGCAAGGTCTTCACCATCGGGTAACGCGATTTCACCATTTGCATGGAGTCGTCGGACGAAGCGTTGTCGGCAACCCAGATGTCGGCCTCGTCGATGGTGTATTTTACCAATGTGGGCAGGTATTGGCTCAACATGCCTTGCCCGTTCCAGTTGAGGATTACTACTGCAGTGCGCATTTTTTTTACCTTTTTACTTTTTTACCCTTTTACCTTTCCCAATAGTGCGGTCTTGTCGAAGTTGAAACCGCCCAACTGCACCTTTACTATCTCGTTGTCCAACGCCTCGTCTGCCAGTGCGGGCGGCAGCTCCACGCGTATGTAGTTTTTCGTGAAGCCGTGCATAGCCTTGCCCCTTGCGGCTTTCTCGAACAGCACTTCCGCCTCCTGCCCTGTGTGGGCGGCGTAGAAGCTCAGGGTTTTCTCGTCGGAGAGGGCAAGCATCCGTTGCACGCGATTTTTCTTGTCCTTGTCGCTCACCTTGTATTTAATGGCGAGGGCCGACGTGCCGGGCCGCTCGGAGTAGGGGAAGACGTGGAGCTGGGTTACGGGCAGCGACTTGATGAACTCGTAGCTGTCCTCGAAGCATTCGGGCCGCTCGCCACGGCAGCCCACCATCACGTCCACGCCGATGAACGCGTCGGGCATGAGGCTCTTTATGAGGCGTATCTTGTGGGCGAACACGTCGCGGGTGTAGCGGCGGTGCATCAGCCGCCGCACCTCGTCGCTGCCGCTCTGCAGCGGGATGTGGAAATGGGGCATGAAAGCGCGGCTGCGGGCGCAATATTCTATCAGCTCGTCGTCGATGAGGTCGGGCTCAAGCGAGCTTATCCTATATCTCTTTATTCCCTTCACATTGTCGAGAGCTTTCACGAGGTCGATGAACCGCTCGTGGGTAGTCTCGCCGAAGTCGCCGATGTTCACGCCTGTCAGCACGATTTCCTTGCCTCCTTCGCGTGCCGCCTGCTCTGCCTGTGCCACAAGTGAGGCTATCGTTGGGTTGCGCGAGAA
>CAZTUD010000244.1:0-4299 GCA_964616945.1 uncultured Prevotella sp. | reverse complement strand
GGATGCCCCAAGATTTCCTGCTGGTCGATAATGTGGCCTTGCAGCGGCGGCATGATTGCGCCTCCAACAATGGCCATCACGAGGAATGCCGCGCCGAGGCTTGTGTCCTGACTGTCCACGCGGTCCAAGGCAATGCCGTAGATGGTGGGGAACATGAGCGACATGAACAGGCTTATTCCTATCAGGCAGTAAAGTCCTGCCATGCCGTCAATGGCGATGGTGCCGATGGTGCACAGGCCGGCTCCTACGGCAAACACGGCGAGCAGCTTGCGGGTGTTGACATATTTCATGAGGGCAGTGGCGATGAATCGTCCGCAGAGGAAAAGTATCATGGCCACTATGTTATAGGTCTGGGCCGTGGCTTTGTTGATGCCCAGATGGTCGGCATACTGAATAATGAACGTCCAAGTCATGATTTGTGCGCCGACGTAGAACATCTGTGCCACCACACCCTCACGGTAGGGCTTGTTGTGCCAGAGATTATGTAGTGAAACGCCTACAGTGTTCTGCCTGTCCTCCTGAGTCTTGGTTTTTGGCACACGTGTCAGGGCAATTATAATGAATATCAGCACGACCACGCAGCCGAGGGCAACGTAGGGATTGCGTATCACATCGAGGTCGTGAGCCCTGATGATAGCCTTCTCGGCTTCAGGCAACGAGGAGAAGATGATGTTGCCCATAGCGTCGCGTTTGTCGGAGACAAGCTGCGGCAGCACGACAAACGATGCCACTGCCATGCCGCAGAGTGAACCCATGGGATTGAATGCCTGCGCAAGGTTGAGCCGTCGTGTGGCGGTCTTGCGGTCGCCAAGCGAGAGAATGAAGGGATTCGCCGTGGTCTCCAAGAATGCCAGGCCGAAAGTAAGGATATAGAGCGACAGGCAAAAGAAGGAGAATTGCTGATAAATGGCGGCAGGAATGAAAAGGAACGCACCTACAGCATAGAAAGCCAAACCGAGCAGGATGCCGCTTTTGTAGCTGTAACGGCGGATAAAAAGTGCCGCCGGCACTGCCATTGTGGCGTAACCGCCATAGAAAGCAAACTGAACCATAGAGGCCTCGGAGGCAGGCAGCTCCATGACGGTTTGGAAGGCGGCCACCATTGGATTGGTGATGTCGTTTGCAAAGCCCCACAGAGCGAAAAGAAATGTGATGATGACGAAGATGAAGATGTATCGCCTTTCCACGAGCTTAGGTCTGTTGGCAGACGTGAGGGTTGGTTGCATAAAGAGAGGAGAAATTATATTGATAAAGGGAGAGACAGCCTCGACGGCTGTCTCCCATCCTTCAAGTTGTTTGTTTTATCAAGGATTTTTATCTCATGGAACGGTAAACGGGACCGTAGGTCTGGCAAGCGCGGAAGTCCTGTCCTTCCTTGTCCATGCCAAAGGCGTTCCAAGCGGCTGGCCGGAAGATATCCTTGTCGTCGACATTATGCATGCAGACAGGTATGCGGAGCATCGATGCCAAGGTAATCATGTCCTTGCCAATATGTCCGTAGGTAATGGCTCCGTGGTTGGCTCCCCAGTTGTTCATCACGCTATAGACATCCTTGAAGGCATCTTTCGCCGGGTCGAGTCGCGGCGTGAACCACGTTGTCGGCCATGTCGGGTCGGTGCGTTTGTCGAGCAAGGCGTGTATTTCCGGGTCAATGTCCACAATCCAGCCTTCCGCCAACTGCAGCACCGGCCCAAGCCCCTTGACGATGTTCACGCGCATCATTGTTGCGGGCCAGCCGCCACGCGAAAGGAAGTGGCTTGAGAAGCCGCCGCCACGGAAATAGTCGCGGTCGGCAGGCATCCACGAGGTTGCCTTGAGGCAAGCCTTGACATCGTTGTCGGTCATATCCCAGAAATGCTTCATCACTGGCTTTCCGTCGGCATCGCTGCTGGCTCCCGTACCGTCGAGCGTGGTGGCACCCGAATTGATGAGGTGAATGATACCGGGAGCAGCTTGCCCTGTCAGTTCCTTGCCCGTGACACGCTTCACAGCCTCTGGGCTCCAGTAGGTGCGCACGTCGCTGAAGATTTGGGCTTGGTTGGTGAGCAGGTGGCCAAGCAGCATGGCGGTGCAGTTGAGCGAGTCATTCTCGGTAGCAAAAGGCCAAGCCTCGCGCGTGCCATTCCAGTCGAACGACGAGTTGAGCAGTGCCTCGGTGAAGTCGCCGTTGGGTTTCCAGTCGGTCCACTGGCGCTGTCCCTGAAATCCGCCAGCCAAGGCGTTATGACCGAGCGACTCCTCCTTGAAGCCCATCTCCAACAGCTTCGGGTTGCCATGCATGAGGTCTTTCACGATGAGCGTCATCTTGACGATGAAGTCCCAGTCTTGGTCTTTCTGCTCACGCGTTTTCTGCTTCTCAGGCCGGTTCTTGTCCCAGCCCTCATTGGGCTTGCAGTATTTCTCAACCCAATTCATGGCCTTCGCATATTCGTCGTGGTCGTAGATGCCCTCGTCCATGCGGCGAAGAATCTCCACTTCGTCAACGCTCTCGCAGCGCATTCCCAAATATTCTTCGAAGAAATCGGTATTGACGATGCTTCCGGCAATGCCCATCGTGACGCTGCCAATGGAAAGGTAGCTCTGCCCACGCATCTCGGCCACGGCCACGGCGGCACGTGCAAAGCGCAGCAGCTTCTCGGCCACGTCGGCAGGGATGGTGTTATCGTCGAGGTCTTGTACGTCGTGGCCGTAGATGCCGAAAGCGGGCAACCCTTTCTGGGCATGGGCAGCAAGCACGGCTGCCAAATATACGGCACCAGGCCGTTCCGTTCCGTTAAATCCCCATACGGCTTTCGGCCAATAGGGGTTCATGTCCATAGTCTCTGAGCCATAGCACCAACAGGAAGTGACGGTGATGGTGGCACCAACGCCCTCACGCTCAAACTTCTCGGCGCAAGCTGCCGTCTCAGCCACGCGGCCTATTGTGCCGTCGGCGATGACGCATTCCACGGGCTTGCCGTCGCGATAGCGCAAGTTCTTGCTGATGAGTTCGGCTACAGCTTGCGACAAAGCCATTGTCTTGTCTTCGAGACTTTCTCTCACACCTCCCTGGCGACCGTCGATGGTTGGGCGAATGCCAATCTTAGGATGATTATTCATGTGCTTTTAATTTTTTGATGGTTATGTATTTAAGCGGTGTTGTTTAGGCTTGTTTTTTTGAACAACGTAGCAAAGTTACAAATTTAATTTTAAATTACCGCATCATTTCACAAACAATATTACCATTTTATCAAAAAAAATCACCAGTATACCCTTGTGCCTAAAAATGACATGTGCAGAATACATGAAGTAGCATAAAGGCAAAGTTATCGTAGCAAGGCGTTGTAAAAATATATTCCGCGCAAGGGCTTGTGTGAGCGCGTTATTTTCAACCAACCAAAGAATATTTTCGTACAGCGCAATGGTGGGCGATGTTGCCAAATTGTTGTAAATCAAGGATATAACAAAATTTAAGTTTTTGTGCATCCACAAACCACCCACCTTTGCGGCGGCGAGGTGCCTTCTTCGCGCCGCCAAGAAGCCTTCCCTACGCCGCGAAGAAGGCATCTTGGCGGCGTAAAGCAGGAGACCTTGCGCCGTAAGGTACAGGTCCATGCTCCATCCGATGTCCGTTGAAACGCCGCAAGAGGTGTTTTTCGCTTGTAGAACGCCAAGTTCCCGTTGTCCTGACTTTTTACTTTTTGTGAATTTATTTCATGTTTTTTTGTCGCAAAGGGCGGGAGATACTTATAACTGTAACATGGGTAGTTTCTTCTGCCTAATGTGTAACCTATCATAGCAATATTTTCCGTACCTTTGCACTGTCAAAAGAACAATAAAATAAAGAAATTATTAATAACAACAATGCTGGTGATGGCCATCAGCGCAATTCTATGAACCATTAAGCTATGTATGTATATCTTGCGGTGTTGCTCCGCATATTGAGCAATCCTGTCAGCAATGTGTTTCAGAAACAGCTCACCGACGGCAGCGGGCATCATCCCCTTGCTGTCAACTTCACGTCTTACGCATTGCTGTTCATTGTCTGTTTCCTCGTCTTTGGCTTGCGCATCGACTGGACATCTTTCTCTGCGGAGTTCTGGATGTGGTCGGCACTCGCTGGTGTGTTCGGAGGGGTGGGCAATGGCTTTCTCATCCTTGCGCTTCGTGGCGGCGACCTTTCAATCCTCGGCCCCATCAACAGCTACAAGAGCATCATCGGACTCATTACGGGCATCATTCTGCTTGGCGAGCTGCCGACATTGGCGGGATTGTGCGGCATGGTGCTCATCATCTTCGGTAGCTATTTCGTTTTCGACA
>CAZTUD010000243.1:0-4303 GCA_964616945.1 uncultured Prevotella sp. | reverse complement strand
CGTGGCTTCGGGCACGGCGAAAGCGCTGCAGCCAGGGGTGAAAGACACCTTGCTGGCGGACGACGCTTGCGGGATGCTGTCATACAAATGCTGCTGCACGAAGCGGAGCAAGCCTGCGGTGCTCGAAATGTTGGCCTGCAGTGCCTCGTCAAGCTTGTAGTCGGCTGTATAGTTCATCTCGTAGAGGTGGCCGTTGCCGTCAATGTCCTGTATGGAGTAGATGGATGCCAGCTTCTCGCTGTCCTTTATAAACACGGCCTTGTTCTCCGTGATGACGGGCGAGGGATTGACATTCTCAGTATCGTCGTCCGAGCAAGAAGTCATGGGGAAGACAGAGGCGGCAAGCAGAGCTACCCAACCTGTGCGGATGATGGATGAATGTTTTTTCATAGTTGTAGTTGTAATGTAGTAGTTGTAAATGTAATTATAATGTTGTTGAGTATTTCCATATTTCCCATTCAGGGCTGATGGCGAATGTCGTGTTCCATTCTGCAAGCGTCCATTTCCATATCTTCAGCCTTGCCCCGATAAGAGCCTTGAGTCCGAAAGCCAGCTTTGCGTCGAACTGTGCCTTGGGGTCTCCTTTCACAGGTATCGTAATGCTGGCATTGGCATTAAGGCTCAGGTTGGGGCCTACTGCAAGCTCAGGGCCGGCAAAGCCATAAATTAACGCATCGACAGCCAAATAGAATCCAACGCCAGTGCTGAGTTGTGCGTCGCCTTTGATTGCATTCATGGAGAATTTGTTCTCCTTCGCGTTGTATTCGCCGTAGGCTCCCCACTTGCCGTCATATTTCACGCCAGCCTTGAAATCGTTCTCATAACGGTATGTAAAACCTGTGTTGACGCTGCCTTTCAAGGTGCCGTCGACCCTGAAAATAATACCAGGGTTAAGGCTGATGCTCACTGGCACTACGCCAACCATGAACACGGCAGTATAGCCGGGAAAGTCAGCAATGCGTTTCGTGCCTTTGCTGCTGGGAATCGTAAACGCCTTGGCAAACCCGATGTTTACTTCCGGCTTGAACGAGAAACCGCCATAGATTCCCATGTCAAACTTCTTCAGCTTGAACCACTTGGTTTTTATCTCTATCTTCGCGTTCACGCGGGTCTCAATTGGCACTTTCAATCCAATGTTTACATCCGCCTTGGAGTCCAACTTGATGTTTGCTGACAATGTCGTCTTCTTGTTTATGATGCTCCAGTCGGCATCCGCGCTGTCGATGCCCTCTGCCGTGGCATACTGATACTCGCCAACCTCTGCGGCACGTGTCAACAGTTTGCTTGCCTGCACGCTGTCCTCGTCGAGGAGTATTATATCTTTGTCGTAACCGCGCGGGTCGGTATAAAGTATGGCAGCCGGGTGTATGGTGTCGCCGTCCATGTACCGCGTCGAGATGTCCTCCACAAGGTTGGAGCCGCCGGCACGTGTCCAAACTCTGGTGACTTCATGGTTCACGAAGATTTTGGTGTCAAGGGTGGCTTCCGTATCTTCTGGCAGCACGTCGGCAAGAGACGCACTATTGTCCACGGTAAGTATGTAGCGGTCGCCGTCAATCCTTTCCGACGTGGCACGACGTATGAACGGCAGACGGCTGACTTTCTGCCATATCGCCATCGGGCGGCCGTTGAAATGCTCTATGCCGAGCTTCTCGGCCAAAGCCTTGCTGACGGAGATTTGCGTCGTGTCGGCATCCAGAATTAGCACATCGTCGGCGGCAGTGAAATTGTGGTAGGTGAGAGATACGGCGGTAGAATCCACAGTCTCTGTCGGATTTTCACTAACGGAATCTTCGTCTGAACAGCCTGTGACAACGTTGGCTGACAGAAGCATTGCGATGACAAGGAAGCTGAAACTCTTGATGTTTTTGACTGTTGTAGCGAGCTTGATTTTCATAATGTTATGCTTTTGTATTTAGCTGGCAAAATTAAGGGCAAAAGCCGACACCTACTAAAAAGCAATACCCTTAATATAGTCAAAACGCGAAAAAATGACCCTTTAAAACCGTCAAAATGCAGTTTTTTCATTAATTTTGCAAAGTCAACACATCAAAACGCTTATTTATGGACGTGAAAGGCTTTATAGAGAGGCTACCACATTCTGTCAGAAGATTGTTTCAAAGGGAGCATACGGCCATTGGCAGAGAGAGGCTGGCACTCCTTCTGTCGTGCTATATACCTATAATGCTGATTGGGGTAGCGGCCAACTTCTTGGGCATAACCGAGCCGTCGGCTCCATTTTTCAACTATACCCATACCTTGTGCCTTGCGGCTGCAGTAGTTTTCTTCTACCTTTTTTACAAGCACAAAATCGACATAGCTGTCTGCCTCGCCGCCTTTACCATCATAGGACAGTCCATTCTATCCATAGAGATGACCTACTGCGCCATGCATCCGTCGCCATATTATATCTTCCTCATCATGGCAAACACCGTGTTGCTTGCCCTGAACACAATGGTTTCGGTGGCGGCATACATGAAGAAGAACACTATATTTCTCGGCTTTGCCACCATCGGCATTTACATCGCCTGCGCCTGTATAACCGACGATGCCTTGCTCAAGAGCTTCATCGTGGTCTTTACCATAGCCTTCTGCTTTGTCTGCATTGCCGGCACCCTTGTGGCTACGACAACTGGCAAACTGGAAAAAGACAATGAGAACTTCAGGAAAGGCGAGGTGGAGCTTCTCCACATCCTCCGACTTAGAAGAAACGAGGTGAGGACATTCCTCTCGCTTTCGGCGGAGAAATACAACCACGACGGCACCAAGGTCTTGCTTGAGAGCCTTGACACCCGCTCGAGGCGCAACCTGTTGGACAATGTCGAGGATTATTTGAAAACACGCGACACCGACCTGAACATCATAACAAAAGCTTTCCCCGAATTTACTCCTTCGGAAAGAGAGATTTGCCGTCTGGTGCTTCAAGGCAAGCGGCTGGGCGAAATATGCCAGACACTGGACAAGAACGAGTCAAACATCAACAGCCAGCGTGCCAACATGCGTCGCAAGCTCAACCTTATGCCGACCGACAACCTGCAAGAGAAGCTCCGTGAACGGCTCGACAACATGAAAGCCAAATAATGTCAACCCTGTTCGGCCATGTTGTGCCTTATCTTGGTAAGATACGCCCGGAAGCCGTCGTTGTCCTTATTGTCGATAATTTCGAGCAATTCCTTTAGCTCTGTGCGTATCTGCGCCACCACATCGTGGGTGTAGGGGTTGAAAAGCGTCTCGCGCAGCAGGTTGTCATCTTCCGACAATACTCCCTTGGCAATCTTCATGTGCCGCTTGAACGTGGTGCCAGGCGCATCCTGGTGCTTCATCACGGCAGCGAACACAAAGGTTGAGACGAAAGGTATCGACAGCGAGTATGCCACGGTCTTGTCGTGCTCCTCGAACGTGTATTCGTAGATGTGCAGCCCAAGCCGCTGGTAAAGATCCTTGAAGAAGATGCGGCCCATGTAGTCGCCCTCATTGATAATGATGGCGTTTTCCTGCGACAACTGGTTGAGGTTGGCGAATGTGGGACCGAACATCGGGTGGGTGGATACGTAGGGATGCCCCGTCTGCCCATAATAGCCCTTCAGCCCCGTCTTCACCGAGGCTATGTCTGAGATGATGCAATTGGTGGGCAGATACGGCAATATCTCGTCGAATGCCGACAACGTGTATTTCACCGTTACGGCATTTATCACAAGCTCGGGCTGGAAAGCCTTCACCTCGTCCATTGTCGTGAACCTTTGGCAGTTATAGGTGAAGCGCATTCGCTTCGGGTCTTTCTCCACAACCGCCACCTCGTGCTCGAAACTGAGCAAGTCGATAAAGAAGGAGCCCATCTTCCCGGCTCCCATAATCAGGATTTTCATAAGCCTACTCGTTCACTATCTGCAACTGCTGCCTCACGCTCTCCTCGTGCACAAGCTCGAACATGTGGGCGGCAAACTCCGGCGACATGCCGCAGAGGCTTGCCTGCGCCCCACGCTTCTCCAATATCTCGCCATAGCGGTTGGCCTGCAGCACGGTCATGTTGTGCTCTTTCTTGAATGTGCCTATCTCGCGGCATATACGGAAACGCTTTGCCAGAAGATCCATGAGCTGGTTGTCAAGCTCGTCAATCTGCGAGCGCAGCTGGCGTATGCCTTCCGTCGTTGTGTGCTCGTCCCTCACCACCAAGAGGCTCAAGATATAGTCAAGGATGTCGGGAGTAACCTGCTGCTTGGCATCAGTCCACGCCGCATCAGGATTGCAATGGCTTTCCACAATCAGACCGTCAAAACCAAGATCCATAGCCTGCTGACAAAGC
>CAZTUD010000242.1:0-4319 GCA_964616945.1 uncultured Prevotella sp. | reverse complement strand
CTTGTAGCACCACCATGCCAGTGGTCTCCCACGGCTTCAGCATGGCGAGTGTCTCTATAATCTCGCTTTGTGGTGTGATGGGATAGCCGAAATAGCCGTCGGCTCCGCACCTTACGCAGGCGTGTGCCAAAGCCTCGTTGCCTTTCATGAGGAGTGGGGACAGCCTCTCTTCCACCATCTCCTGTGTAGCGAATGGAGATGTGAAATTCGCAGGTGGCAATGATGGTATTAACTCTCCTCTCTCTGAAGGAGAGGAGTTGGGGCGAGAGGCTTTTTTATAGACGCTGATGCATGCGTCGGGGCATACTATGGCGCATGAGGTACACCCAACGCACGCCTCTTGCCGTGCGGCGTATGCATAATGGTAGCCGCTGGGATTGACGCAGCTTGCGGTTAGTGCCAAGACATCTTTGGGGCATGCGTCAACACACAAGCCACAGCCCTTGCAGCGTGTGGTGTCTGTCACGACAGCCCCTCTTGCTTTGCTCATTATAATATTCCAATAGTCAGGGTTAAAAAACTTTACATTGCGAAGTTAGCTTAAATTTTCGGTTTTCGGTGCTCAAAGGTGTATTATTTAAGCAATGTTAAGAATTTCGGTGTGTTTGCGGCTCCAGCTCGTCTATTCGTTGCACGAGCGTGTCGCCCGTGGCTGAAATCCACAACTTGATGCGCACGATGTGGCCGAAGTCGGTGTTGCCGCTACGCTTTAGGTGGCGCGTCTTGCCATATACAATGGTGTCGCGGCGCGAGGGATAGCTCACGAGCTGTAGCTCGCTCGTGGTGCTTGCCTCGCCGACATAGAAGATGTCGGTGCTGTCCTTGACGGGAGCCTGTTTCCTTGCCGCCCGTGCCTTGCGGTTCAGTGCCGCTGTGTCTATCGGCGCGAACACCGATGCCGCCACGGTGTCGCCTGGCTCATCTTTGGGAGACATGCGGCAGGAGGAAAAGGTGAAAAGGTAAAGAGATAAAAAGGTAAAGAGGGCAATGGTCAATATAAGTTTTTTCATGCGCTTTTCTTTTGATTGGCGATAGATTGGCGGACATTAACGTTTAAAAAAATGTGTCTTACATCACCTTGGCAAGTCCGCCCTCACCTGTCTCCTTGTAGAGCGACGGGATGTCGTGGCCCGTCTGCTTCATCACCTCTACCACGCGGTCGAAGCTCACGCGGTGGCGACCGTCACTGAAAGAGGCGTAGATGTTGCAGTCGAGGGCACGTGTTGCGGCGAAGGCGTTGCGCTCAATGCACGGTATTTGTACCAGCCCGCACACGGGGTCGCAGGTCATGCCGAGGTGGTGCTCCAGCCCCATCTCCGCAGCATACTCTATCTGCGATGGCGAGCCACCGAACAGCTGACACGCCGCCGCAGAAGCCATTGCGCACGCCACACCTACCTCGCCCTGGCAGCCTACGTCGGCACCAGAGATACTGGCGTTCTCTTTCACTATGTTGCCTATCAAGCCCGCCGTGGCGAGTGCACGCAATATTTTCTCGTCGCTGAAGCCGTGGCCGTGGGCGAGGTGGTAGAGCACGCCAGGCACCACGCCGCAGCTGCCGCATGTCGGCGCGGTGACGATGGTGCCGCCCGAGGCGTTCTCCTCGCTCACGGCAAGGGCGTAGGCATCCACGAGACCGCGCGTCTGCAGGTTGTGCTGGTAGCCCATAGCCTTGACGTAGTAGATGGCTGCCTTGCGCTGCAGGTTGAGCGGGCCGGGCAGCCGCCCCTCGTGGTTGAGGCCGTTCTCCACGCTCTTCTGCATGGCGTGCCACACTTCCAAGAGGTAGTCCCAGATGTCGGGCTTCTCGCACCGCTTCACGTATTCCCAGTAGGCGCACCCGTGGTCGTCGCACCATTTCTGTATGTCGGTGAGGTAGTGGAGCTCGTAAACGTCTCCCTCTTCTTTCAACAATCCCTCTGGCTTCGCGCCTTCCGACAATGCCCCGCCGCCGATGGAATAGACAGTCCAAGCCTCACCCCAGCCATCCTCAGCAGGGGAAGAGGAAAGTTTTCGGCTTGTATCACCCCCTCCTATTGGAGGGGGCAGGGGTGAGGCCTCAAACCTCATCCCGTTGGGATGGTACGGCAGGAAGACGTTGGGCTTCCACACAATTTCCACTGGCCCCACAGGCTCCAACACCTCCTTTATCGCCACGTCGGTCATGTGGCCCTTGCCGGTGGCGGCGAGCGAGCCGTAAAGCGTAACGCGGAAGCCCTTAGCGTCGGGGTGGGCCTTGAGATATGTCTGTGCGGCCTTCTGCGGCCCCATCGTGTGGCTCGACGACGGTCCCTTGCCTATGCGGTAAAGTTCTCTTAATGATTTCATGCTGGCAAAGTTACAAAAAAAGACGGAGTAAGCCTACTGGCAGACAAAGTATTTTTAAGGACATAATGGTAGAATAAAAGACATAGTAGCATAATAACAAATTGTTTGTTACTATGTTACTATGTCTAAAGAATACTATGTCTTTGTCGGTATTGTGTCTTACTCTGTCACGAAGCTTTGCAGGTCGTCGGCGTTGAAGTTCATCACGTAGGCGTGTGAGCCGACGCACTCCTCCTCGGCCATGCGCACGAAGACGTTGGCACTCTTCTCAAACTCCTCTGGCACGTTGGTTGCGTCGCGCAGGAGCAGGAGGGATAGGACTATGTCGCCCGTCATGTTGTATAGGCGGCGGCCAAGGAAGTCGTGTTCGTCTTGGTTGCCGTCGGTCTTCACTTTCTCCACGGCCTCGGCGTAAAGGTCAACGCACTTTGCGATGCGGTCCTTCAAAGTTGAGAGTTGAGGGTTGAGATTTGAGGCTTCAAGGGAAGTGAGCATCTCCTTCATGATATTGAGGTAGGTGCCGTTGGTGATGTAGCGGATGGCTGCCACCACCTGCAGCTGCGTCGTCCCCTCGTAGATGGAGAAGATGCGTGCGTCGCGGAGCAGGCGTTGCGCTTTGTACTCCATGATGAAGCCCGAGCCACCATGCACGCTCACGCAGTCGTAGGCGTTCTGGTTGGCGAACTCCGACGTCATGCCCTTGCCGAGCGGCGTGAAGGCATCGGCGAGGCGGCTGTATTGCTTCATCTCCTTGCGCTCGTCGGCAGTGAGCTTGCGGTCGCGTGAGATGTCCTCAAGGCTCTTATAGATGTCAACGTAGCGGGCTGTCTGGTAGAGGATGGCGCGGCTTGCGTCGAGCTTCGCTTTCATGCGTGAGAGCATGTCATAGACGGCGGGGAAAGTGATGATTGCCTTGCCAAACTGCTTGCGCTCGCGGGCGTAGGCCACGGCCTGGTCGTAAGCCTCCTGCTCGAGGCCAACGCTCTGGGCGGCGATGCCGAGGCGTGCCCCGTTCATCAGGCTCATCACATATTTTATAAGTCCGAGCCTGCGCTCGCCGCACAGCTCAGCCTTTGCGTTCTTATAAACCAGCTCACAGGTTGGTGAGCCGTGGATGCCGAGTTTGTTCTCTATGTGGCGTACGTCAACGCCACCGTCGCGCTTGTCGTAGATGAACATCGACAGTCCGCGGCCGTCGTGTGTGCCTTCCTCCGAGCGTGCCAGCACGAGGTGTATGTCAGAGTCGCCGTTGGTGATGAAGCGCTTCACGCCGTTCAGTCGCCATGTACCGTCGGCATCCTGCGTGGCTTTCAACATTACGTGCTGGAGGTCGCTGCCTGCGTCAGGCTCGGTGAGATCCATCGACATGGTTTCGCCAGCGCAGATGCGCGGGATGTACTTCGCCTGCTGCTCTGGCGTGCCGAACTCGTAGAGTGTGTCGATGCAGCTTTGCAGCGACCACACGTTCTGGAAGCCGCTGTCGGCGGCGGAGACAATCTCCGACAACATGGAGAACACGGTGATGGGGAGGTTGAGGCCGCCGAATCGACGGGGCATTGACACGCCCCACAGTCCCGCCTTGCGCGTTGCCTCCAGGTTCTCATAGGTCTTTGAGGCATATTTCATGCGTCCGTTCTCCAAGTGCGGGCCTTCGAGATCCACGCTCTCAGAGTTTGGCTCGATGACGTTCTTCGCCACGTCGTCCACGATGTCTATTATGCGCTTGTAGTTCTCTATCGCATCCTCATAGTTGACGGGAGCGTAGTCGAACTTGTCCTTGTCTTCATATCCGCGCTCCTTAAGCTCAACGATGCGCTTCATTAGAGGGTCGTTGAGATAGTATTGAAGTTTCTTTGAGTCTGTCATTTCGTGTTCTGCTTATAATACTTTATGAGTTTCGGCACCACCTCTTCCACTGTGCCAGTTATGACGTAGTCGGCAATCTGGTTGATTGGTGCGTCTGGGTCGCTGTTGACGGATATGATAATGCC
>CAZTUD010000241.1:0-4331 GCA_964616945.1 uncultured Prevotella sp. | reverse complement strand
GATTACCGATGCCGTAAAACGCTACTGGAGCCACGGGCTGTTCTCTGATGTGCAAATATCCGCAGACTCCATTATCGGAGACAAAATCTACCTGCACATCGCCCTCAAGCCACGGCCGCGCGTATCGGAAATCAACTACATAGGGCTGAAGAAGAGCGAGCGCGAGGACATGGAGAAAAAACTCGGCATACTCAAGGGCGGGCAGATTACGCCCAACATGATTGACCGGGCAAAAATACTCGCCAAAAAATACTTCGACGACAAAGGTTACAAAAACGCCGACATAGAAATCATACAGCGTGACGACATAACAAAGAAAAACCAGGTAATACTGGATGTCACCATCGACAAGAAACAAAAGATGAAGGTGCGCAACATCTTCATAGAGGGCAACAGCAAGCTCAAGGCATCGCGCATAAAGGGCGGGCTGTTCAAGAAAGGCGCATTTGCCAAGACCCACGAGGCTGGCAAGCTGTCCACATTCCTCAAGTCGAAGAAGTTCACGCCAGAAAGGTGGAAAGAGGACAAGGAAAAACTCATCGAGAAATACAACGAGCTTGGCTACCGCGACGCGGCCATCCTCGGCGACAGCGTATGGAACAACGACCCCAAGCACGTGAACATCTGGATAAAGGTAGAAGAGGGGCAGAAATACTTCATACGCAATATCCACTGGGTGGGCAACACTGTCTATAGCTCCGACTACCTGCAGGCCGTGTTGGGCATGAGCCCTGGCAATGTCTATAACCAAAAGTTGCTCAACAAGCGCCTGAAAGAGGACGACGACGCCGTGGGCAACCTCTATTACAACAACGGGTACGTATTCTCGAACATCGACCCCGTGGAGCAGAATATCATGGGCGACTCCATCGACCTTGAGATGCGCGTGCTCGAAGGCCCGCAAGCCCACCTGAGCCACGTGCGCATCTACGGCAACAACCGATTGTACGAGAATGTTGTGCGCCGTGAGCTCCGCACTAAGCCAGGAGACCTGTTCTCGAAAGACGCTATCATGCGCTCTTACCGTGAGATAGCGTCAATGGGGCACTTCGACCCGGAAAAGATTAACCCCGACGTGAAGCCAGACTACGAGAACGGCACCGTTGACATAAACTGGCAGTTGGAGCAGAAATCGAACGACCAGATAGAGTTCTCGCTCGGATGGGGCCAGACTGGTGTCATCGGACGTGTGGGGCTCACACTCAACAACTTCTCGCTTGCCAACCTTTTCCGCAAAAACAAGGAGCACCGGGGCATAATGCCCATTGGCGATGGCGAAAAGCTGTCAATAGGCGTACAGACCAACGGCACCTATTACCAAAGCTACAACGCCTCCTACTCCACCAACTGGTTCGGTGGCAAGAGACCCGTACAGTTCTCGTTCGGCGTGTTCTACTCGAAGCAGACCGACATCAACAGCAACTACTACAATACTGCGTGGCAGAACAGCTACATGTACAACCTCTACGGCTACAACTCATACGGCTACAACTACACCAACTATGAGAACTATTACGACCCCGACAAATACGTGAAGCTGTTTGGCGCAAGCTTGGGATGGGGCAAACGCCTGCGTTGGCCAGACGACTATTTCTCACTGTCCGTACAGTTGGCATACACACGCTATATGCTGAAGAACTGGCGTTACTTCTACCTGATGACAAACGGAAACGCCAACAACCTCAACCTCAGCATATCACTCAACCGCACGTCCACCGACAACCAGCTCTTCCCGCGCAGCGGCTCAGAGTTCACGGCAAGCGTAACCCTCACGCCGCCTTGGTCGCTGTGGGACGGAAAGGACTACAAGAACCTTGCCAACAACCCCTATTCTCCGTCATACGTGAGGGAGCAGCAGGAAAAATACAAATGGATTGAGTACAACAAGTGGAGCTTCCGCTCGAAGACTTACACAGCCCTCACAGGCGGCCAGAAGTGCTTCGTGCTTATGACACGCGTCGACTTCGGTATTCTCGGCAGCTACAACAAGGACAAGAAGAGCCCGTTTGAGACTTACTACATGGGCGGCGACGGCATGAGCGGCTATTCGTCGAGCTTCGGTGAGGAGACAATAGGACTGCGCGGCTACGAGAATGGATCGCTGGCATACAACGGCTACGCCTACGACCGCCTGACGCTTGAGCTGCGCTATCCTTTCATGCTCGGCAACACAACAATCTATGGACTCGGCTTCATGGAGGGCGGAAATGCCTGGAGCGACGTAAAGAACTTCAACCCGTTCAACATGAAACGCTCCGCAGGCGTGGGCGTGCGCATATACCTGCCTATGGTCGGCCTGATGGGCATTGACTGGGGCTACGGTTTCGACCGCGACAACGTCAACGGCAGCAAGGGAGGCTCACAGTTCCACTTCGTACTCGGACAGGAGTTCTAAAGGGTAAGAAAGTAAAAAAGGAAGAAAGTAAGAAGGGAAACAATTAATTTTGTGACAAAACAATAAATATAAGAAAGGAGATAAAAGTATGAGGAACACAACAAGAAACAGGATATTGGGCAAGGTGCTGATGTTCTTGCCTCTTTGCCTCTTCGCCTTCATGCCTTTCCAGTCGGCGCACGCTCAGAAGTTCGCGCTCATTGACATGGAGTACGTACTGAAGAACATTCCTGCATACGAGCGCGCCAATGAGCAGCTCAACCAGGTAAGCAAGAAGTGGCAGGCTGAGGTCGAGGCTCTCAACACAGAGGCATCTACGATGTACAAGAACTACCAAAACGAGGTAGTGTTCCTCTCGCAGGAACAGAAGAAGATAAAGCAGGAACAGATAATGCAGAAAGAGAAAGAGGCCTCCGACCTCAAGCAGAAATACTTTGGGCCGCAGGGTGAGCTTTTCAAGAAGCGCGAAAGCCTCATGTCGCCAATACAGGAAGAAATATACAACGCGGTGAAAGAAATTTCTGAGTTGCGGGGCTATAGCCTCGTCCTCGACCGCGCCTCCGACACTGCCATCATCTTCGGCTCCCCGAAAGTTGACATCTCCAACGAGGTGCTTGCCAAGCTCGGCTACTCCCATTAATACAATAATAACAAATAATAAAACAACAAACAAATGAAAAAACTTTTATTAATGTTGATGCTGATGGCTCCCCTTGCCACCTTCGCACAAGGCAAATTTGGCAAGGTCAATACGCAGACCATCATGCAGGCATTGCCTGAGATTGCAAAAATCAACGGCGAGCTTGAGGCTCAGTCAAAGACCTATCAGAACGATCTTAAAAGCATGCAAGACGAATTGCAACGTCAAAGCGATGCCTACGAGAAAGGAAAAAGCACGATGAACGCTACTGCCCAGCAGCAAAAGGAGCAGGAGCTTCAGACGCTTTACCAAAAAATCCAGCAGACCTACCAGGACAACCAGCAGGCACTGCAAAAGAAGCAGCAGGAGCTCATGCAGCCTGTCATCACCAAGGTGCGCAACGCCATCGACAACGTGGGCAAGGCAGGCGGCTTCACCTACATCTTCGAGGATGGAGTGGCTGTTTACACTGGCACCAACGTTGAGGACGTAACTTCAAAGGTGCAAGCCGAGCTTTCAAAGATGAAATAACCGACAATCTCCATTTTACAGGGGCAACCCTCGCCTTTCCTGTCTGAGGCATTGGCAAAAGCCAAATCTTCGGTAAGCAAAGGCAAGGGTTGCCCCTGAAGACTATAATCACCCCGCAAATATTTACCCCGCAATGAAAAGAACCATTTTCCTCATACTCATTGTCTTTGTGGCTTTTTCAAGCCGTGCACAGAATGTACAAAGTGAAAGCCTCCCACAAACGGAGACGGCCCACCAGCTGCGCTTCGGCTACCTCAGTTGCGACTCCGCCCTACGTGCGTTGCCAGAATACCCAATAGTACAAAACAATCTGGCTGAGCTGCGCTCAAAATATGATGCCGAAATGAAGCGTGTGGAAGATGAGTTCAACCAAAAATATGAATTGTTCCTTGAGGAGCAACACAATTTGGCGCCATCCATCCTCCAGAAACGACAGGCAGAGCTGCAAGAACTAATAGAGAAAAACACCGCTTTCAAGGAGAAAGCGCGGGGCTTGCTTGCCGATGCCGAAAAGGAGGCGTTTGCGCCACTTAAACAGCGCATAGCCAACGCCATACGACAGATAGGGCAGGCACGAGGGCTCGCATTCATAATCAATACCGACGGCAACACCATGCCCTACGCCGACACTACAATGAGCGAGGACATCACAGAGGCCGTAATACGTGTAGCCAAATGAACGAAAAACTCTTTCCACAGGAGGCGGGACCGATAGGCGTTTTCGATTCAGGCTATGGAGGACTGACCATCCTTCATGGCATCAGA
>CAZTUD010000240.1:0-4372 GCA_964616945.1 uncultured Prevotella sp. | reverse complement strand
TTCGCACAACCCCCTCTGTGAGCGCGATATTTTCAACCAACAAAAGAATTATTCCGTACAGCGCAATGGTGGGCGATGTTGTCAAGTTGCTGAAAATCAACAATGTAACAAAATTTAAGATTCCTATTTGCCGCAAGCCACCCACCTTCGCGGCGGCGAGGTGCCTGCTTCGCGCCGCCAAGAAGCCTCCTTTACGCCGCGAAGGAGGCACCGTGGCGGCGTAAGGGAGACACCGTGGCGGCGTAAGGGAGGGGACCTTACGGCGTAAGGCAGACACCAACGCCCCGTGCGAGGCCAACAATGGCTTCGCACGGGGCGTTTTCAGCTTGTAGAATGCCAAGTTCCCGTTGTCCTGACTTTTTACTTTTTGTGAATTTATTTCATGTGTTTTTTTATCGTCTTCCTGCCGTTCTGTATCACCACGCCACGGTAGTTCTTGCCCACGCGCTGGCCTTTCAGGTTGTACATCGTGGCATTCTGATTCTTCACGCTTCCCTCTTCACCCTTCACTGACTTGATGCCGCTAACAACCTTGTCGATGGCAAAGTAGCCAGTGAGCCAAACGTAAAAGCCGCCTGTACGCTCCTCGCCCAACACCGACTTGTCGAAGGTGTCGTAGATGGTGAGCTTGCATGGGCTGGTTGACGAGCCTACATTCTGGAATGCGTAACTCTTTTCAGTTACCGAGCTGAGGTCGTTGCCGCCAAGCGTCAGCGTCTCCAATTTGCTGCTTTGTGCAAACCCTCCCATACGTGTCGAGGAGCCAATGGTAAAGTTGCTGATGTCGAGGCTCGTGACACCACAGTTTTGGAACATGTTAAACATACTGGTCACCTTGCCCGTGTTAAAATGGCTCACGTCGATGGAGGTCAGGGAGCTGCAATTTCTGAACATACCTTCCAAGCTCGTTACGTTGCCCGTGTCAAAATTGCTGACATTGAGCGTCGCAAGAGCTGTGCAGTTGTTGAACATTCCACTCATAGTCGTCACGTTTCGAGTGTCGAAGCCGCTCACGTCGAGTGAGTTCAACGCCCTGCAATTGTAGAACATATTTTGCATATAGGTTACCTTCCCCGTGTTGAAGTTGGAACCGAAGGCTATGGTTTCGAGCTTTTGGCAGCCAGAGAACATACCTGTCATTTCACTGACATTGCTCGTATTGAATGTGCTGAGGTCGAGCGATGTCAGACTGCTGCAGCCGTAGAACATCTCTTGCATTCCTTCCGCGCTGCTTGTGTCGAAATGGCTCAGGTCAAGGGATGTGAGCTTGCTACAGTTGTAGAACATTCGGTCCATATACCATGCTTTTGAGGTGTCAAGGTTCCCCATGCCTTCTATGGTCTCCAATGATGTTAAACCACAGAACCACCAGTAGGTATTTGAGGGTTTTATCGTGGCGAACACATCCTCGAACACCACTTTGGTAACGGTGCTGCCAATTGAATACCAGTCGGGAATGTCAGCAGAGCTGGGCACCTTGAATACGGTGGAGCCATTCACAGTGCTTTCGTCGGCGACCGTGAAGGTGAGCGTCGTGCCTTCGAGCTTGGCTACGCCAATGTTGTCGGCCCATGCGCCTATGGGCGCGAGGAGCATGGCGAGGGCTACCACAAGGAAAGAATGGCGCAAGCTACGCCTGCGCTCGCACGAGGGGGGGGTAAAAGTGTTTTTCATAGAGTTTGAGATTAATTGTTATTGTTGCATTAGTTGCCTGCATGTTGGATGGTGCAAAGTTAGGAAAAAAAATGCCAATGGGGCTTGCAAAATCTTTCAAAGATATTGCAAAAATTTGCGTTTCGCCACTTTCATGCCTTGCAAAAAATTGCAACCAACCTTGGCGAATGCCGATAAACACTGGCTTTGTAGATGACATATTTACGATATTTAGAATAATTGTGAATTAAAAATAAAATGGCAGAAATGGAGCAACAAGTGTCCTGAAATTCTTCCTTTGAATGGCAAAATTCAGTAACTTTGCAATAAGAAAAGGCATCTCCCCTGCCGCTTTCCCCTATTCCTTTAAGCCAACAAAATTCTACAAGATAAACATGCAAGCAAGAACAACAAGCATCACAGCGTGGTGCGCCATCGTCTCCTCATTGGCAATGGTGTCGTGTGCCGGCAACATGCACCGTGCCTATACGCAGGCGGAGCGTCGTGCCGCCGACAGCGTCGTAAGTTCGGCGAAAAGTGTTGCCAGCCTTGACAGTATATATGACATAATGCACAAGCGTGGCGACGTACTCGGCGAGATGACCGTGCTGCGCGAACGGGGCAAGCGTCTGCGCAACGAGAGCCACTTCGAGGAGACCCTGCACGTGCATGGAGAGGGTCTCAAGCTTGCGGAGCAGGCCGGCGACACCATAGAATGGGTGAGGGCGTTGAACAACATAGGCACCGACTACCGCCGCATGGGCATCCTCGATGCCGCGCAGCGTTACCACTATGACGCGTGGATGATGGCGGAGGAGCATGGCGACACGTCGTTTGCCGCAAAGAAGAACCGCGTGGTGTCGCTCAACGGCCTTGCCAACGTCTATCTGACCACCAACAACCTCGACCGCGCCGACAGCGCGTTGCGCTTAGCATTAGCTGGGGAGGCAGAGCTGGGCAGCCTCACGGGGCAGGCGATAAACTATGCCAACCTCGGCTCCATATTCGAGCAACGGGGGCAGAAGGACAGCGCATGGGCGTACTATCGCAAATCGATGGAGCTGAACCGCAAGGACAGCAACTCGCTCGGCGTGGCACTCTGCCACACATATTTCGGCGACATGCACAAGGATGCACACGACTATGACAACGCGTTGAAGGAATATGAGCAGGCTTACGCCATAATGGAAAGCTCGAAAGACGACTGGCACGCGCTGAACTCGCTCATCGCCCTTGCCAACGTGTATGGGCTGAAAGGCGACTACGGCAAGGCAAAAGACTATCTTGACAAGGCGCGGCGCACGGCAAAAGGCATAAACAGCAACGAGCACTTAGCGGAAATATACGACCTTTATTATAAGATGTACAAGCGGCAGGGCGACTACCGCTCCGCCCTCTCCTACCATGAGCTCGCCGGGGCATTGGAAGACAGCCTCATAGACATGGACAAGGTGAACCGTATGCAAAACACGAGCCTCAGCTTGGAGCGAGCCCGGCAGGACCGCCGCATAACGGAGGCAAACGACCGCCTGAGCCATGAGCAGACAGTGAGGCACGTGGGCTACGTGGTGTTCATCGTCGTGGTGCTGCTCATGGGCGGCCTTATAGGCTCGCTTGTTTACGCGCGTCGGGTGCGCGCGAAGAGCTACAATGCCTTGAAAAAGCTCAACAACATGCGCGAGGCGTTTTTCCGCAACATAACCCACGAGTTCCGCACGCCGCTCACCGTAATCCTCGGCCTTAGCCACGACCTGCAGCAGCCGGGCAACTCCGACGACGAGGTGCAGGACATGGGGACTACCATAGAGCGGCAGGGGCAGCGAATGCTGAGGCTCATCAACCAGCTGCTCGACATCTCGAAGATACGCTCGGAGATTGGCGAGCCCGACTGGCGCAACGGCGACATTGTGGCATACATGGGGATGATAGTGGATTCGTTCTCCGCCTATGCCAACAGGCTCGACATAAAGCTTCAGTTCATGGCGAGGGAAAAGACCATTGAGACAGCCTTCGTGCCCGACTACCTGAACAAGGTGATAGGCAACCTGCTGTCGAACGCGCTGAAATATACGGCCCGCTACGGCATCATTAGCGTGAGCCTGTGGCGTGAGGGTCGCCACCTTTTCATCGACGTTGCCGACACGGGGCGTGGCATTCCCGCCGAAAGCCTGCCTCACATCTTTGAGGAATTCTACCAGTCGGACAACATCGACGAGGGCACTGGCACGGGCGTGGGCCTTGCCCTGGTGCACCAGATTGTGAAAAACCTTGGCGGCACCATCACTGTGGAAAGCACCGAGGGCAGGGGCACGACATTCCACATAGAGGTGCCGATGCGCCAAGCAGTTGCGGCCCCAGTCCAGCCCCAACTCCAAGCCCCACCACAGCCCTCCCCGATAGGGGAGGGAGAAGGGCTGCCCAAGGCCTTGACAACGGCAGAAATGTTGGGGTTTGCATCTCCCTCCCCTATCGGGGAGGGCTGGGATGAGGCTCCCCGTGTCCTCGTCGTGGAGGACAATGCCGACATCGCAACGTTCATTGGCAAGCAGCTTAACTACTCAATTCAAAATTCAAAATTCAAAAATTCAGGATTGACCGACAGCCTTGCCGTAAATGGTAATCATAAATCTCAAATCTCAAACCTCAATTCTCAAGGCAGATACTGGATTGAATATGCCTCCAATGGAAAGGCTGGATTGGAGAAGGCGAAGGAGTGGAT
>CAZTUD010000239.1:1419-4383 GCA_964616945.1 uncultured Prevotella sp. | reverse complement strand
TTCTTCTACGAGCGTCCGACGATTGAGGAAGTGCGGAGATTCGAGGAAATCATCAATAGTGATGAGCCTATTGACCTTCCTACAATTAAGAAATGGGAGAATACCGACGAGTAGGTTTTTCCACCAGCAACAAAAATACAAAGGCAGTCATACGGCTGCCTTTTCGCATTGTTCAATTTTAGGATACAAAAATACGCCAACTTTTTCGTAATGCCAATTAAAATGAGTATTTTTGTAATCTTAAAAGCAGGCCTGTGGCATAAACTATTGCAACAGACTTGTCAGGAGTGGAATATGAGTGAAATCAAAATAATAGAGAACAGATGTCCGAGACGGCAGACGGATGTGGGCGCATACGCTTTCAACTGCACGGAGAATGTAAGGAAACTACACGAAAGCATACCGTCATACAAGCCGACTGGGCTTGTCAGCCTTTCCGACTTCGCAAGGAAGTCCGGCATTAATGCTATGCTTGTCAAGGACGAAAGCACACGTTTCGGCGAGCAAGCTTTCAAACCCTTGGGCGGAGTGTATGCCATGTCCCGCGTCATCTGCCGTGAGCTCGGTCTTGACTACAGGCTTACGACCCTCGACCAGCTTCTTCACGAGCCACAGTACAAGGAAGCCATCAGCCGCATGACCTTCATTACCACCACCGACGGCAACCACGGTCGAGGGGTCAGCTGGGCGTCGGGATTGTTCGGGGCAAGAAGCTACGTCTATATGCCTAAAGGCACGGTGCCTGTCCGTGCGGAGAACGTGTGCAAGGCGGGCAACGCAAAGGTCGAGATTACCGGCATGCTCTATGACGACTGTGTGAAGTTTACTGCCCAACTGGCAAAGAACAACGGCTGGCATCTTATACAGGACACCTCGTGGCAGGGCTACGAGGAAATACCGACATGGATAATGCTCGGCTATACCACGATGGTCTATGAGGCACTGGCACAGATGAGACGGCTCGGCTATGACAGTCCTACTCATGTATTCCTACAGACTGGTGTCGGCTCGATGGCAGGTGCGGTTACGGCAGCGTTGAAGGCGACTTACGGCGACAACATGCCGATTGTATCTACGGTGGAGCCTACGCAGGTGGCTTGTATCTACGAGTCCATGCAGGCGGCAGACGGCAAGCCGCATATGTCCACCGGCGACAACACCACCATTATGGCGGGTCTCAACTGCGCCACGCCTTGCGGCATCGCGTGGGATTTGCTCAGGGATTATACTGACTACGCCTTTGCCGTGTCCGACGACATCACGAAGGACGGCATGCGTCTCCTTGCGCATCCGATGGGCGATAACTCTAAAGTAGTGTCGGGAGAGTCGGGAGCGGTTTCTACTGGAATTGTTAACGCCTTACTAAACGACCCTACATATAAGAATATGCGGGATGAAATCGGTCTTGACAAGGACTCTGTCGTATTGGTGTTCAGCACCGAGGGCGACACCGACCCTGAGAATTATCAAAAGATTACAGGAGATACATGGCGACAATAGTTACAGTGAAAGGACACACCCCGAAATGGGGCAAGGACTGCTACATAGCCGACAACGCCACGCTTGCCGGTGACATTGTCATGGGCGACGCTTGCAGCGTATGGTTCGGCGCGGTACTAAGGGCTGATGTCGATGCCATCCGCATCGGCAACCGTGTCAACATACAAGACAACGCATGCATACACCAGACGGAAGGCTCAAAAGTGATTATGGAGGATGACGTGTCGGTAGGTCATGGCGCGATAGTCCATGCCGCCACCGTCCGCAAGGGTGCGCTCATAGGCATGAACGCCGTCGTCCTTGACGGCTGCGACATAGGTGAGAATGCCATCATTGCAGCAGGAGCGGTAGTACTCTCAGGCACAAAGGTAGGCGCGAACGAGATGTGGGCGGGAGTCCCCGCAAAGTTCGTCAAGAAGGAGGAAAACGGTAAGTCGAGAATGTTTGCCGAGCATTACATGTACATTAAAGAATGGTATAGGAAGCAATGAGAGACAATCCGAATGAGATATTCCCGATGGTTGACGAGGACGGCAATGTCATCGGAAAAGTTACACGCGGTCATGCCCATGAAAGCAGCAGGATACATGGTTGAACGAAAGAAGCGTTATACAAGATTATAACCCTGGCTCAGGGGTGTTATACATATCAAGAAGCATCTGTACTCGCTCTTTGAGTTTCATTCTCAACCATACAGGTTCCATGACCTCCACCCAGTCTCCATAACCAAGTATAGCCTGCTCCAGTTCGAAGTTCCACCTTACGTCTATTGATATGATGGCTCCGTATTCATCTTGGGAGACTATCTGTTGGGATTTATGAAAAGGTTTGCTGATGATATATGGAAGTTCTTCAGCAGCCACCCATATCTCAATATGCTCTATCTCATTGTCGAAATGAGCAACACCTATGATGTCATCGAAATAATGTTCGAAGTCCACATTTGAGGGCTGATATTCCTCATCAGGCAACTGCGACACTTTTTTTATCCTATCCAATGCAAAAGTATAGATGCGGTCTTTGCCCTTGAAAGAGGCGAGTAAATACCATCGCAGTCCATATTGCTTCAAGTAATATGGGCAGACTGTTTTGTGAGATGGCTTGTCATTGTAAAAGCCAAGATACTCAATATCGATGACAGCCTTATTGTCAATAGCATTCAAAAGACTTTCAAAAGGCTTCATTGCTTCCTCATTGTAAGAGTCATCAAAGGCTACAACCGTCTTTTGGTTTCTTTGCACCACTTGGTCAAAGCGTTCCTCCAAAGTCTCAAGCCATGAAAACTGAGGCATACCCTTGAAACGCCGTATAGTAGTTATCATCTTGCGTATGTCAGCCATATCCTCATCTGTCAGTTCCCTGTTGTAAATAGAGAAATCAGGAATAGTGTAGTAATACCAAAAATGCCGACCGCGACGCTCGCGTTTGATAACTTTTTGATGGTACGTGTCGTAGAACTTGCTG
>CAZTUD010000239.1:0-1409 GCA_964616945.1 uncultured Prevotella sp. | reverse complement strand
CTGTTAATCTCATTGACATCTGCAGCGAATGTAGAACGCGAGGTAATCTCTTTCATCCCTCTTGAACGCAACAACTGGTTTACTTCACTCATCAGTTGCTCACCCGTGTACTCACGACCTGTTGACAGACATTTGTCTATCATTCTTTCCCTCTCAGAATATTCTTTTGACTGTGGCATATTATAATATATGTATAGGTTTTGAAGTCCTTTGATGCAAAGATTTTGCAAACGAGGGCAATGAGAACTTGTTCTCAAATTGCCGAGAGCAGCTAAATCTTATGCAAAATTACAAAAATAAATTGATTCGTTTAATTCTGCTGAACAATTATAGCCTAATTTTGCAGGCAAATGTGACCAACTCAATACAGATTATGAAAAAACTACTTTCAATGCTGCTCATCTTTGCAGCAATCCTTAGTGTAGGAACAGTCGTATCGTCATGTGGCGGTGATGACGATGATGACCAACCATCTATGTCGTTTGACCGCCAAAGTATCTTCGGTACTTGAGAGGTAACGCAAGTCAATGGAACCTACTTCCGCTCTTTCACTCGTGGCGCAACAATTACATTCAATAGTGATGGCGCTTGTGAGACTGCCGATGACATGGAAACTGCCTATCGCATAGAGAACGGTAGGATATTCACCTACTACGCAGTGACCAATGAGCCAATGTATATCTACACCCTCCTGTCAAAGAGTGGCGACACGATGTCCGTCAATGTCAATGGCACACTTGACGAAATAGACCAGTCAATAACAATTACCATGCGCAAAGTGAATTAATCATAATGTAAAAGAACCCTTTGTCTTTCGACCTTGTGCTTCCCTTATAAGGATAGCACAAGGTCGTATTTTCTACATCGCCATAATATTTTTGCATCTACTGTTTTTTTCTCGGATATGTTTCGTTAGTCTCAAAAAATATACTTAAATTTGCACCAAATACTAATTGTTTGGAGTATGCCTAAAGATATAAACCGACTGAAAGTAGTACTTGTCGAAAAGAAAAAGACTGGTAAATGGTTGGCAGCGCAGTTGGGTAAAGACCCGACTACGGTTTCCAAATGGTGCTCAAACACCATACAGCCAAGCCTTGACACCTTGACAAGGATTGCTGAATTATTGCAAGTCAATATACAAAGTCTTATAAACCCAACTAACACTAACAACCCATTAGAACAATAAGCAGTGGAAGAAGAAAGATATAACATGTCATTCACAGCCGGAGCGGCACTTCTCAATGAGACTTGCGCCGTTGCCAAGGCTCTGTTGGAATGCAATAAGGACTGGGATGCCACACAGGAAAAGACATTCAGTGAAAACTTGATGGAGAAAAGTAAGGCGAGTACAATGCGACGGACTTTCTACCTCGTCAAGCAACGCTTACAGGCAGCAAACGATGATG
>CAZTUD010000238.1:0-4406 GCA_964616945.1 uncultured Prevotella sp. | reverse complement strand
CAACACGCTCTACAAGACTTACATGGCATCCCACAACGTCAACATAACCGACGACTTCGCCTCGCTCGATGCCGTCCATGAGGAGGTGGTGGGCGAGTACCGTCGCGAGTTCTATGGCGAGGGTGTCATGTTCTATACCTACAAGCGCCTTGGCATGATGACGCAGCTGTTCAACACCTCCACCATGACCGAGAGCCTCTACGAGCTTCCCATACCAACATCAGAGTACAACCCAGGCAATGAGCAATAACATGAAAACGAAAACAATACTTGCGCTTCTTGGCGCAGTGTGCCTCCTCGACGCGTGCGAGAAGGACTTGCCACTATATAGCGACAGCCAGGCCGCGCTCAACTTCGACTACAATACGTCCAACAGCGACTCCATCGTCAACTATTCATTCGTCTATAGTGGCGGCAAGCTGCGCGACACCGTGTGGCTCAACCTCACCACAATGGGCTTCGTCTCCAGTCAGGACCGCCAGTTTGAGCTGTGCCAGGTTGCCACTGGGGTGAACGATGCCCAGGCTGGTGTCCACTATGTCAGCTTCGACAGCCCCGAGGAGCAGCCCTATCTTGTGGTGCCAGCTGGCAAAACCACTGTCAGCGTGCCAGTATTCGTGCTGCGCGATGCCAGCCTTGCTGACACGTCGTTCAACCTGCGCGTTGAGGTAAGGCCAAACGGCACGTTCACCACGGGCTACAAGCAGCAAAGCTACAAGATTGTGAACATCACCAACCAGCTGACGAGGCCGAGGCAGTGGCGTACCGCCTATTTTGGCGCATACGGGCCCGTGAAGCACCAGTTCATGATCGACGCGACGGGCGAGCGGTGGGACAACGACTACATACGCTCCATTGCCAGTGACTTTGGCATGGTGCAGTATATCGTCAGCAAGCTCAACCGCGCCCTTGAGGCTGAAAACAACCGCCGCGCCGCGCAGGGCCTGCCACCCTTGCAGGAGGCCGACGGTACATACGTGGCATTCGCGTGGTAGCCCAGTGGCAATGAACAGACAATAACTATCAAGACATTAACCATGAAGAAGATAATTTTTGCCCTTGCGGCTTGCCTCACCCTTACGGCAGCCTGCACCGACGACGACTCAACCTACGCCACCGAGGGGAAGAACTACATCAACCTCGGGGGCATCGACGAGAGCTACAGCGTGGTGGCCTTCAGCGGCGACAGGCTCAACATAGAACCCACGGTGGAATCGAGCTACCCCGACGACGACCTTGAGTATTCGTGGGCCTACTACGACATCGACAGGGCGCAGCGCACAACCTACAACCAGACAACCCAAAAATACGAGTACGTCATACCCGACACCATAAGCCACGAGCGCAACCTCGTGTGGAGTCCAGAGGTCGTTGACGGACGCTATTGCCTCATCTTCACAGCCACGTCCAAGTCAACGGGGCTCAGCCAGCAGCTCACCACGACGCTCAACGCCTCGTCTGCCCTGTCACGTGGCTTTTACATTTTGAAGGAGGATGCCGATGGCAACACTGACGTTGACCTTTACAGCACCGTCAGCAACAGGCTCATGGCCGACGTGATAAGGGCCAACCAAGGCCATGCCATACCTGGCCGTCCACGCTGGATGGACATCAACCACCAGATGGCCTACATATCCCCCGAGACAGGCCAGGCGGCGGGCACCAACATGATTTGCATAACAACCGAGGACAACGAGGTGCGCTTCATACGCGCTTCCGATTGCCGAACCGTCATGGACCAGTCAAACTGTCACTATGAGCCAGTCTCTGGCGAGATACCCTACCGCACCGTGCGCGGCATGTGGTCGGCTTTCTTCCTCACCAACAACGGCGTTTACACCTGCTTCACCGCCGGGCGCGGGGGCAGCGGCATCCTGGGAGCACTTGTGGGTCACGGTGGCAGCACCCATGCCGTCAGCACGGCCACAAGCGGCTACTATTCGGTAATCTATTGGGAGAACGCCACTCACTCGCTTGCCACAGCTTTCAACAACGGTACTGTCTCTGCCGTACTGACGCGCGTCTCTGGCTTTGCCACACAGAACCTCAACTACGACTGCATAGGCTGCGGGCTGAACCAGGCCGACGGCAATGTTGACTACTTTCTCATGCAGGACCGTGACGATGCGTCGCTAAAGTATCTCTACGCCATAACGCCTGGCGCATACAATAACACCCTCACCAGCGTGCGGCAGGTCAGCCCCGACACCCACTTCGCCAACGCCTCGCTGCGGGCCATCTGCACCGCCAGCGCAACCGTGGCCTATGCCGTTGACGGCAACAGGGTTTACACCTACAACCTTGCGGCTGACGAGGCTGAGAGGGAGCTGTCGTTTGCAGGACTGCCCGCAAATGAGCAAATAACGTTCATAAGCAACCGCAACTTCACTGGCACGCCGTCGTTTGACTATCTCGTCGTCGGCACGCAGACGGCCGACACCTACAAGCTCTACTTCTACAGCATCGTTGGCGGCGAGCCTGACGGCCAGCCGCGCCTCACCATCACAGGGCAGGGCAAGTTGAAATCGCTGGGCTACATCAACCCCAACGTAAGGGACATGACAGGCTCTGCCGCCATGCCAATACTCGACGAATGATTTTAAGTATGAAAAAAATCATCTTCACGCTCGCCATTGCCCTCATGGGCTTGGGCTTGCACGCACAAGGCCACGAGGGCTTCTATCGTGGCCAGGATGCCGCCAAGGCTGGCGGCAAGCAGCTTGAGGAGTTCAAGAGCCGGCTCAGGCTCATGTCGAAGAGTGACAATGAGGCCACGCTCACCGAAGCTCGCTACGGCTACTATGGCATAGGCGATGGCAAGACGGCCGACTCGCTCGGCGCGGTAATAAGAAAGCGTTTCCCTCGCGGCACCACCATGCGCGATGCCGATTGCCAGAATGTGCTGAAAGCGGTCGGTGGGATTGCCACTGAGAAAGCCTATCTTGCGTGGGCAAAGAGGTATCCTGAGAGCCGCCTCGGCAGGAGTGGCATCTACGACCGCGCGGCGGTTGACGTGGCATCGAAATATGCCGACGATGGCAACGACGCAAAGGCTTTCGCCTACGTTCGCAAGTGCGCCGACCCGCAATGGGTAGCGGCAGCCCGCCAAGGTGTGGCTGCGCGTCTCAGCAAAGCTGGCAAGCCCGATGCGGCTGGGCTTATGCTAAAGGAGGGCTGCCAGTATGCCGACACCGTGTTGACGCACCTTGAGGGCAAGGAGCGGGCGCAGGTTGCGTCGCTCTACGCCACGTACGCCGAGTGGCTTGCCAAGAATGGCAAGGAGGCAGAGGCATGGGACTTATATAATAACAAGGTTGATGACAAGTGGCGCAACATCAGCTACATGCGCCTTGCGTTGGCTCACGGGCAGACAATGGAGGTGTGGACAGCCCTTGACCGCATGTTGCGGCAGGGCAACATGCCCGCTGACGGCAAGGCGTTGATGACGAGCGTGTGGCAAAAGGTCGATGGCAACGCCGACGGCTTCAACCGTTATGTGGAGCAGGCGGCGGAGGAACACCTCGCTGACAGGCTCGCGGCTCTGCCAAGGCAGATGGTGAACCGCCCCGCACCCGACTTCACGCTATGCGATGCCTACGACAACGACGTGCAACTTAGCAAATTGCGTGGAAAAGTGGTGGTACTCGACTTCTGGGCCACGTGGTGCGGTCCGTGCAAGCGGTCGTTGCCAGCCATGCAGAAAGCGTTGCGCAAGTACAAGGACGACCACGATGTCGCCTTCTTCTTCATACATACATGGGAGACGGACACGCCTGAGGCAGCCACAAGGGATGCCGTGGCTTACCTCCACGCCAATGGCTTCGACGACTTCCGCCTGCTCATGGACACCCGCGACCCCGACACGCGCGTCAACAAGGCCGTAACGGCGTTTGGCGTGAAAGGCATTCCAGCCAAGTTCGTTATCGACAAGAAAGGCAACATTCGTTTCGAGGTCAGCGGCTTCAGTGGCACTGACGACGATGCCGTAATAGAACTGTCAAGAATGATAGAATTGGCAAGGCAGGCATCGTAGCAGTCACCAAACACCCGTCACCTCACCACTATCCGTCCCTGCTCAATGGTTATCTTGGCTTTGTCAAGGTCGTTGAGCAGGGATATCGTTTTGTCAAGGGGGGCGTTGCGGTCGCCCACGAAGTGAATCTCGGTTTTCATGGCGGCGACGTTGTTGAACACCACGCTCACGTTGTACCAGTTGCCAATCTCGCGCATTATGTCGGCGAGCGGTGCGCCGTCGAAGTAGAAGTAGCCTTCCGTCCAGTAGGTGTACGGGTCGGTGTCCACCTCGCGCACGTCTATCGGCTGCCCCGTGCCGCCCACTGTGGCCTGCTGGCCAGGGCTCAGGGTCACGGGGGGTGTGCCCTTGGCAGCTGCGCTCACCCTAACCT
>CAZTUD010000237.1:0-4474 GCA_964616945.1 uncultured Prevotella sp. | reverse complement strand
ACGTTCAATGCCCGTTATGCAGACTATGCTGTGAGGCGGTTGGTGCATAGGCATATAAACTATATTTTGCAGCCTGCCGGAAGGGGAACGGTGAACTTGTTTTTCGGGCGCAAGGAATGCCTTGATGCTATAAGGATTATAGTCACAAAACCGCTCAACGAGTTGTCCCCGGAAGAGGATTTTATGTTGGGTGCCATGTTGGGGTATGACATCACCATGGAGTGTGAACGTTATTGCACACTAAAAGGGCGTCAATGCTCGTGCAATGATTGCTCCAACATTTATTATAAATAGGAAAGGAAGAGACAAAAAGAGTTTTGCCAAAAATCCATCTTGTTCACTATAAGATAGAAATTCATAATGTTTTTGTATAATCGTATCAGGGGCGTCGTGATGACGCCCCTTTTATGTTATTGGTATTTGTGCATTGACAAAAAAGTTTCGGCTTTTCTTTGCCATTACGTCCATTTGCAGTATCTTTGCATTGGAAATAAAAATTAAACGCGTTTATATGAATCTCAAAGTCCGCTTAGCGGTGATGAACTTCCTCGAATTTGGAGTTTGGGGAGCTTATCTTACCTGCATGGGCAACTATCTCGGTGTGGCCGGGCTGGGTGCCGAAATTTCTTGGTTTTATGCCATTCAGGGCATAGTGTCAATATTCATGCCCACGCTCATCGGCATTGTTGCTGACAAGTGGATACAACCCCAACGCTTGCTTGGCATTTGTCACCTTTTGGCAGGCTTGTTCATGTGTTCGTTGTGGTACATGGGCATGACGGCTGGCTTTGGCAACGAGATTTCAAACAAGCCTCTTTTTGTGGCTCTCTATACGCTTAGCGTGGCATTCTACATGCCAACCCTTGCCCTTGCCAACACTACGGCTTTCACCGTACTAAAGTCGCATGGTGGGGACACGGTTACTGACTTCCCGCCCATACGCTCGTGTGGTACTGTTGGCTTCATTCTCACAATGTGGTTTGTCAACTGTGCCGTGTGGGACGGAGGATCATTTTCGCTTACCTTGGCGCAGAATGCACATAAGTTCCAGTACACATACAACCAGTTTCTTGTCTCAGGGTTGCTCAGCGTGGTGATGTTTTTCTATGTCTTTACTTTGCCGGAATGCAGGCTTGTCAAGCGAGACCCGTCGGCGAAGCGAAGCATAGCCCAGCAGATGGGACTTGATGCTTTCAGTCTTTTCAAGAATAAGCGCATGGCTTTGTTCTTTATCTTCTCCGCCCTCCTGGGCATGTCGTTGCAGGTTACCAACAGCTTTGCTGGACCGTTCATTTCGAGTTTCCAAGGCAGTGCCGACCCCGTGGTGGCATCGTCGTTTGCAGCCAGTAACGCCACTTTGCTCACCTCCATATCGCAGGTGAGTGAGGCTTTCTGCATACTTCTCATTCCATTCTTCCTGAAGCGCTATGGCATAAAAGGTGTTATGCTCATAGCCATGTTTGCGTGGGTGCTGAGGTTCGGCTTCTTCGGACTTGGCAATCCTACGATGCCTGGTGTGTTGCTCTTCATTCTTTCATGTATAGTCTATGGCGTGGCATTCGATTTCTTCAACGTCTCGGGTGGCATTTTCGTTGACAAGGAATGTGACCCGTCGATAAAGGCGTCGGCACAGGGACTATTTATGCTTATGACCAATGGCCTTGGAGCCACCATTGGCACTTTGTCGGCTGGTGCTATTGTGAACCATTTCTGCTCGTGGACACAAGTGGGTGAGACTTCTTACCTCATGGGCAACTGGCAGGCATGTTGGTTCATTTTCGCCACGTTTGCCCTTGCGGTGGGCGTGTCGTTTGCCTTAGTATTTAGGTCGGCAAAGAAACAAAAGTAAGCATTCGTTTAATGGATACAAGCCAGTCTTCTCCAAGAAAGCATCTCTTTTTCCGTCAGGCCACCGAGCTTGTGGATGGCTCAGGCACAGGGTTGCTTATACTCACCGACACTGATGAGCGACGGCAGATAGCCGTGCCTTGTGACAGGGAGATTCTTGCGCAGCTCAAGTTGTGGATGGACGACATGCACGGTGCGGGTAAACGTTTGCCCAATGTGCTATTGGGCGTGATAGGGCGTGCAGGAGTGGAGTTGAGGGTTGATATTGACACCATTGCCGAAGGCAGCTACAAAGCGTTACTGACAGATACAACCACGCTGAGGCAGGTGCCAATAGATGTTGCCGATGCTATCGTGTTGAGTTGCTTGAGTGGGGGCAGCATAGCTGTCACCATGCCTTGCTCCCTCTTTATGCGCCAAAGCTCAACATTCAATGGCAACACTACTGGCGTTGCACTGCCCATCAACACGCTCACCGTGGAGATGTTGCAAAAGGCCATTGATACTGCCGTTAAGAAAGAGAACTATGAATTGGCGGCGCAGTTGAGCAATGAGATGAAAGCACGAAAAAAGAGAAAACAATGAAAGAGGAGCGTTTCTTTTACGTGCCTGATGCTGCTGTAGCCAAGGAGTTGCCAGAGAGTGAGGCTCAACATGCGTTGCGCGTGTTGCGGTTGGGCGAGGGTGACAACATCTTCCTCATGGACGGCGTGGGAAACTTTTACAGTGCCACTGTTACTTTAGCATCAAAAAAGCACTGTTTCTACAGCATTGACGAGGTCATGCCACAATTAAAAGGATGGAGTGGGCATGTGCACCTTGCCATAGCTCCCACGAAG
The DNA here is from genome assembly GCA_964616945.1 of uncultured Prevotella sp. GTDB lineage: Bacteria > Bacteroidota > Bacteroidia > Bacteroidales > Bacteroidaceae > Prevotella. Next base: position 1,787 of record CAZTUD010000237.1, on the reverse strand, counting down.
ATGATGGAGCGTATGGAATGGATGGTTGAAAAGGCGGTGGAGATAGGTGTTGACGAAATAACGTTTCTCAACTGTCAGTTTTCGGAGAGGCAGACTATGCGTGTGGACCGCATTGAAAAAATTGTAGTGGCCGCCATGAAGCAAAGCCGTAAGCCTTTCAAGCCGATAGTACATGGAATGACAGATTTTGCCCATTTCATCGAGACTGTCAACGGTAACGTTAATTCTGATGGGAATGGTTTCATCGCACATTGTTATGATGATCGCCCGCGCACATACCTCTTTGATGAATTGCGTTCTATGGCGACAAACGATGATGTTACGATGCTTGTTGGGCCAGAGGGTGATTTCTCGACAAACGAAGTTGAATTTGCCATAACGCATGGTTTCAAGCCTGTTACACTTGGGACGAGCCGTTTGCGCACCGAGACGGCGGGGCTTATGGCTGTGGCTATGGCGCAACTGGCAAAAACTTGAACTATGAAACGAATTTTCTTTATCATTATGAACATACATGCAAGCATGACGAGACTGTGGGCAACGATGCTGACGATAATTGTGCCTTTCGCGTTCGCCTCATGCTCCAATGACGATTATGTCAACGCCATACCCGACGATGCGCAGCTGCTTATGTCGCTTAACACGGCGAAAATAAGTGGTGCGGGAAGTCCCGTGGTGCTGAAGTCGTTGCTGCACGTTTCTAAAATTAGCGACACAGGGCTCGAGCTTTCCGAAAGAGTGTTCCTGTTTGAGGATGCGCAAGGCAATTTGGGATTATGTGCCAAGCTGGGCGACAGCGGCAAGCTTGTTAAGACATTGGAGCTTGCCAATATAGATGTGAGAAAGAAGCGTGGTTTCCAGTTTGCCGCGCTGTCAAGCAACTGGGTCATGGGGTTCTCCGACAAGGCGGCGTTATTGATGGGTCCTGTGTTCACATCGGCACAAGCCGACATGATGACGTTGATGTCGCGCTATCTCGCGGCAGGTGAGGACGAGGGCATCAAGGCTTCGCCCGTTTACGACAAGCTCGACTCCATAGACGCGCCGATGGCGTTGGTGTGTCAGGTGAAGGCTTTGCCGCAACAGTTTGCAATGCCTTTCACTATAGGAGTACCCAAGAATGCCGACCCTACTGACGTGATGTTGGCTGCGGCGATGGAAGTCCAGAATGGGCGATTGCTGATGAACGGGAGCACTTTTTCTTTCAAGAAACCTGTCAACAAGGCACTTGTGGATGCACATGCTGTCTATCGCCCCATAAAGGGAAACTATGTGAAATCCATGTCTGAAGATGATTTCATCGGCCTTTTCCTCAATGTTGATGGCAAGAGCTTCCATCGTCTTGTAACGCAAAACCAGGGTATTGCTGCAATGCTTGCGGGCATCAATTCAGCCATTGACATGGACAATATCTTGAAAAGTGTTGACGGCGACCTTGCCATGCTTGTGCCAAGCGCCACTGATGGACAGGGCTTCAGCCTTCGCATGGCGGCCAAACTCTCGTCAGCTCCTTGGCTCGCCGACGTTGGCTATTGGAAGCAAAGTGTTCCCAAGGGAGGGCATATAGGTGATTGGGGCGACAATAGGTTTTATTATCGCTCTGCTGATACATCTTATTATTTTGGCGTAACATCCGACATGCAATACATGAGTGGCGGCAGCGAGGATGAGGCTTTGCGGAGTGTCAGTGCATGTGCGACACCAATCTCTGCTGACTTGCAGAAAATGATTGTAGGTCAGAAACTCGTAATGATAGTCAACCTTAATGCCCTCAGTGGTAGCAAGGT
>CAZTUD010000236.1:0-4496 GCA_964616945.1 uncultured Prevotella sp. | reverse complement strand
TCTCGCTCGTCCACGACTGGGAGTTCCTCAACGACAGGCAAGTGTTCTGGGGATGGAAATGGGACCTCAACGGCAAGCTGCTCAACCGCATACCACTCATCCGCCATCTCAAATGGCGTGAGTTCGTCGACGTAAAAGGCTTCTGGGGACACCTCACCGACAAGAATAATCCTTACAAGAACCCGACCGACAAGATGCTCTACGCCTTCCCCTCCAACTCGCACATCATGAGCAACCAGCCATACTGGGAGTTGGAAGTAGGCGTGCACAACATCCTGAAACTCATAAGCGTTGGCTACGTCCGCCGCCTAACCTACCGCAACCATCCCGGCACCAACACCTGGGGCATAAGGTTCGACTTCCAGGCATCTTTCTAAAGGTAAAAAAAGTAAAAGGGTAAAAAAAGAGGCCGAAAGAAAAAGGCCAAAATGTGAAAATGAAAATCTATCTCGCTGACAACCAAGACATCACCCAAGCAGGGCTGATGTACATAATAAGCAACACGAGCGGCGACACCATGCGACGCACCGCCGACAAGGCCGAACTGATAGAGGCGTTGAAAGCCGACGGCAACGCGACTGTGGTGCTCGACTACAACCTCTTCGACTTCAACGGCATCGACGAGATGCTGATACTCGCCGACCGTTTCCAACAAAGCCAATGGCTGCTGTTCTCCGAAGATCTCTCCGCCGAATTTTTGCGGCAAGTGCTGTCGTCGTGCCAGCGAATGAGCGTAGTGATGAAAGACGCGCCAATGGCTGAGATACGCGAGGCTATCAACTACTTGCGCCACCACCGCCGCTTCATATCGCAGCACGCTGCTGGCATAATGCTCGCCACCCAGCCAGTGCAGCAGCAAGAGACAGTGAAACTGACGAAGACCGAGACCGAAATACTTGCCGACATCGCCCGGGGCATGACCACAAAGGAGATTGCGGCAAAACGCATTTCAAGCTTCCACACCATAAACACCCACCGCAAGAACATCTTCCGCAAGCTTGGCGTGAACAGCCTGCAGGAAGCCACGCGCTATGCCCTCCGCGCAGGCCTCGTAGATGCCGCAGAATACTACATATAAGCAGGGCATAAATACGCCATTCACGCAAATAATTGTGATTTTTGCATTGCTTATTGTGAATTATTCGTAACTTTGCACGCGGAAAGCAAAATGCTTTCTAAGGGGTGCTGCGGTTGTTGCCGCGGCTGAGATTATACCCGATAACCTGATCCGGATAATGCCGGCGTAGGTAGGTACACAATTCCCTTTTAGTTTTTAATTATTAGTTTTTTTGTTATTAGTAATGGAACAAAAGGCTTTAAAGTTCAAAGTTCAAGGTCCAAGGTTCAAGGTCCTTGCCGCAATGGCATTGGGAGTGCTCCCCGCCACGGCAATGGCCCAGGAAGACTCTATCAAGCAAGCAGAATTGCAAGAGGTGGTGGTCAAGGCTGTGCGAGCGTCGCAGAACGCACCGTTTGCCGTATCAAACATCAAGAAACAGGAACTCAACACATTCTCCAAGACTGGTCGCGAGCTGCCGCTGCTCTTCGCCAACACGCCTGGCGTGCTTGCCTGGGGCGAGAACGGCCTCGGCACAGGCACAACCTACATGCGCGTACGCGGAGCAGCAGGCAGCCGCATAAACGTAACGCTCGACGGCGTGGCGCTCAATTCGCCAGAAGACCAAACAGTGTTCTGGGCAAACATGAACTCCTACGGCTCGCTGCTCGGCTCAACGCAGATACAGCGTGGCATAGGAACATCCACCAATGGAGACGGCGCATTCGGCGGAACAATCTCTCTTGCCACAGCTGCGCCAAGCTATACGCCATCGCTTGAGCTTACTGGCTCCTACGGCACATACAACACTTATAACGTGGGCGGCAACTTCTCCACAGGCTTGCTATGGAATCATCTCATTTTCGACGGAGCCTATCACCACACAGGCACCGACGGCTTCCTGCACGGCACGAGTGGCAACAGCGGCTCATATTATGGTGGCTTGACATGGCTTGGCGACAACTTCCAGATACGCTACAAGAACATCGGCAACTATGAGCATACAGGCCAGGCGTGGAATGGCGTGACGGCGGGCAACGGCGACTACAGCATGAACAGCTATCTTGGCGTGAGGACATATAAAGATATGTACAAGCTCGGCATGGGCCGTTACAACGACCTCTATGAGGGCTTTGAGCCTGACTGGGAGGGTGGCTGGACCATCAGCCGCTACAAGATGGACGACGGGAGCTACTGGAGCAAGACTACCGACAACTTCGTGCAAGACCACAACATCCTGTCATTAACTTTCCAACCCTCTACCCACTGGACCCACAACGCAGCCCTGCACTATACCTACGGGCATGGCTACTATGATGAGTTCCGTCCCAACAACAAGTTCTCTAAATTCGGCATCTACGCCACCGACGCAGAGGGCAACTTCGTAAAGAGGTCTGACTTCGTGCGCAAGAAGGGACTTACTCAACACACCTACGGCATCGTTTACAATGCCAATTACAAAGATGAATTGTGGGATGTAATTGGTGGTGTCAACTTGCAGCAGTTCCGTGGCAACCACTTCGGCTACCTGACTTATATCTCAACGCGCACCAACGCCGTCAACTTCAACAAGCCTTGGGACGGAGACAAATACTACGATTCCGATGCCCACAAGTTCGACTATTCCGCATTCTTGAAAGGCACTCTGCACATTACTCCCATGTGGGATGTCTTCTCCGACATGCAGTTCCGCCACGTCCACTTCAAGACGTGCGGCATCAACGACAAGTTCATTGAGCAGTCTGACGGCACGTTCAAGAACCAATCCCTAAACATACACGAGGACTACAATTTCTTCAACCCCAAGGCTGGCGTGTCATTCCATGAGAATGGCCACAAGGCTTACTTCTCCGTGGCGTATGCAGGTCGTGAGCCTGAGCGCAACAATTTCACCGACAACGGTTCCTATCCCGCCCCCAAGGCAGAGCACCTGCTCGACTTCGAGCTTGGCTACGACTACAGTGGCAGCAACTGGCACGCCGGCGTGAACTTCTACTACATGAACTATCACAACCAGTTTGTGCAGACTGGCCAGCAGAGCGACATTGGCGAAAACCTCACCACCAACGTGAAGAAAAGCTACCGCATGGGCGCAGAGATTACAGCCGACTGGAGCCCGCTGCCCTGGCTCACTATTGCCGCCAACGCCGCCTTGTCAGAGAACAAGATTAAGGACTTCGACGAATACATCGAGACATACGATGGCGACTGGAATGACATGCCTACGACCGTCAAGCACTACGACAACTCCACGCTGTCGTTTTCGCCCTCGGCAATACTTAACGGCTTCCTCAACTTCCACTACAAAGGTTTCCAGGCAATATGGCATACCAACTACGTGAGCCGCCAGTATCTTGACAACACGGAGAACAAAGACCGCTCACTGCCTTTCTACACACAGAGCGACATCAACCTCAACTATACATTGCCTGTAAGGCATTGCCTCAAGGAGATTGTCTTTGGTTTCAATGTCAACAACGTCTTCGACCGCCATTATGCGGCAAGCGGCTGGGCGTACTCGGCGATAGTAGGCAGCGACTACCCCGAAAGCAAGCGTTACTATCAGCTCGGCTACGTGCCAATGGCAGGGACGACGATTATGGGAAATATTACGTTAAGGTTCTAAACTCACCCCTTAATCCCCTCTCCAAAAGGAGAGGGGACTGATTACCATGAGTGAATTCTTTTTAGCCCACTGGCTCGACATCACGACCACCACGCTCGGTCTTGCCTACATACTCCTTGAATATAAGGCAAGCATGTGGCTGTGGCTCGTGGGCTTCGTGATGCAAGCCTTGGACATAGTGCTTTATTATCAGAAAGGACTCTATGCCGACTGCGGCATGGAGTTCTATTACATCGCCATGACCATCTACGGCGTGTGGGCATGGAAGTTTGGCAAAAAAAGAAGAGCCTCTTCCCCGTCTTCTGACGGGGAAAAGACTCTTTCTGAAGCCGGCAACCTGCCAGTGACTCATTTTAAGAGAAGGCTAATACTGCCGTGGGTCGCTGGCACGCTCGCCATCTGGGCAGTGCTGTGGTTCTGGCTCACGAAGATTGGCTCAACCGTCCCTGTGGCCGACGCGTTCACCACCGCCCTCAGCTTTGTGGGCATCTGGGCCTTGGCGCGCAAGTATCTGGAGCAATGGCTGATATGGATTGTCGTGGACATTGTGACCTGCGTATTATACTTCTATAAAGACATTCCTTTCAAGGCCTCACTCTATGCGCTCTATGTCGTAATTGCCATCATGGGATATATAAAATGGAAGAAAATGATGGTGAAAAGGTAAATAATGCGTAACTTTGCCTACGCTTATGAAAACAACAACGTTTAACAAGCGCAACGCAATCGTCTTCAAGCACTTCAACCACAAGGGCTACAGCCTCTTTGCCGCTTTGGGCAAAGTGGTGGTCATTGGCGTTCTTGCCGTTCCTA
>CAZTUD010000235.1:0-4501 GCA_964616945.1 uncultured Prevotella sp. | reverse complement strand
CCAACGACATACGCATGTACGTGGGACACGCGGGCGGAGGCTACCGCCGCCTGAACGACGACAAGGATCCCGAATACTGGGATCTCGTCATCATGCCCGACTACGAGGGCTACGGCGTGAGCAAGGCCAACGCCCACCCATATCTCGACCAGGAGCTCACAGCAAGGCAGGTCATGGACGGCGTGCTATATGGCCTGGCCAAGTACAAGTCGCTCACCGTGGGCAAGGAGATAGGGCAGCAGGTGCCGTTGAAATCCACTTGGAAAACCATCGTGGCAGGCTATTCGCAGGGCGGGGCAGTGGCGATGGCCGTGCACCGCTTCATAGAGACAAGCCATCTTGACACCGAACTTAACTTCGCTGGATCGATATGCGGCGACGGGCCTTACGATGTCATGGCAACGCTAAAGCAGTATATCGACTGGAACCGTGTCTATTACTCGTGCGCCGTGCCGCTCATCCTGAAAGGCATGGTGGACCATTGCCCGTATATCAGGAAATACCACCAGCTCTCCGACTACCTCAGCGCCGAATACCTCGCAACGGGCGTGGAGGACATGATAACGGCCAAGACATACAGCACCGACGCGATAATAACCGAGACCAACACGGCTCTTGTCAACAACGGCGGCTCGCTGCAGCCAAACACCTACACCGACGGCTACGGCAACAGCTACAGCTACCTCGAAACCGACAAGATGATGACCAAGGGTGCCTACGACTATTGCAAGAACTTCGCCGCGCCCATCGGACGCTACGGCACCGAGGACGGAGTGTATGGCGACCTGCAACGCGCTTTCGAGGCCAACAGCCTGCTGCGGGGATGGCAGCCCACCCATCCCATGTACATGCTCCACAGCTACAACGACCAGGTGGTGCCCTACGTCAACATGGCCAACGCCATGACAGCCTTCGCCGACAACAGCAACGTGCGCTGCTACGCCGCAGGCGACAGCAACCACATCAACGACCCGTGGGCGGTGGACCTCAGCAATTACGGGCACAACAACACAGGCGTGAGCTTCATCTTCGCAATAACGACCGAAGACTTGCAGAACTTGAACTGGAGTTCTATAAAGGGTCTGAACGACGGTGGCAGCTTCGAGGAGCAAGCCATAAAAGCCATCATAGACAATGCCAACGGCGACTCGTCGGCAGCAGTGGCCGACAAGAGCGGCAGATGGACAAGGGTGAAATAGAAAGGGAAACTATTATGAAACGATATTTACTTTGTTTGCTGACCATGCTGTCAGCGCTCGCAGCCAACGCCGCCGCTGGCGACACGTTCTACTGTGACGTGTGGCTGCCCTACAGGGGTTACTATAAAATGATGTTCACCGACCTCGGCGACGGCAAGGCAGCCTTAGGCAATGGCTACAGTGCCTGCATGGACTACCGCTACGACGGCGAGGTGGAGATACCGCAGCAGTTGTGGGGCGGCCAATACACCGTGACGGAAATCAACAAGTTCGCCTTCTATCTGTGCAACAATATTAAGAAGCTCACGCTGCCCGCGTCGATACAGAAGATTGACGACTTCGCATTCTACGGCTGCCGCGCGCTCGTGGAGACCAACTCCAAGACCACCGCCACGGAGACGACGCCCACAGTGCAGGCCGTGCGCAACGGAGCTTTCTCCTATACCGGCATCACCCATTTCTGGGTGGAGGACGCATCGCAGTGCGACAAGCGCATGTTCAACGAATGCAACGACCTGAAGTGGGTGGTGCTTGGCGGCACCGACTCGGGCAAGACTTTCGCCGACTACGACCGCACCAATGCCGACAGCCGCACCTACGGCATGGCAAAGGGTGCGGTGGTGTATCTGCCAAAGGGCGTGGCGTGGACTAAGGCCTACGACGCCTCGCGCACGAGCCTCACGCCTACCGACGACGACTGGACAAACGCCAACTACGTATATTATAACTCCAACGGCGAGAGAGAGTCGCAGTTCGCGGCCTTCGGCTACAACGTGCCGCGTCTCGCTATAAGCAACGACACGCTGTCGTCTATGGATTTGCCATTAGACTTCACCGCAAGCCTCGCCTACATCAGCCGGGGCGCATCTACAGCCGATGTGCAGACCATCTACGTGCCGATGGAGGTGCCAATGGGCCGCTACAACACCGACGAGACTTACAAAAACTCCCGCGCCTACGTTTACAGCAGCTACGAGACCGAGAACGGTGGTGTCAGCAAGGTCATCTTCCAGCGCACCTCGTCGCTGCCCGCCAACACGGGCGGCCTGCTCGTAGATTTCTCCAACGACATTCTGGCCAACACCAATGTCCACGTCTCGGCTTTCGGCCCCTCGTCAACCAACACCAATCCCGCCGTCGGCGAATGGATAGGCTACTACGACCGCCAAGCGGTGCCCGCCTACTCGTGGGCGTTCTCCGGCAGCTTGGCCAACAAGGATGCAAACGGCAAAGAGATTCCGTTGGGCACGTTCTTCCAGGTAGCAAGTGGCTCCACCACCTACAGCGCACCCATGCGTGCCGTGCTGTGGCTCGGCGAGGTGGAATCATCGTCGTCGTCGGCAAAGGCTGGCATCCCTGCTGTGTTCATCGACGACGGCGGCACCACGACCCTCATCCGTGGCATTGCCGACCATGAGGCTGCCGACAACCTGTGGTACACGCTCGGCGGCGTCCGCCTCACATCCAAGCCCGTCGCCAAGGGCGTGTACGTGCATGGAGGGCAAAAAGTGATAGTAAAGTAAAGCCCCACCCCAGCCCTCCCCGATAGGGGAGGGGGAAAGCCACCCCATTGCAGGAGCTTGGTTCTACTGCAGGAACTATTCTCGTGCCAGCCCACAAAAGAGATGGGAATGCAGGACCAACCCATACAAGAGGTGGGGCATTGAGGCCGTAGGCCTCATCGCTTGAATAACCCCGCCTCATCCGTGCGTAAGCACGGTGAGGCGGGGGACAGACAAGGGCGAGAGCCCCGACCCTGAAAGGGTCGCCGCTTAACGCTCAATTTTGTCACCAGCGGCGACCCTTTCAGGGTCGGGGGGATGTACCCATACGCTTGTACCCCCAGTCAGCTCTGGCGGGCATGACTGGGGGTACAAAAGCGGCGAGCCTTTCAGGCTCGGACATGAGGCTGGAAAAATTCGTTTAATTCGAGAAATTCGATGACTAAAAGATTGATGACATTGACGACTATGAAACGATACTTACTTTTTGTTTGCCTTGCGGCAATGGCTGCGCTTGGGCTGCCAGTGACAGCCCGTGCCCAGCAAGACTCGGCGGCTACGCCCTCGCCAGTGGACCTCTCGAAGATCCACATCGTCAAGATGGGCGAGGACACCATCTACTTCACCCCGGAGGAGCTGGGCGACACGACGCAAGCCCCGACCCGCCCCGGCATGAGGCGCATAGCGTATGGCTCAAAAGAGTCAGATACAAGCTTCGGCTACAAGTACATGATTTACAAATACTGGTCGGTGAACAGCGAGGGCGATTCTATAGAACTCAGCAGCCTTATGGCGTGGCCGGTTGGCGGGAATTATCTTAACAGGCTGACGATAGACAAGGCGAACAACGTCATCATAGGCTGCCATGTCACGATTGCGTCTAACGACGAGTGTCCTTCCAAGTGGCCGGACCAGAGTGGCACCGATGCCCTGACCACTGACGTACGCATGTACGTGGGACACGCCGGGGGCGGACTTGGCAGGTTTGCCGGCGCAAAAAATCCCATCTACTGGAACTTGGTCATCATGCCCGACTACGAGGGCTATGGCGAGACCATGGAGAACACCCACCCCTACCTTGACCAGGAGCTTACGGCCCGTCAGGTAATCGACGGCGTGAGGGCAGGCTTGGTGGCGTGGAACAGCCTCGAGGTTTACAAGCAGAAGAGCTTAAAGGTGACGGGCGACCGCCCCACGCTTCGCGACGACTGGAAGAGCATTGTAGTGGGCTATTCGCAGGGCGGAGCCGTGGCGATGGCCGTACACCGCCTGATAGAGCAGGAGAGCTTGGTGGACGAACTTCATTTTGCCGGCTCCGTGTGCGGCGACGGCCCATACGACATTCTCGCCACGCTGCAGGAGTACATCAACTGGGACCGCGTCTATTATCCCGTGGCAGCAGCAATGATTCTGAACGGCATGGTGCAGTGCAGCCCATACATGGTACACCACACCATAAACGACTACCTCAGCACAAACTTCACCAAGTGCGGCATAATGAACTGGATAAAGTCGAAGAGTTACACCACCAACGACATCCGCGACGAGCTCTATAGCTACTACGGGGAGAATGGCAACCCCATCACTGACAAAAAGGACACCGAACACGGCGACAAGCTCTACTACATGCGCATGCAGGATTTGCTCACACCGGAGGCTTACTCGTTTTGCAAGAACTTCAGCTATCCCTCGGGGCAGTGGTATGGCACTGATGAGGGCAAGTTTGGCGACCTGCAACGGGCGTTTGAGAACAACAGCGTGCTGCGAGGCTGGCAGCCACAGCACCCCATGTACCTGCTC
>CAZTUD010000234.1:0-4506 GCA_964616945.1 uncultured Prevotella sp. | reverse complement strand
CGCTGATGTCGGGCTTGGGCTCCTTGCGCTTCACCAGCACCACGAAGCGCACACGGTCGGGGTTGACAGTGGTCTTGGCGTGGGTGGTGCGCAGCACCTGCCGTGGTGTGTCCACGGGCGGCTCGGGCGTGGGCGCGAACGCGTGGAAGTCGAACTGTGAGGGATTAATCATTCCCATCGAGCCTTTTACTCTCTTGCCGCCCTGGGCGACGACGCGCCGGTAGTCGGCGTCTGACATGATGACTTGTACTTTCATGATTTTTTTTGTGTGTTTAATTGTTGTTGTGAGGTTGGTTGATTTCTTTTTACCACTCATAGCCGAACGGCCTCCAGCCTGGCATGTCAGCGGTTTCTCCTACTGCGCGCCTTGCGGCTTGCGCCCTTGCCTTTGCGTCTTTCGTCTTGCGTTTTGCGTCTTGTCTTTTCATTTGGATTTTGGATTTGGATTTTGGATTTTTGACGCTGCAAAGATACGGACAAAAAAACACCTTGCCTACGAAATGGTAAGCAAGGTAAGTTTGTGGTAAGTTCGTGGTAAGTTCGTGGTAAAAATACAGCTATTCTTTCACCTCGAAAAACGCGGTCATGGCCTCCACGCCCGGCTGGTCGACAGGGCGGCATCTATCATAGTCGCCATCCTTGCGGATGTTCTGGCTCTTGATGCCTGTGCGCTCCTCCACCCAGTCGCCGAAAGCCTTGCCGGTCATAAGGGGCAGCCCGCAGTTGCGCTTGAGATAGAAATACACCTGCGACCAATGGGCGGAGGGTGTTTGGCGGATGTGCCGCCCCACGCGTTTCAGCGCGTCGGCAAAGGCGGGCGAGTCGAAGTCCGCCACGCTGCCCTTGTCGGCCTGTGCCGCATAGTAGTTCACGGTGCCGGTGTTGCCGATGATGGTCTGTCCGTTGATGTTGATGTTGCCGCCCTGCAGGAGCTTCTGCACGAGGCCCGCCATGCTATTGTTGTTGTTGTCTTCCATCTGCCAGGTATTTTGCCTCTCCGTTGTTGCCTATGACGGCCTGCCCGTTGACGTTGATGGGTGCGCCCGCCGCGGGGCGCTGCCTTATGCCGTAGGTGTCGCGCTCGATGCTCTGCCTCAGGCTCGACATGTAGCCCTGGGGGATTTGGCAGCCCAGACAGTCGCGCTTGTAGCAGTCGTCGTCATAGATTTGCAGCTTCCTCTCTATCGGGATGTTGGGCAGGGCCGCCTCCACCCCCTCGAACACGTCGGATGAGCTGGACGGCTTTCCGTAGGCGGGCGCGGGGGGCGTGTCGTCCTCGATGTCCATCACCATCTCCGTGCCCCGGCACGGGTAGGCAAGCAGCGTGGTGTGCCGTCCGGGCTGGATGCCGAGGGCCTTCAGGGGCAGCATCGTGGCGTGCAGCTTGTCCAAGAGGCGGTGCGACTTGGGCAGGTCGTCCCTTGAGATGTAAGCCACGAGCGAAAGCTCCGACTGCGTGTTGTCGTAAACGCCGATGGCGTCGGGGTCGTATGGGTTCGACGGCTCGCACATCATGAAAAGCCGGCGGCTGCCCGCCGTGTCAAGAAACCGCTGCATCTCTGCGGGGTCGGTGATGTGGTGCCTCACGCCGACAATGTGAAGCTGCATGTCGGTGCGGCGCGTGGTGTGGTATGGTGATGTGTCCTGCATTTCTGTTAGTTGATAAATTGTCCATTAGGCTGTCTTCGTGCCAGCCCTCCTTTCAAAATGCAAAGGTATGAAATCTTGGCGTATCCTCCAATGCTTCACGCAAAAAAATTTGCGCCCCCCGTATCTTGGCGTAACGTCATGCCTTGAGATTTAATGACTGAAGACATGAGCCAAGTTACTTGAACCTGATTTGAAAATTAATCGCAAGCAGATAGTCGTCGCCGTCCTTGTAGATATACCCCCAGTCGCCCTTTTTCAACTTAGGCTTTTTGGAAGGAGTAGTAGATGCCGCTTTTACCTCTTCCTCCGTCGGCTTCCTGCCTTCAAGGGCGGCTCTTGCGTTCAATGCCGCCAACTCGCATTTAAGGCCCTTGTCGGGGAAGTCCATATAAGTGTGTGTGAAAAGGTAGTTTGTAAAAATGCTGTCCGACACGGCGCGGTAGAATAGCACCGTGCCGTCAGGTGAGACATCCAAATACCCGCCAGAGAGGTTCTTCTGACCATCCCATATGCTTGATGCCGTCATGCCTGCAAACGAGTCAAAAAGCAGTTCTTTCAAGTTTACGGCATAGAAAAATTCGGGATGTCTTTGGTTCAATGGGTTAATCCGCGCAAGCTCTTCACAGACATCAGTCAACTTCCTTGAACGGCAGTTGCCATAGTACCCGAGTGCTAAAAGCGTCGCACATTGCATTATCTCATCCATGCGGGAATCTACAAGACAAAGATTGTCAAAGAATGTATCATTGCGACAGCCTATGTATTCAAGTTCATAATTGGCCTTGATTGTCTCCATTGTCGAGACAAAAGAATCCGCATTGGCATTTATCATTTTCATCCCCCCATCGTCAAGGCCTTTTACCCTATAGACGAAACCAGAGGTGGTGGAGCTGTTAAAAAGGGTCGCGGATTTGCCTAAATGAGATTTTATCGAATATCCCGCTGTAGTCGTGGCATGGTCGCGAGAGTGGTTGGATGTTATTATAATGTCGGTCTTTAAACCATATTGCGCAACTGCATTTGCTGATAGCCTTGCCTTTGGACCTGCAAAATGAAGTGTTTTTAAATAATCTTCAGCAGACGGTATAGGGAATGCTCTTTGATTTTTGATTTTCATTATCTCTGTGTAGAGAGATGTTGCTTCTTCCTTTAGTTCGTCTGAAGTTATTACCTTAAAGCATACATCGTTATCATATGCCTTGACATTTCCCGATTCTTCCTTAACCATTCTCTCAAAAAGGAGATAGCGGTCAGGCTCGTCACGGATAATGTTTACAATATCCATATAGGTCATTGGGTCTTTGTGTTGAGTATTATCTGCGCCGTATACCCGTCCATCGCCCAAGACTTTAAGGAAGACATAGGCTTCCGTCCATTCACCTTTATTAAATACCCAAATATCCATGCTTAGATAAGTTTTAAGGTTTTCAACTCTTGTTCAGCTGTGGCTTGTATCGCCGGTATGGCGACAGAGTTGCCGAACTGCTTGTATGCCGACGCGTCAGCCACGACGATGCGGAATTTGTCGGGGAAGCCTTGCAGCCTTGCCCACTCGCGGGGGGTCATCTTGCGTATGCCCTCACGGTTCACCTCGCCCTTGATGCGCGTGATGGGTGTGAAGTTCGTGAGCCGGTTGTCAATCAGAAGGTTGCACTCCCTGCCCATGCCGCCTACCACGATGGCGTTGGCAACGCCATTAGTGTCAATTATTTTGTAGCCGAATCCATGCCCCAAAGCCTCATGGTGAGCCTTATGGCGTTTTAGCGTAGCAATGTAGGCGGTTGAGAGATAGTATTTTACCGACACCTCGTGGTCTTCCATGATATCCTTGAACTTGGGTCTCTTGTCGCCAAGTGTCGTAGGTTCGGGGTAATGGAAGCCGCCAGGATTTATGTGCAAATCCTTGCGGAAGCCGACGATATAGATGCGCTCCCGGTGCTGGGGCACCCCATAGTCCATGGCGTTGAGGATTTTGGGGGGCACCACATCGTAGCCCGCATTGTCAAGGTGCTCGAGAATTGTCTTTAATGTCCGTCCGTGGTCATGGCTTGCCAGTCCTTTCACATTTTCCAGGAAGAAGGCCTTGGGCTGGTGGCGGCGCAGCACGTCCTCCACCTCGAAGAACAGTGTGCCGCGAGTCTCGTCCTTGAAGCCCAGTCGCTTGCCGGCCAAGGAAAATGCCTGGCAGGGGAAGCCCGCGCAAAGTATGTCAAAACTCTCGGGTATAAAGCTCTTGGTCGACTCTTTCGTGATGTCGCCGAAAGGCATCTCGCCGTAGTTGGCGAGATAGCTTTTCTGTGCCTGCGCGTCAAACTCCGAGCTGTACACGCACTTGCCCCCAAGGTTTTGCATGGCAATGCGGAAGCCTCCTATGCCTGCGAAAAGGTCGATGAAAGTGAACTTCGGATGCTCGGGAGCCGGGAAGGGCACGTCGAAGAAATCCTTGAACAGCTCGCTCTGCAAGGGGTCGGCCACGGCATGCTCGATGGCGTCGTCGGTATAGTCCTCGTCAGTGTCCTTGCGCTTGCTTTCGAGCCAGTCGCGGGCAAGCGCGTCTATTTGAAACCTTGTCTCGACATCCTCCCCGCTTCCGTCAGCGGGCTTATTGTGGATATAGTGGGTCAGCACGGCAAGGCAGTTGTCCATGCTCGTCTCGCCGTAAACCAGCAGCCCGTCGGGGGTGGCCTCTTCGGGGTAGCTTGCCACGTCTGCTTTCAATAATGCGTTGCTTCTCATACTGGCTTGCAAATATACGACTTTCTTTTCTATCCTCCAAGCCTTGGCCGAAGAAAATATTGCAACGTTGCAATATTGCACGTTGCATTAAGGTCGTGCGCACTCTCGCTCACGGCGAAG
>CAZTUD010000233.1:0-4530 GCA_964616945.1 uncultured Prevotella sp. | reverse complement strand
GCTATCTCGCTTTGGTGGACGTTGTAGCCCGCGCCCGCAAGGTCGTCGTCGAGGCCGAGCAGCACGTTGATGCGCACGCGCTGGTGAGGCTCCATGATGTCGTTGAGCACGTAGTCGGCACTGTAGAAGAAGATGATGCTCCCGACGCTGAACAGCGCAATGAGCAAATAGTGCATGACGCGCGTCGCCAGCCCCTCATAGACGAGATAGCCCACAAGAAACGCGCACACGGCAAGCTGCACCCACACGATGTCGAAGGGAATGACAAACTCGCTGAACAACAGCATCAGCACTGTCACCCCGACGCAAACGCCGCCAAGCCTCAACGCCCGTTCCCTGTTGTGGGCGTAAAGATATACCATGCCAGAGGCGAACACCTGCACAAGCAACAGCACCACAAACTTGCCCACCGACGTGGGCGTGTCCCACAGCATCACCTGCTCGTATTTTATGCCTACGACAAAATAAACGACCATCGCAACGCCAGTGAAAAGAATGCTGCCAGGCATGCCCTCCCGATAAAACATCAGGAAAAACGACAGATAGACAAGCGCGGAGCCTGTCTCCCGCTGCCCGACAATGCAAAGCATGGGCAGCAGCACTATGCCCACCGCCGCAAAGAAGTGCTTGGGCTTCTGCATGTCGAAGCCGTAGGTGCTCATAAGCTTCGACACCGCCAACGCCGTGGCGAACTTGGCGAACTCGGCGGGCTGCAACCGCAGGGGGCCAAGAACGAGCCACGACCGCGAGCCCTTGATTTCATGGGGGTTGAATATCGTGACAAACAGCAGCAGCAACAGCAGGGCATAGATGACATAGGCGAAAGTGTCGTAGAAGCGGTCGTCGAGCATGAGCAGCACGAAGCCCAGAACAAGCGATGTGCCAATCCACACTACCTGCATACCGGAGCGCGTGGAAAGGCTTAGGATGTCGGTCTCGCCATACGTGTAGCTGGCTCCGCACACGCTCATCCACCCCAATGCGAGCAATGCCACATAGATGGCAATGGTCCACCAATCGAGGCTGCGCAGCACTCCAGACTGCCTTTTGTCATCTGTCAGCGTTTCCATAAGCTATCCTGCGTTTCTGCATCTCGGTGGCGAGCCTTTCGCCCGACTCACTGAGCTTGCCTGTTACATATTGTTCCATCAGCACCTTGCCTATCGGCACGCCATAGTCGGCTCCCCAGCCGCCATTCTCCACATACACCGCAACCGCAATCTTGGGATTGTCCATAGGGGCGAAGCCCATGAACACGGAGTGGTCGTGCCCTCGGTTTTGCGCCGTTCCCGTCTTGCCGCAAGCGGCAAAAGGCAGCGACGCAAGCATGCGGCACGTGCCGCCCAATGCCGACGAGCGCATCCCGGCAACGATATAGTCGTAGGAGCGGCGCGAGGCGCGTGTGTAGTGGCGGCGCGTGAAAAAAGTGTCCGCCGGCTCGCCCTTCACTTCTCTCACCACGTGGGGAACATAATAGTAGCCCCGGTTGGCTATTGTCGCGCCAAGGTTGGCTATCTGAAGCGGCGTGAGGTTCACCTCGCCTTGCCCTATGCTTATGCTTATGACCGTGAGGCCGTTCCACGAGCCGTGATAGGCCTTGTCGTAGAACAATGCATTCGGTATGAGCCCGCGCTTCTCGCCCGGCAAGTCAACGCCAAGACGATAGCCAAAGCCCATGCTGACCATGTAGTCACGCCACGTGTTCATCGCCTCGTCCACATTCCTGTATTTGGCGCGGTTGCCCATCATGTGGAACAGCCCCCAGCAGAAGAATGCGTTGCACGACGTGCTGATGGCAGGCACTATGCTCAATGGCGACGCATGGCCATGGCAGCCCACATGAAGGCCTTTGTAATAAAAGCCGTGATGGCATGGATATTGAGTATGGGGCGTTATGATGCCCTCGGTGAGAAAAGTCAGCCCCTGCGAAGTCTTGAACGTGGAGCCAGGCGGGTACTGCCCCATGATGGCACGGTTGAGCAGCGGCTTCTGCTTGTCGTGGGTGAGGAGCTTGTGGTATGTGCTGCGGTTGTGCCCCTCTAAAAGACGCGGGTCGTAGGTCGGCGACGACACCATGCACAGCACTTCGCCCGTCTGTGGGTCAAGGGCCACGATGGCCCCTATCTTGCCTTCCAGCATGCGCTCGCCCAGAGCCTGGAGCTTCATGTCGATGCCGAGCGTGAGGTCGCGCCCCGGCACAGGGCGGCGGTCGTACTTGCCGTGCATGTAATGCCCTTGCACTCGTCCGTGGGCATCACGCAGGAGTATCTGCACGCCCTTCTGGCCGCGCAGAAACTTCTCGTAGCTCCGCTCCACGCCAAGCTTGCCGATGTAGTCGCCAGGTTGGTAGTATTCGTCCTCGTCGATGTCCGACTGCGACACCTCAGCCACCTCGCCCAGCACATGGGCTCCGTATGGGTATTGGTATTGGCGCACGGTGCGCTTTTGTATGTAGAAGCCAGGAAAGCGGAACATCTTCTCGCGGAAGACAGAGAAGTTCTTGTCGTCAACCTGCGTCATGAACAGCTGCTGGGTAAACCGCGAGTAGCCGGGGTTCTTGGAGCGGTCTTTTATGTCGCCCATGCGCTTTATGAAATAGTCTTTTGTTATGCCCAATGTCTCGCAGAAGTCGAGAGTGTCGAGGTGTCCCCGCGCCTCGTTCATCACCACCATGATGTCGTAAGACGGCTGGTTGAAGACAAGCAGCTTGCCGTTGCGGTCGCGTATGATGCCCCGGCTGGGGTACTCCACCTTCTTCAGGAAAGCGTTGGAGTCGGCGCTCTTGCGGTAGTCGTCGCTCATCAGCTGGAGAGTGAAGAGACGGACGATGTAAACCGCAATGATGAACACGGCCACAGCACCAATGACATATTTCCTGTTTTCGAGATTGAAGTTTTTCACTGGTCCCTCCTCAGATTGTCCACCACCACGACAAGCAGCAGCGTCAACGCAGTGCTTGCGACCACACTCAGTGCCCATTGCAGCCAGTTGAAGAAAGTGAACGTCTCAACTGTAAAAAACGCCAAACAATAGACCATAGTAAGAATGAGCGCGTATGCAATGTATTTCGACAGGCCCAAAGTGCGTATGCCTGGCAAGATGTCGTCCTCGTTGTCGCGCTGCATGAACAGCTCAAGCACATACGGCTGCAGCAATGCAACCAGCGTCATTGACGTGGCGGCGACACCAGGCGTGTTGGAAAACATGTCGATGCACAGTCCGAGCAAAAAGCTCCACACGAGCGTCGCCCACTTGGGATAGCCCCGGCGGAAGCAAACGACAAAATAGACATAAAGAAGCGGCGTGCCCACCCCAAACAAGTGTATATGGTTGAGCACGAGCACTTGCGCGAGCAAAAGCCCGAGGAAAAGGATAAGCCGTTTCAGAAAGTCAATGCTCATATTCCAACTTCTTTCTTCGGGCGGCCACAAGAGCCGCCACCTGCAATTCCTCACTCCTCACTCTTCACTTTCAGCGAGTCCTGCGCCGCACGCAGCTCGTTGAGCCGTTCCTGCACGGGCGCATTATCTATGACGCACACGTCGCGCAGTCTGCCAAAATCGGTTGACAACTGCACCTGCAACCTGTAGCTCACACCGTCGGTGGAATTATAGACATGCAATATTTTCCCTACGAGTATTCCCGGCGGAAACACCGACGAGTAGCCGTTCGTCTCCACCTCGTCGTATAGTCGGAAACGCGCATGGCGTGGCACGTCCTCCACGTATGCCTTGCGTATGTCGCCTCCCGTCCAATGGAGGTAGCCGAAATAACCACGTCCACGGATGCGGCAGCTGATGTTCGACTCTATGTTCAGCACGGGAATGACGATGGAATAGTGCGGCGATGTGAGATAGACTATGCCGACAACACCGTTGCCGCACGCCACGCCCATGTCCTTGCGCACGCCGTCGGCAGAACCCTTGTCGATGGTGATGAGGTTGTCGTGCCGCGCCACAGTGTTGCTCACCACCTTTGCGGGAATGAGGTGATAGCCTTTCAGGAGCGCAAGCTCGTTGCGGTGAGCCCATCCCGAATCCTTTGTCGCTGTGGCAAGCTGCTCCGAGAGCCTCCTTACTTGCTGCTCAAGATAGAGGTTGCGCTGCGTCAGCTCAGCATTGACCTTGCCCAACGAGAAAAACGACTCCACCTCGGCGTCCCAGGCGAGCACCTTGCCCGACATGGCGTTTGCCGAGGTAAACCACACGCTGCCCTGATAGCTGTTGTACTGGAACAAAAGCACGAAGCCTATCACTTCCAGCACAACAAACACAAACCAGTGGTTGTACTTGCGGATGAACTCAATGAGATTTTTCAAATCTACCTCATCAAGAACGAGAAGCGGTCAACATTCTTCAATGCCACACCCGCGCCTTTAGCCACGCTGTGGAGAGGATCTTCGGCAATGTGGAACGGAATGTTTATCTTGTCCTGCAGGCGTTTGTCAAGGCCGCGCAGCAACGCACCGCCGCCCGTGAGGTAGATGCCGTTCTTCACGATGTCGGCATACAGCTCCGGCGGCGTGGCCTC
>CAZTUD010000232.1:0-4548 GCA_964616945.1 uncultured Prevotella sp. | reverse complement strand
GCAGCTTGTTGCTGTCTCCCTCAATGTAGTTTCCAAAAGTAAGATGTGGGTTAAGTTGCGAGTCGAGCTGCTGTGGCTGTGCCGCGTCAAGGATGGTAGGACTTTGGTTGGCGTTTGCCCTTGGACGTGGCTTGGGGGCAGCGTCAGCTGGGTCAGCCTCTATGTCTTGCGACAAGTTGTGCTCTTTGTCGGTCACGACACGGTAGCTCAGTCCTATGCCCTGCCCAAAACAACGGTGCAGCACATTGCTGAGAAGGTCGACAAAGTTCTCCTCCAAATACTCATACACGAACGGGCTGGGCACCTGCACAAGTATCATCTTCCGAGCCTCATCAAAGTGCTCGAAGACGATAGGCATGAACCATGTCTTATATATCTGCTCGGTGACATTATCGCGTATCAGCGCGAGAGCCTTGTCCCACCGTGCATCGGAATTTGCTTTCATCTGCTAACGGATGTAGATTGTTGTCTAAATCTCAGCGACCTTTTTTCGAACGCAGATGCAAAAATACGAAACTTTTTCTTTCCCTCCAAATCACTTTTCTTGTCATGCAAAACAACAAGAAGCCGTAACTGCCTACATTTCTTTTGCTTAACCCTAAAAAAACGTTACTGTTAAAGAAAATAAAAAAGCAAATCATTCTTCACTCTTCACTTAATTTACTATCTTTGCAGCGAAATAAAAAAACAAAGCAAAATGACTTATACCATTGAGAAAGTTGCCACCCTCATCGGCGCACGCCGCTATGGCGACACCGATGCTAACATTGGTTTTCTGCTAACCGACAGCCGCTCGTTGTGTTTCCCCGAAGAGACGTTGTTCTTCGCATTGAAATCTGAGCGCAACGACGGCCACAAATACATCTCCGACCTTTACCGCCGTGGCGTGAGAAACTTTGTTGTGACCGAAGTGCCGTCAGGTGCCTCACAACTTTGGGAGGAGTTGGGCGATGCCTATCCATCAGCCAACTTTCTCCGCGTCACCGACGCGCGCGAAGCCCTGCAACGGCTCGCCGAGCGGCATCGCGACGAGTTCGACATTCCCATCGTTGGCATAACAGGCTCCAACGGCAAGACCATAGTCAAGGAATGGCTTTACCAAGTGCTGTCACCAGACAGCTACGTCACGCGGTCGCCGCGCTCCTACAACTCACAGATTGGCGTGCCGCTCTCGGTGTGGCTCATGAACGAGCAAACGCAGGTAGGCATCTTCGAGGCAGGCATAAGCCAGCCAGGCGAGATGGCAGCCTTGCGCGACATCATACAACCAACCATCGCCGTGCTGACGAACCTCGGCTCCGCCCATCAGGAAAACTTTGTGTCTATGGAGCAGAAATGCAGAGAGAAACTTGTGCTTTTCCACGACGCTCCCACGATAGTATATAACGAGGACGACAGCACGGTAAAGATGGTCGTGGACGGAGCAGATTATAAGGGAGAAAGGCTCTGCTGGTCAAGACGCGACAAGGACGCGCCGATGTTCATCAAGAGCGTTGAGAAAAAGGAAACCGCCACAACGGTAACCTACAAATACAAGGGCAGCGACGAGAATTGGTTCAGCATCCCGTTCATCGACGACGCATCAATAGAGGATGCCGTGGTGTGCGCCATCGTCGCCTTGCGCCTTGGTGTAAAACCAGATGTCCTTGACGAGCGCATGATGCGTCTTGAGCCTGTCGCCATGCGCCTTGAAGTGAAAGAGGGACGGCACGGTTGTACCCTGATAAACGACTCTTACAACAGCGACATCAACTCCTTGGACATCGCTCTCGACTTCATGAGCCGCCGTCCCGACCACAAAGACCGCCGCCGCACACTCATATTGAGCGACATACAGCAGAGCGGCGAGATGCCAGAGCGTCTCTATGGCGACGTGAGTGACTTGTGCGTGAAGCGTGGCGTGGAGAAGTTCATCGGCATCGGGCCTGCACTGTCGGCTAACGCCGATGCCATCAAGGTGCCCTACAAGTTTTTCTATTCAACCGTCGAAGCATTCCTGCGCAGCGAGGTTTTCCGCACCATGCGCGACGAGGTGGTGCTTATAAAAGGAGCGCGGCAGTTCGGCTTCGACCAGATTACCGAGCTGCTCGTCGAGAAAGTCCATGAGACGGTGCTTGAGGTGAACCTCAACGCCGTGGTAGAAAACCTCAACTACTATCGCTCGTTCATGAAGCCGACAACAAAGCTGGTGTGCATGATTAAGGCTGACGCCTACGGAGCCGGGAGCGTGGAGATTGCCAAGACCTTGCAAGACCATCGTGTGGATTACCTCGCCGTGGCAGTGGCTGATGAGGGCGCGACGCTCAGACGCAATGGCATCACCGCCAACATAATGATAATGAACCCCGAAATGTCGGCGTTCAAGACAATGTTCGACTTCGACCTTGAGCCAGAGGTCTATTCATTCCGTCTGCTCGACGCGCTCGTGAAGGCCGCACAAAAGGAGGGCATAACTGGCTGGCCAGTGCATATAAAGATTGACACTGGCATGCACCGCCTCGGATTCGACCCCGAGAACGACATTGACGAGCTGATAAACCGCCTCAAACACCAAAACGCCATCATCCCGCGCTCGGTGTTCAGTCACTTCGTGGGCAGCGACAGCGACGACTTCGACCTGTTCTCCGCCCGCCAGTTCAAGCTCTTCGACGAGGCGAGCCGCAAGCTACAGTCGGCCTTCAGCCACAAGATTCTCCGCCATATCGACAATTCAGCGGGCATCGAGCATTTCCCCGAACGCCAGCTCGACATGTGCCGCCTCGGATTGGGGCTGTATGGCATAAACAGCCGCAACAACCACATTATTAATAATGTGTCAACGCTGAAGACCACTATCCTTCAGCTTCGCAACGTGCCTGCAGGCGACACCGTGGGCTACAGCCGCAAGGGGAAAATTGACCGCGACAGCGTGATTGCCGCCATACCGATAGGCTACGCCGACGGGCTGAACCGTCACCTCGGCAACCGCCATTGCTATTGCCTCGTGAACGGACAGCGAGCCGAATATGTGGGCAACATTTGCATGGACGTGGCGATGATTGACGTTACGGGCATTCCGTGCAAGGAGGGCGACAGCGTCGAGATTTTCGGCGACCACCTGCCCGTTACCGTGCTTTCCGACGCACTCGACACCATACCCTACGAGGTGCTTACAGGCATCAGCAACCGCGTCAAGCGCGTGTACTTCCAGGATTAATCTCCTTCACGTAAATTCTGTGCCTACGGTTGCACTCCGCGTCAAGATATTGCCACTGCGACAGTACGCCCTTGTTGGTCTCCATCTGCGGGCCAGTTTGGGCGTACTGGAAACCGTAGCGGCGATACCAGCCAATGAGGTCGTTGAAGATGAGGGCGTTGGCACCCTTTATGCGATATTCGGGCAGCACGCCTATGAGCAGCAAATCCACGACGGGAGTCTTGTGCCATTTCATCACTTTCAGCAATGGCCACCAGCCGAAAGGCAGCAGCCGGCCGTCGCGCGTCTTGCGCAATGCCTGTGAGAACGAAGGGAATGACACGCCAAAGCCCACCATCATGTCGTTTTTCGTAGTGTCCACGACGCAAGAAATGAGGTTCAGGTCGGCCAACTTGATGTATTCGTCAACGAGACGGTCCACTTGCTCGATGGAAAGCTGAGAGTAGCCGTAAAGGTTCTTGTAGGTATCGTTAAGGATGGCAAACAGCTCACGTCCGCGCCCTCCCTGCTTCATGTCGTGGAAATTATATTTACGCACGGCAAGCCCATAGCGTTTCTCCACGAGTGTGGCAGTCCTTGCAAACTTCCTTGGTGTCACGTCGGGCACTTTGACCTTGTATTCCACATAGTCATTGTCCTTTTTGAACCCGCCAAAACGTTCTATGTGGCGCGGATAATAATCGTAATTGTAGTTTACGTACATGGTCGAAAGCTCATGGAAACCTTCAACGAGCATTCCCTCGCGGTCCATGTCCTCAAAGCCAAACGGGCCGGCAACCTCTGTCATTCCACGTTCCTTGCCCCATTGCTCCACGGCATTGAGCAGGGCGGCTGACACTTCCTCGTCATCAATGAAGTCGAACCATCCGAAGCGCACCATACGCCGCCCCCAGTGCTCATTAGCACGGCGGTTTATAATAGCCGCCACACGCCCGGCAACTTTTCCATCCTTATAGGCAAGAAAATAGTCGGCCTCACAAAACGCGAAAGCCGGATTGCGGTCTTTCCTCAATGTATTAATCTCGTCGGAATAGAGATAAGGAACGGCAAACTCACAGTCGCGGTAAAGGTCATAAAAGAAGTTGACGAAAGCTTGCAACTCTTCCCTGCCCTTAACTTGTTTTATCTCAACGCTCATCCTGCTAAAAATCCTTGTTTTCTCAAAGCCTCTACAAGTCCAGCCGACATCACCTCATTGTCTTTCTTGGTGTATCTGATGTCGGTGAAGACTTGTGCCAAGGTTTCCTTGTTGTTTATCTCCACGAAGTGCCTGTTCTCAGGCAAGGCCTCTTTGTGGGCATAGAGCCTGTCTATGTCTGCTGGCGTATAGTCGCTGTAAGTCTCATTGTGTA
>CAZTUD010000231.1:0-4550 GCA_964616945.1 uncultured Prevotella sp. | reverse complement strand
GCTGCTGGAGGGCTCGCCCGACAACAGCATAGAGATAAGGGACGACGAGCAGCCGAAAAAGCGCAAGGAAACTGAGACAAAACAAAAAAACTTTACACAATGAGCATAAGCCAACTGCCAAACCCGCACCTGAAGTGGGAGAAGACTCTCTCCATTAACTACGGCCTCAACTTCGCATTGTTCGGCAACAAGCTCAACGGCTCTTTCAACTACTACTTCAAGAAGTCGGAAGACCTTATAACCACCGCCAAGGTGCCTATGTACAACGGCACGCGTACCATGAGGGTGAACAACGGCGACATGTACAACCGGGGCTGGGACCTGACGCTGACCATAACGCCAATACGCACCAAGGACTTCATGTGGACGTTCGGCACCACATTCTCCGGCAACGACAACGAGGTGAGCACGCAAATACCCGAAAGCGGCGACTGGACACACGCCGTCAACGGCACGCCCTGCAAGAAGGGCTGCCCGGTGGGCGCGTTCTGGGCTTTCCGCTACACAGGCCTCGACCACGAAACTGGCGCACCGACGTTCGACTTCGGCCGCGCCGCCACGCAAGCAGCCGAGGAGGACGCAACGGAATACATGCAATACATGGGCACACGCGAGCCTACCTTCACCGTCGGCATAAACAACGTGTTCCGCTACAAGCGGTGGTCGATACCACTGAGCTTCTACGTCAGCCGTGGCAACTACGAATTTCTCTCCAGTCCCTACACCGACCCGACAATGATGATAAGCGAATACAACAACGCCTCGACGCAACTCAACGACCGCTGGCGGCAGCCAGGCGATGAGCTCCACACCGACATACCGTCGATACCCGTCGGAGCCAACTGCCGCAGACTCTACCCGTTCCAGTCAACGAGCGACTACATCTATCCCCTGCAGGCATGGCAGTACAGCAACCTGCGCGTGGTAAACGCATGGTACATACGCTTCAACGACTTCACGTTCACCTACCACGTGCCAGAGAAATACCTGAAAGGCATCTGCCAAAGCGCGTCGATAAGCTTCATGGCAACCAATCCCATACAAATCAAGAGCAAGGACTTCAAGGGGCGCGACCCAGAGGTGGCACTCGGCTCGCAGCCACGCTCAAAGGACGTGAGCGTGAGCGTGAACATAAGTTTCTAAACAATTCATAATGCACAATTCATAATTCAAGACTGACAATTATGGCATTTCACAATAAAATAAATGGGCAAAGCCCAAGGCTCAACATCTTTTTGCCCCTTTGCCTTTTTGCCTTGTTACTTTTCGCCGGCTGCGGCGACTTCCTCGACGAGCAAAGCCAGGACGAAGTGAAGCCCACGCAGGTAAGCGACCTGGAGGAGATACTGCTTGGCGAGGCCTATAAAAGCTGCCCGTTCTTCGCCACCGAGTATTTCACCGACGAGATACAGAGCAACGGCGTTACCAACAAGCGTTACCAAAGCCAGCAGGATGCCTGCCGATTCATGTTCCGCCGGGACCCGAAGATGTTCACAGCCGAGGAAGGCGGCGGTGGCACGCAATATTGGTACGGGCCCTACAACAACATTCTGGGCTGCAACATCGTCATCGACTATGCCGACCGCATGGCGGGCGACGACGACGTGAGGGCCAGCCTCGTGGGCGAGGCCTACACACTGCGCGGCTGGTACTACCTGCACCTCGTGAACCTCTTCGGAAAGCCTTACAACCAAGGCGACCCGGCGCAAAACCTCGCCGTGCCATTGAAACTGTCGTCGGAAGCAGGGACCGACTACAAGGCCCGCAACAGCGTAAAGGAAGCCCATGACCAGACAGGGAGCGACTTGAAGATGGGCGACAGCCTGCTCACCAACCACCCGCAGGAGCGCAACTTCTACCGCATAACCGACGTGGCGGCAAAGGCCATGCTCGCACGCATGTACCTCTATCAGGAAAAATGGGACGAAGCCCTGCGCTACGCCGACGCGGCGCTAAAGGAGAAGCACACGCTGCCCGGCCTGTGGACGCAAACCAACACCGACTACAGCCCACGCGACTTCACGTCGGTATATTCGGTCAATACTCCCGGCGAGATAATATGGATGCGCGAGAACGGCAACAGCACACAAACCTTCACAAAAGACATGTCGACCTACGTGCTGCCAATACCCGAAGAAGCCATCAAGGTGAACCAAGACCTCATACAAGACCCTGAAAACAGATAAACAAGATGAAGAAGATATTGTTTTTTATGACAACGGCCATGATGCTGGCATTCGCGGCATCGTGCAGCGACGACGAAGCCCCCATAACCGAAAGCAAGACAACGCCGTTTGAGCTGCATCTCGCCGACCACGGCACGGAGTATGACCAGCGCATACACAACTGGTACGACCGCACGGGATGCTACATCCTCTACGAGTTTGAGGACCGCGATGTATATTTCGCCGGGAGCGACGAGTGGCAGGAATATCACGCCGACACGCTCATCGACAACTCGTGGTATGAGTTCAACGATGCCGTCTATCTCAACGCGGCGAAAGACTCCGTATGGATCAATGCCGCCTGGCATCCGCTCAACGAGCAAGTTTACGACGAGTATGGAGAGTTCTGGCAGATGATGACCGTGGAGGACAACAAGCTGCGCGTGCGCCAGGTGAACTACACCAACAGCACCTACAACATGCTGTTCAACCACGGCGACTCGTCGGTCAACCAGTTGGGCAGGATTACGGCATACTCTCTCAACCAGGAATTCCTCATCAGGAATATCAACCCGCATCTTGACCTGAGCCGCTTCTTCCGCTACAGCAGCTACACCGAGAACCCTGACGACGACAGCCAGCTCTTCGCATGGGGGCTGCTGGAAGAGAATTCCATGTATGCGTCGGAAGATGTAAATCGTTCGCAAGACCAGGGCAATTACTTCCGCCTCATTGCCCAGCACTCCTACGAATGGCTGACGACCGACGACTACGGCGACGACGAATATTGGAACCTGAAAGGTTGCCTGAACCCTAAGCGTGATGTCAACGGCATTATCAGAAGGAAGTACAATGCCATGATTGCGGCCTATCAGGCAGCTGGGGTGGATTTGCAGGCAATAGGCAACGCCACCGACAGCCAATACTAAAGGCATCCCCCCAAGGGGGGGCACCCATACGCCCAAGGAGGAAACAAAACGAGAACTATGATTAAAGCCAACGCAACAAGGCAGATGAAGCGGCTGTCTGCTTCTGCCTGCCTTTTTATCTTCGCCCTCTGCGTGCCAGCGCAATCAAAGCTGCCACCGCAGGACAAGATGCTCGGCTTCCTGAATACGCTACAGGAGCAATATGTCGATTCTATACTCAACCTTTCCTCCCCTCCTCCTTGGGAGGGGGTAGAGGGGAGGCTATTGCCGACATCCGCATTGCCAACGGCACAATAGGCTACATCCATCTATTGCGCTTCAATGAATACACACAGCAGGAATTGAAAGAAGCCTTCGACAGGCTGACCGACAAAAAGGTAAAAGGCATTATACTGGATCTGAGCGGCAACCACGGCGGCTATCTCGACGTGGGCACACTGCTCCGCCTTTCCTACCAGCGGTTTTACGCCCCGACAGGCCGCTGCATACAGATGCCCTACGACCATCCCGACAGCACGCAAGTAATAGACGGCAAGTTCAAGTTCACGGGCGAGACCGACGAGCCGAACCACGTGTTCAACATCTCTGGCAGCTACCGTGGTATAAGCGTGATATGCGGCGACACGCTCGAAAGCAAGCTGGCGGAAATTTACCAATCAGCCAAGTCTTCGCCCCTCGAACTGCTCTATTGCCGCCCGCCATCCGGAGGTGAACTGTACGGTATGCTCGCTATGGAGATTGAAAAGCACCATCACCGTCTCGCCCACGCACTTCACCTCGTGGTCGTTCACGCCGACAAGACGCTGTCGGAAGGTGAAGCTGCTGTGCCCGATGTGCACTATTGCCGACTCCACGTTGACAACCTCATCCTTGGTATAAACTTGGCGCATGAAGTCAGCATCAAGATGTACTGTAACAATGGCGTACTTCTCAGTAATCTCCGGACACACCTTTTGGAAATAGTCCATCTTTGCCGTGTCGTAATACTGGAAATACATAGTGTTGTTCACATGCCCGAAAGCATCGGCATCCATCCATCGCAGCTGTATGGGCATGGTGTGATGATATTCAATCTCGCTCATATTGTATGTTTTATTTTAGAGTTACCTCTCTACACCCTGTACAGCAGTCCGTTCTTCAGGTCGTCCTTTGCCATAGCCTTGACGCGCACGTGGAGCTTCTTGCCCGTGGCGTTGCGCGGTATTTGCTCCACGAATCGGTAGAGGCGCGGACGCTTGAAGTTGGCTATGTCTGGCGACTGCTTGCACCACTGGTCGAGCTGCTCAGGCGTGAGGCTTGCGTCGGAACGCACCACATAGGCTGTTACCACCTGCCCGCGTATCTTGTCGGGAGCGGCGGTGACTATGCAGTCCTTCACCTGCGGATGCTTGTTGAGCACCTCCTCAATCTCCGTGGGGTAGATGTTCTCGCCCGACGAGATTATCATGTCGTCCTT
>CAZTUD010000230.1:0-4557 GCA_964616945.1 uncultured Prevotella sp. | reverse complement strand
CGTGCAGGAAAGGGATGTGCGTGTGGGACGCCTACAAATCTTCAACAACTGGTCACCATACTTGGTTAAAAACTTCAAAGACACCATGTGGATAGGCATGGAATATTTCTGCAACGAAGGAGATGAGATGTGGACGATGGACAAGCAAAAGTTCATCGATAAAGCCATCAACGAGCTGGAGCATATCGGCTTCATTGACCATAGCGACGTGCTCGACGCCACCCAAATAAAAGTGCGCAAGGCATATCCATCCTATTTCGGGAGCTACTACCAGCTCGACAAAGTGAAAGTTTTCCTTGACGGCATAGCCAATCTCTATTGCATCGGCCGCAACGGACAGCACCGCTACAACAATATGGACCACTCCATGCTGACGGCCATGGAGGCTGTGGATACCATCAAGGCAGGCACCAGCGACAAGACAAAAATATGGTCGGTAAATACAGAAGAAGAATACCATGAAAGCAAATAACAGAACCGTAAACCTTTCGATTATTTACTCTTTTGCTGTAATCGTTTCCTTTGTTTTGATTTTGACGAAAGGCGTGCTTATCGCGCCTGACAGCAAAAGCTACTTGGTCGCATGGGAATGCATTTCAAACGGTGCATTGGATGGTTGGCGAACTCCCGTTTATCCTGCCTATCTCGGCATCATGCAATTATTGTTCGGACAGGGCCATTTCTTGACCGCCGCTGTCATAGGCCAGTTCCTTGTATTCTTAATATCGCTGTACTATTTATACAAGGCGGCTTGCTTCCTTTTCCCATCTGAAAGATGGTCATTGGCTTGCGCCTTGCTGTATGCCTTGCTGGTGTTCTTCTCAAAATGGAACAACTTTATATTGACAGAATCATTATCCATGAGTTTTAATGTCCTGCTTGTTTATACATTGTTCTCGTTGTTTGACAAGAAAAAGGATACATACTTGATTGGCTCCACCGTCATAATGCTCGTGCTGTTGTTCTTGCGCCCATCGTTCATTTATTTGCTGCCGATTTTCATTGTCACATTAGTAATAATGTATTGTCAGAACAGGAGCAACAAGAAAATCATCTTTGGCGGCCTGCTGGCTATGGCATTCGTCTTTCTTTGCTACAATGTCTACATGATGAAATTCAAACAGGAGAAAGGAATCTATGCTACAAGCGTCGTCGGGCTTTATAACCAATATTATCTTTCGAGGATGTATGGGGTGATTGACCCCTCTGTCATAGGCAACAAAAGCCTGCGCGATTATGTAAGGCACAGCATATCTGTAAATGGCAAGGAATTCATGACAGACGAAGGCACTGGATTCATTTACCCAGAGACTTCTCATATATTCGACAATTACAAACTGCCATTAATTCAGGAAGTGGTATCTCGGTCTATAAAGCTACACAAAGGACACTACGTTTACCGCACGCTTTTGTATTTTGCACAACCAGTAACAGACTTAATGCACGGCAATCGCATAGCCGCCAACGGTTTCAAGACAATATACTATCTGTTTCTGCTGACATACTCTTTCATTCTCATATATTATATCGTAAGGCGGCGTGCCATACCACTGCTGTCTTCCACGCTCTACATGATAGGGGTTAGCAACCTTATCGTTTCCGTCGTCGGGGCAATGGGCGGGTTTGGCCGCCTCATCATGCCCTCCGTCTGCATT
Source organism: uncultured Prevotella sp. (assembly GCA_964616945.1). Taxonomy (GTDB): domain Bacteria; phylum Bacteroidota; class Bacteroidia; order Bacteroidales; family Bacteroidaceae; genus Prevotella. The sequence continues at coordinate 2,902 of CAZTUD010000230.1, read as the reverse complement.
TATGTTCTGATGCTCACCCAAATAGCGCTTATAATGAGAAAAAAAGCAAACAACCTGAAGTAAATGGGAATGTCGGACAGAGAGAGTTTCAACAAGTTTTTTATATGTTGATTTCCCTGCCTATCAAACGACCTTTTGCTGCGTAGCGTGAGATTATTCGCTGCGTAGCAAAAGGTTTTTTGCTATAAGCTTACAACGTTGATGGCGGCGGCAAAATCCCGTGATAGTGGCGTGGAGATCCCGCAAGGGCGGCGGCGAGACCCCGCAATAGCAGCGTGCGGGAACGGCGATGGCGGCACAATGTGTAATCGTTTGCACAAGAAAAAGGTGTGTTTGACGTGCCAGACGGGATTGATTTACATCAAATGTGCGTAATTTTATACGCAACAACCATTCAAACAGCAACAACCATTTCAAACATCAACAAGCAAACATTAACAAGCCATGAGAAAACTTTACCAAACTCTTGCGTTCGTCTTCGTGCTCATGCTCGCCTTCGAGGGAGCGGCATGGGGGCAGATTACTGGCGCGGCAACCGCCAAGGACTCCATCCAGCACGGTGTCATCCTCCACTGCTTCGACTGGAAATACACCGACATCCAGGCTGAACTCGACAACATCAAGGCGGCAGGCTTCACCGCCATCCAAACGTCGCCCGTACAGAAAAACTACAGTGGGCAGACCATTTGGAACACCCTCTACCGCCCGCGCAATTCATCTACCATAGGCCCATGCAGCCTTGGCACGAAAAGCGAGCTGCAAGACCTTTGCACCGCTGCCCATGCCGTTGGGATAAAGGTCATTGTTGACGTGGTGGCCAACCACACCGACAGCAGCCTCGACTATGCCGATGCCGGTTCAATTTGGGCAAACTCAGCCTACTACCACACTTGGGGCGAAATAGACTACAGCAGCCGCCAAAGCATCATCAACGGCAAGATGGGTGGCCTGATGGATGTCAACACCAGCAACTCGGAAGTGCAGTCGGCAATGAAAACCTTCGTGCAGAACCTGAAAGCCATCGGCGTTGACGGCATACGCTGGGACGCGGCCAAGCACATCGGCCTGCCGTCAGAGGGCGACAGTTTCTGGAGCAACGTCATCGACACCAGCATGTTCAACTATGGCGAAGTACTTTACAACACCGGTGGCACCGACGCTTCGCTCATTCCCGAGTATCTCACATATATGAGCCTCACCGACGCAAATTATGGCACCAACATGCTGCTTACGTCGGCACAAAACAGCACAGCTCCTTCTGGCGCGGGTGCTTGGGCCATGCCTACGGCCTATAATTCAAACAAGTTCGTGTATTGGGGCGAAAGCCACGACACCTACTGCAACAGCGACGGAGCCTCCAAGAGTACGTCACAGGAAGTCGTGGACCGCGCTTACGCTATGGCTGCGAGCCACAACCAGATACCCGCCCTCTATCTTTCGCGCCCGACAGCGAGCAATCCAGCACAGGCGCAAGCCGGCGTGAAGGGCTCCACCCACTTCACCTCCGACGCCGTGGCTATGGTGAACCGTTTCCACAACGCCATGGACGGCAAGGGCGACTACTACACTGGCAGCGGCAGCGTGGCTTCGAGCACGCGCAATGGCGGCGGAGCCATCGTCGTCAACTTCGCCGGAGCGGGCACCGTGACCGCCACCAACGGCGGAGGCTACTGCGCGGCGGGCGAATATATAGACTCCATATCTGGCAACACGTGGACTGTTACGGCGGATGCCATCAGCGGCACCACCAACTCCACGGGCATAGCCGTGTTGTATCCTAAGGATGCCAACGGCGCAAGCATCACGCTTTCGCCCAACGGCGGGGCATTTACCACGGAGACGCTATCCGTGACCATCACGCCCAACGAAAACACCACTTCCTACTGGTATAAGGTAGGCGACGGCACGCAGACAGATGTCTCAGGCAATAATCCCACGACGATAACCATAGGCGAAGGCGTGAGCTATGGCACTGACATCACGCTCTCTTGGGGCGCAACCAACGGCACAAAGGAGACGACTGGCTCTGCCACGTTCACCAAGCGCGACCCCAACGCCGCCATTCACGTGTATGTCAAGGCAAGCTCCGCACCCTACCTCTACGTGTGGACTGGCGGCACCAACAGCGTGGAGCTTAACGGCGCATGGCCTGGCACTCAGATGACGGCTTCAACGACCTACAGCGGCTGGTATGAGTGGAGCACGACTGAGGCAAGTTCCTTCAACATAATCTTCAACAACGGCAGTGGCTCGCAGACGGGCAACATCGAGGGCATAACGGCTGACGTGTATTACACCTACGACGGCAGCACGACGGCAACCGTCACCACGAAGCCTGATGGTGGCAACGAACCAGGCACTGGTTATGAACCTGAGCTGACGAGTGCAGACGAGAACTGTGTTTTCCTTGAGAGCAACACCTACTCTTACATCTATGCTTTCAGTTCATCCAACACCAGCATCTTGGGAGGTTGGCCTGGCACGCAGATGACCAAAGTGGGCGAGACGGCATCAGGCACACCAGTGTACAAAATCACGTTCACCGACGCCCAGATGGCCGACATGCCCGCAGAGACGGCAAGCACCTCAACGGCTGGAATAATATTCAACAACAACGGCAGCTCGCAAACCGGCAATCTGGCATTCCACAACCGTGGTTATTACGTGGAAGGCGTGTACACCAAGACCATTACCAACGTCGCGACAGCCATCAGCTCCATTACGCCCGCTGCGCAAGAAGCCGACGGCGCATGGTACACCATCACGGGCGCAAGGCTCGGCGGCAGTCCGTCGCAGGGCGGCGTGTACATACACAATGGCAGGAAAGTCGTGGTGAGGCAAAGATAGCCGTTTCTTTAAAAAAACTAAATTTATTGCTATATAATAATGTATTGGTTGAAGT
>CAZTUD010000229.1:0-4597 GCA_964616945.1 uncultured Prevotella sp. | reverse complement strand
GGGCCGAGGAGCGGCCGCAGGTCGTGTACGTCGACGAGGCCCTGCGGCGTGCTTTTCACCTCCACGACCTCCAGTCCGCACACCGCCGCCGAGGCGGGGTTGGTGCCGTGGGCCGAGTCGGGCACGATGACCTTGCGCCTCGCTGTGTCGCCCCGCCGCTCGTGGTAGGCGCGGATTATCATCAGGCCGGTAAGCTCGCCGTGGGCGCCGGCGCAGGGGTTGAGGGTGAAGTCGGCCATGCCAGTGAGCGTGGCGAGGGCGTGGCGCAGCTCAAGCTCCGCCTCAATCGCGCCTTTCACCGTGTCGGCGGGCTGCAGCGGGTGGAGATTGGCGAACTCCGGCATGTTGGCGATTTCCTCGTTGATTGGCGGGTTGTATTTCATTGTGCATGAACCGAGCGGGTAGAAGCCGTTCAGCACGCCGAAATTGTTTTCGCTATGGTTTGTGTAATGGCGTACCACCGTCATCTCGTCGCATTCGGGCAGCTCTGCGTCGGCCGCCCGTCTTTCGTCGGTTGGCACGTCGTAGTGGCGGAAGCGGCTCTTCGGCAGCGAGCAGGCGCGCCGGCCTGGGCGCGAAAGCTCGAAGATGAGGTTGCCATAAAGTTTGTTGTTCATAATATTGTTTGTTGAAAGCCACCGCGAGCGGTGGCGTACATAACGGGACTATTGGGTGGCGAGGGCGATGAGCTTTTCCATCTCCTCCAGTGTGCGGTTCTCGGTAACGGCCATCATAATGATGTTGTCGCCAAGGCTTACGCCACCGAGGATGCCATTGTCGGCGAGGCGTTGCAGCAGCGCGTCGGCATCGCCCTTGTATCTCAGGCAGAACTCGTTGAAGAACGGCTGTTGGAACGCTTCCTCGAAGCGGCCAGTCTGTAGCAGTGCGTCGTGCAGGTGGTGTGCGCCGTCGTATGACGTTTGCGCCGCCTCCTTCAGCCCCTCCTTGCCCATGATGCTCATGTAGATTGTAACCCACAGGGCCATGAGTGACTCGTTGGAGCAGATGTTGGATGTGGCCTTCTGCCGGCGTATGTGTTGCTCGCGGGCTTGCAGGGTGAGGACGAAGGCGCGTCGGCCCTTGGTGTCAACGGTCTGGCCCACGATGCGCCCCGGCATCTTGCGCACGAGCTTCTCCGTGCAGCACATGTAGCCGAGATATGGGCCGCCAAAGCTCATCGGGATGCCGAGGCTCTGCGCCTCGCCCACGGCAACATCGGCTCCCCATTCGCCCGGCGTCTTGAGCAGGGCGAGGTCGGCTGCGATGCTGTTGACGATGAACAGGCCTTTCTTGGAGTGAACCTCATCGGCTATTCCCGTAAAGTCCTCAACGATTCCGTAGCGGTTGGGCTGCTGCACTATGACTCCCGCCACGCCGCCTTGTGCGAGCTTCGCGGTGAGGTCGGAGCGGTCGGTTGTGCCGTCGGCCTCGCAGATGAGCTGCAAGTCGATGCCGTGGAAGTGGCTGTAGGTGCGCACCACGTCGAGCGTGCGCTTGTCAACGGTCGCCGACACGAGCACGGTGTTTGCCTTGCGCGTTGCCGCCACTGCCATCATTGCCGCCTCGGCTGTGGCTGTGGTGCCGTCGTACATGGAGGCGTTGCTCACGTCCATGCCCGTAAGGCGAGCCATCATGGTCTGGTACTCGAAGATGTAGTGGAGCGTGCCCTGCGACACCTCGGCCTGATAGGGCGTGTATGAGGTGAGAAACTCGCTGCGCTCCACGAGCGACGGAATTGCCGCTGGGATGTAGTGGTCGTAAACGCCCGCCCCGGCGAAGCACACGAGCTGGCGGTTCTTCGCCCCGAGCTGCTTGAAGTGCTTGCGCAGCTCAATCTCGCTCATCGACGACGGCAGGTCGTAGTCGCCCTTGAACTTCAGCTCCTCGGGCACGTCGGCGTAGAGGTCGTCAAGGCTGCCAATGCCAATCTTGGCGAGCATCTTCTTGATGTCCTCTGGCGTGTGTGGGAAGTATTTAAAGGTTTGCACAGTATTGCTCATAAGCCTTTGCGTCCATAAGGTTGTCAAGTTCGGTCTTGTCGGAAAGCTGGACTTTCATAATCCAGTTCTCGTAAGCGTCCTTGTTGACGAGTTCGGGGTTGTCCTCCAAAGCTTCGTTCACCTCCACGACGGTGCCCGACACGGGAGAGTTGAGGTCTGAGGCTGCTTTCACGCTCTCCACTGCGCCAAACTCCTCGCCGGCTGACACTTCGTCGTCAACCTCGGGCATGTCAACATAGACTATGTTGCCGAGCTGCTGCTGTGCATAGTCGGTGATGCCAACGTAGCCGGCCTCGCCGTCTACACGTACAAACTCATGTGACTCAGAGTAATAGAGTCCTTCGATAACTTTTGCCATTGTCTTTATTTTTTATAATGTTTGTCGTAGAATTTCTTCTTTACTATTGTTCCTGGGAATGTTTTCTTGCGGATTTGTATCTCCACGCGGTCGCCGAGCTTGAGGGACGAGTCCACGAGTGCCACAGCACAGCTCTTGTCGGTAGAGATGAGGCGGTAGCCAGTGGTTACTTCGCCCACCTCGCGGCCATCTTTCAGCACCTTGTAGCCGTGGCGCGGCACTGCGTGCGCGTCGAGCTGTATGCCGCGCAGGCGTTTCGCCACGCCCTCGGTTTTTTGCTTGAGCAGGGCTTCCTTGCCAATGAACTCGGGCTTGTCGAACTTCACGAATATGCTCAGGCCCGCCATGACAGGCGATATGTCTTTCGACAGCTCGTCGCCGTAGAGTGGCAGACCTACCTCGAAGCGCAGGGTGTCGCGGCAACCAAGGCCGCAGGGCGTTACGTGGGCTGCCATGAGCTTGTCCCAGCAGTCGATGATGAACTCATGGGAGCCATAAACCTCGAAGCCGTCCTCGCCGGTGTAGCCTGTGCGGGAGATGATGATGTCTTCCTCGTTGTGGCGCAGCGTCTTCACCTCGTAGAAGCTTAGTTCCTTGCAGGGGATGCCAAGTACGGTTTCCACCACGTGCTCGCTATCGGGGCCCTGTATGGCGAGTTGGCCGTAGTCGTCGCTCTTGTAGCCAATCTGAACCTTGAAGCCTACCGAGTTGTCGGAAATCCACTGATAATCCTTGTCGATGTTTGCGGCGTTGATGGTGAGGAGGAAGAGGTTGTCACCGAGCTTGCAGATGCAAGTGTCGTCGACGGTTCCGCCGTCGGGGTAGCACATCATGCCGTACATCACTTTGCCCACTGTCATTGGGCGCACATCGTTGGTGAAAATGTGATTGACAAACGTCTCCGCGTCGGGACCTGAGACGAAGACTTCGCCCATGTGTGAGACGTCGAATACGCCGCAGTGCTGGCGCACGGCGTTGTGTTCCTCAATGATTGAGGAATACTGGATTGGCATGTCGAAGCCGCCAAAAGGCTGCATGAGCGCCCCCTGCGCCACATGGCGCGAGTGGAGGCAGGTTTGCTTTAGTTTTTCGTTATTCATGGTTTGGGTATTACTTTTGCCTCCGCAAGCGGAGGCGTACACAATATTATTTCTTAGTGGCCAAAGATGTAGGTTGGGTTTAGGTATTCTTTCTCTATGTCTTTCACCCTTACGATGTCGGCGGGTGTGAGCTGGTAGGCGCGATTGCCGCAGAGGTGGTTGCGTATTCGGCTTTTTATCTCTTCGAGCGGCAGCTGCGTGTAGTCTTTTAGCAGGCAGATGCGCTGGCGCACGCTTTCCACGCCGTGCTTTGACAGCTTGGCGTGGGACGGCGTTATGGCGTGGAGCATGTTTTCCATGTCGGTGTCATAGAGGAGTGTGCCGTGGGCAATGATGCGGCCTGGCAGGTGGTAGATGGCGTTGCCGGAGACTTTGCGCTCGCCACCATCGGGCGAGTGGAGCATTATGTCGTTGTGGCCCGATGGGTGGGCATCGAGGCCGAGGCTTTGCAGCGTCTCCGACACCATGCCGAGGTAGTGGGCAAAGGTTTCGGACACATTGTCCTCTGGCGTTATGTACGACAGCATCACGTTGCTCATATCGGCATAGACGCATCCACCCCCGCTCTTGCGGCGGTACATCCTAATGCTGTGCTCGCGGCAATAGGGAATGTTGACCTCGTTTTCCACCACTTGATTGCGGCCGAATATGACAGACGGCTCCACCTGCCACATAAAGAAGTAGTCGGCGGGTGGAAGGAAGCGTGCTGCCCACTCTTCCACAGAGAGGTAGAAGGAGAGCCGGGGGAAAGCCTCACCCCCTTCCCCTCTCCCAAGGGGGAGGGGAAGTGCCTTATAGTCAAGGTATATGAGCTTTTCTGTCATTTTTCGGTTTTGTGCATTAAGGCGTTGTTCATCTTTTTCTCTCCCACCTTGCGTATCTGCTCGTATTTGTCGTAGTCGTTGCCCGAAAAGCGTCGCATGGGGATGTCCACGAGTATGTCGGGCGGCGTGAGGGCAATCTGCCGTCGTGCGTTCTGCGCAATGGCTATTGACACAGTCTGGTCGAGGAGCGAGTAGAAATTAATTATGGGCAGTCGGCTGTCGGGGAACAGCCGCGTGAGTAGCTGCAACATGCGGTTGTTTTTTATGGCTTTTGCCTTGGCAATCTCCTTGCGCTGCCATATTGAGCCGTAGTCG
>CAZTUD010000228.1:0-4619 GCA_964616945.1 uncultured Prevotella sp. | reverse complement strand
CTTGTAAATTTGTACAGTGTGCTCGAAAATTATGGCGTAGAGGCTGTTGATGGCGGAGCAGTAGGCGAAGCGCAGGTTGCTCTTCGAGATGTACGACTGCGACACCGCCTCCAGTCCTTCCACGGCGTGCGCCCCTTGCGGGGTGTAGGGCATGTGGGATATGCCGAGCGTGGTCTCCGTGGTGCTGTTTTGCTTGAAATTGAACATCATCACGTTGATGTAGTTGTTCGGGTCCCAGATGTATTTCACGTTGTTGCCCGTGTTGTCCGACATGAAGTCGCTCACGTCTATCGGGTACTCGCCAGTGTAGCGCACGTACTCCACGCCTGGATGGCGCAGCGTGTTGCCGCTCTCGTCCTTTGTCGCCAATACGAACTTCACGTGCACGTTCTCGCTCTCGCCGTAGATGCCGCCCTGGTAAATCTGGTTTACGTATTCCAGTATGTTGCCGAGCCGCTGGTAGGGGATGTACTGGGTGGCGTCGCCCTGGTCGCTGTAAAGCACGTGGAAAACCACCGGCAGCTCGTAGGTGTAGTCGCTGTCGATGCTCTCCACGGTTTCCCTTTTGGTCGTTGGGGCCGTCTCGTCGTCGTTGTCGCTGCCACAGCCCACGAGCAGGGGTAGGGCAAAGGCAAGCGCAAGCATTGTCTTTCTCATGTTTGTCATTTCAGGTGTAAGACATTTTTCGTGCCGTAGAACACCACTTTCATCGGCTTCGCCGGCTTGCCGTTCACCGTTATGCGCAGCCAGATGTGGCGGTCGTAGGTGTAGGCTTTCGGGTAGGCGTAGCTCGCTGTTATTATGGTTCGCTCAAGCGGTTGCAGCTCCACGCGCTCCGGCATGCGCAGCACGCGGTTGTCGGGCTGCCGCCTGAACTCCACGGTCATTTTCTTCTTCGTGTCGTTGGCAATGCGCAGCTGCACCGTCTGCCTCACGCCCGTGCCCTGGTTGGCGAAAGGCAGCAGCTTCATGCCCATGTACAGCCCCTCGCCGAAGGCGTAGGGGTGGTCTTCGGTTATGGGGTGGAGAAACGGCACCACCTCGCCCGTGATTTTTGTCTCCACATAGTTCTTCCCGTCGTTGAGGAGAATGTAGATGTCCTTGGTGAACTTGCCCGGATGGTTGTAGGGGTCGTAGGTTATCGTCACCTTGCCCGTCTGTCCTGGGCGTATTGCCTGCTTGGTGAACGTGGGCGCGGCGCATCCGCAAAACGTGCGCACGTCGCTTATCGCCACGGGCTTGCCGCCCTTGTTGGCCAGCGTTATCGTGCGGCTCGTCTTGCCGTCTTTCTCCATTATGCGCCCGAAGTCGTATGCCGCCTTGTCCAATACCACGGTCGTGAGCTTCTTGGGCTGGCGGGAAACGTGGCCGCCTTTTGTCTGCGCGGTGAGTGCCGCCGCCATGCAGATACAGACGATGAGCGACACGAACCTTAATATGATGTTGTTTTTCATGTCTTTTTCTCTTTGCGCACTGCAAAGATAGCCAATATTGGCAACAATTCAAAACTCTATATTCAAAATTCAGATTAATAATTCATAATTGGAAGCGCGTTGTTGAGTTTTTTTGATAACTTTGCACAAAACTGTCGGCATACACGCCAAATTTAACACATAACCATAAACAACTGAGACCCATGAAGAAGAAAAGATTTTTGCTGAGCCTGATGTTGCTCGCGCCTCTGAGCCTGTTGGCGCAGACCGACGCGCCCGCCCCTGTCGCCCCCGTGCCAACCGACAACCAGGTGGCGTGGCAGAAGCTTGAGACCTACGCATTCATCCACTTCGGCCCCAACACGTTCACCGACCGCGAGTGGGGTTACGGCGACGCGCCACTCAGCAGCTTCAACCCCACGAGGCTCAACTGCGAGCAGTGGGCGAAGACCCTCAGCGAGGCGGGCATGAAAGGCATCATCCTGACCTGCAAGCACCACGACGGCTTCTGCCTGTGGCCGACGAAATACACTGACTACAGCGTGCGCAATACGCCCTACAAGCAGGGCAAGGGCGACGTGGTGGGCGAGCTTGCCGCCGCGTGCAGGAAGTACGGGCTGAAGTTCGGCGTCTACCTCTCGCCGTGGGACCGCCATCAGGCTTTCTACGGCACGCCGCTCTATGTAGAGTATTTCCACGCCCAGCTCAGGGAGCTGCTCACGCAGTATGGCGACATTTTCGAGGTGTGGCTCGACGGGGCCAACGGCGGCGACGGCTGGTATGGCGGAGCGCGCGAGACGCGCACCATCGACCGCCGCACCTACTACGACTTCCCGCGCATCTACAGGACCGTGGCCGAGCTTCAGCCCCATGCCGTCATCTTCAGCGACGGAGGCCCCGGATGCCGCTGGGTGGGCAACGAGCAGGGCCATGCCTCGGCCACCAACTGGTCGTTCCTGCGCGGCAAGGAGGTCTATCCTGGCTATCCGAGCTACTGGGAGCTGCAGTCGGGCCATGCTGACGGCGACAAGTGGTGTGCGTCGGAGTGCAATACGTCGATACGCCCGGGCTGGTTCTACCACGAGAGCGAGGACGGACGGGTGAAGAGCGTAGACCAGCTCGTGGACCTCTACTACCGCAGCGTGGGGCATAACGGCACGTTCCTGCTGAACATGCCCGTCGACAAGGACGGTCTCATCCACCCCATCGACTCGGCGCGGGTCATTGCCTTCCACAAGCGCATCGCCGCCGAGCTGAAGACCAACCTGCTGAGGCAGGGCGGTGTCTCCATAAAGGCATCCGGCGTGCGGGGCAAGGACTTTGAGACTTCGAGGCTCGTCGATGGCGACTACGACACTTATTGGAGCGTCGCCGACAACTGCCAACAGCCCTCGCTCACCATAAAGTTCAAGCGTGCCACGAGGCTCAACCGCCTCATGCTCCAGGAATACATCCCGCTTGGGCAGCGCGTGGAGAGCTTCAAGGTGGAATACCGTTCGGGCAAGGAGTGGCTGTCCCTGAAGACGGGCGAGGAGACCACCACCATTGGCTACAAGCGGCTGCTGCGCTTCAAGACGATTGACGCGCGCGAGGTGCGCGTAACTTTCCTCGAAAGCCGTGGCCCCGTGTGCTTGAACGGGATTGGGGCTTACTATGCTCCGAACGCCACCGACCGCTTCGTCGAGAAGATGGACGACGTGAAAGGACTGCCGTTCACCATTAGCGCGAAGACTGACGACAGCCTGACCCTCGACCTTGGCGGCGAGCAGCTTGTGCAGGCTTTCTATTATCTGCCCGAGCAGGGAGCGCGGCGCAAGGGCTTGGTGTCCAACTACGAGATTTACGCCGGCAACAGCCTGTCCGGCATGAGCAAGGTCGCCGATGGCGAATTCTCCAACATCCGCAACAACCCGGTCATGCAGGAAGTGCATTTCGCCCCAGTCCGCGCCCGCTACGTCATGTTCAAGGCCGTGCGCATGGCCAGCCCCGGCGAAGCCCTCGGCTACGAAAAGGTGGCGGTGAAATAGTCCGCCCGCCATTGCCTGGAGTTTTAGAAACCGACCATAAAAGTTGCGCATTTGGAAGAAAGTGGGTAACTTTGCAAGCGGTGCGACCATAAATTTCATAGTGTCATGTGCAAGTATGAGGATATAGAAAACTGGAAGCTTTCCAATGGCAAGACCATTAGGGAAATCAACAATAGGGTTCACGATGAAGTGGAGAAGATATACCTTGATTCGTGGGCCAAGGGCGTGCCAGTGCCTTACTTTGACGAGGACGGCAATATTTTCCTTGCAAATCCAGACGGTAGCGATGATGCTGTGCAGTTTGAAAGGAAAAATCGCAAATATAAGGTTATAAAGCATATTGCCGGGCCAGGCCAAGGCAAAATGGCCTATTTAATCAGGTGATATGGTTGGCAGGCCAGAGTTTACAATAGTTGCAGGCCCCAACGGAGCTGGTAAAAGTCGGTTGGGGCCTTTCTATTCAAAGGTCAAGGCTTTTGACGGAGACAGGCTTGCCATGACTCTCAGGAAGTCTCATCCTGATTGGAAGGAAAGTTGGATTGAGGGTTCGGTGGTTACTGAGTTGATGAGACAGAAAGATTCTGCCATATATGCGCATAAAGACTTTGCTTTTGAAACCAATTTCTCTTCGCAGTTGCCTTTAAACTTGTCGTGTGAGTTTAGAGACGCAGGATATAAGCTGTGTTTTATCTATTTTGGGCTTTCTTCCGTAGAGGATGCGATAGTGCGGGTTGCCCAGCGATTTGCCACTGGAGGGCATAATATACCGAATGAAGTAGTAAGGCAAAATTTTGTTGACGGCATAAAACAGACGCAAGCGTTTCTTGGCATGTTTGAGAACGTTCTTTTTGTTGATGGCTCAACAGATTTTGGTGATATTATAGCATTGCATATAGGCAAGTCGAGACGGCATGTGATTACCGACCAGCCATGTCAATGGTTTGACAAGTTTTTCAAGGTTTCCTTTGAAAATTTGCGGTAAACCGTTTAATTTGTTGTAAAAATCTATTTTTAAGCTTTGTGGTGGTCGCGAGCCACCCACTTTCGCGGCGGCGAGCAGGAGGCCGTGCGCATGGCCAGTCCCGGCGAAGCCCTCGGCTACGAAAAGGTGGCAGTGAAATAAAAAAGTGGGGCTGCTTCCTCCATTCCATCAATAAGC
>CAZTUD010000227.1:0-4646 GCA_964616945.1 uncultured Prevotella sp. | reverse complement strand
ATGCCCTGCTCAACATAACCCGCCTTATGAGTCATCGCTCCTGGGCCGCAAAAAACATACTGCGTCCCCTGTGCGGCATCGCTGGCACTGTGGGCGAAAGCCGCCAACTCAATGGGGTGGACGATGCCAAGAAGTTTTTGGCGGAGCGCAAGCGCATTGTGCTGAAGGCACCCTGGAGCAGCAGCGGCAGAGGAATAAGGTATGTATCGTGCGTGCCAGACGGCAATGGCATTACAGGTCATGACATCACTCCGCAGCTTGAAGGATGGATAAACCATGTTGTGGCACGCCAGGGGAGTGTGGTGGGCGAGCCTTATTATGACAAGGTGTGCGACTTCGGGATGGAATTTTACAGCAATGGCAGCGGCAAAATTTCTTATAAAGGGCTGTCGCTTTTCTGCACGTACAATGGCGCATACGTCGGCAACGTCCTTGACGATGAGGAGCACAAGGAAGCCATGTTGTGCCGATATGTACCGCAGCAGCTGTTGAAAGAGGTAAGAGGGAAAATCGAAGAAATCTTGTCGGAGGCATTTGAGGGGAAATACTCAGGACCGTTCGGCATAGACATGATGGTGGTGAGGAATGCGGATGGCGGCCTTGCCGTACATCCATGCGTTGAGCTAAACCTTCGCATGACAATGGGCCATGTCTCCATTCTCATAGCCAACAAATACAAAATAGAGGAAAAGGTGATGAAAATAAAATTCTCAGACGGATGCTACCGCCTGAGAATTGAGAATGTTTGAAATAGTGTAATGTTTGGTCAGTTGGTGTAAACGTAGAACACGGCAAGCACTACGATTATGGCGACAATCGTAAGAAGTGCCATCATTACTTTGGAAATTATCTTTCTGAGCTTTTGCGACCTAAACTGGTAACGCTTGAACTCATCTGACGCATCCATAGAGTGATGGTGATGGTGGTGATGATGATGAATGTTGCTCTGTGCCATTGTCGAAATTAAAATCTAAAATCAAGCTCACAATCTATCATGTCGTAGTTGTGCTTGTCGCTGAGCTTGCGGTTGGCACGGCTCTTGTCGTTCACGCGGGCATATTCTACATTGAACTGCAAGTTTTTGGTTATAAGATAATTGAAGCCAAACTCATACTGCGTCTTGGCTGTATTCCATTCGGCTGACTCCCGATACATGTCATACCTTGCCTTCACATACAGCTTCTGCTTGTTGATGGTCGCCAACGGCGCGATGACAAGTCCGTACAAGCCGTCAGCCTTGCTGCCCAAAGCCTCATTGACATCAGTATTGCTCAGGTCGTCGCTATTCTTGTATGTCGTGGTGAACGCCTTGCCAGTAGAGTGGATGTATTCTGAACGTATAGTCCAATCGTTGAACTTATACTCACCCGAAATGGCATAGCGGTGCTGCGGCAGCTTGCGCACACCATTGTGCTCAACTTCGCCGTCGTTTACTATTTCCGTCCACTTACCCTTACGCGCATACGAGCCCTCGGAGCCGAACCAGCCAATGCGCATGCCTTTTACTGGCATAACCCAAATGCCACCTATCACGTCTTTCTGCTGGTCGACATCTTTGGTGTTGATGCCTTGACCATTGAATACGCCTATCTGATAATGAATTAGGTTGCGCCCATTGGAGTTTTTAAGGAAGTCGCCTTGCAGCTGAATACCGATGTCGCGTCCATTGCTTGACAATGCGCCGTCGCGGTCAACAAAGCCCGACAGCTTGCTCACATTCTGCGCGTAGCTCATAAATCCCTGGTCGATGGGGTTCATGGGGTTTTCGAATGTGAACGGACGCTTGAACTGCCCGCCCTTGATGCGAAGAAAGTCGAAGTGCTGCCATTCAGCAAAGACATCCACAACTTTTAGCGAGCTTGAGAGATCACTGGTGTTGCCATTGTACTGAAACTGCACTCTTGCCGTCCAGTCCTTGGCGGGATTTGCGTCGATGATGACACGTCCGAGACGAATGTTGAAACTGTTTGCCTTTGCTTCCTCTTGCCCGGTGTACTGGTATTGCCCCATGGCATAACCCGAAATCTTGAACATCTTGAGCCAAGCAGGAATATTGTCTGCAGCCAACGACGTTGCCGAAATTGCCGTAGCAAGCAGTAATAGGAATAGTTGTTTCATACCTTTGACATTTATTTTTCGTTAAATTAGGATTATCAGTGCAAAGTTAATGCTTTTTCCACACTTTGCAGCTTTGAAAGGAAAATAGTGTGAGTTTTTAACATTTAGGATTTAGTGGTGTTCTGGCACAACCGCAAAATAGACAGCATCGTGGTCGGTAAGGTTCTCCATGTAATGGCTATGATTCATGGGGCAATAGTGGCATTGACCGGCATGGCACACTTCAACATCGCCGTCGTAGTGGAATGTGAGAGTCCCGCTGATGACAAATATAATCTCGCAGTTACCCTCGTGTGTGTGCAGACCCGTTGAAGCACCTGAGCGCAAGGTCGAATACATTATCTTAACCTTGTCGTCTTGGTAATTGCGTGTGTCAAGCTCTCCTTTCCCTCCCTTGAAGCCGTTGATGCGGGCTTCGGGGATTTTCTCAAAATCAATAATCATAATGCGTAAAAGTTTGTAGTTTATAGTTTGTGGTTCAAATGCTTGCTGGCGAGGTATTCTCTTCTGCCTTGAGTCCGAAGTAATGGTTCAGCTCATCTATTGCCTCACGGTCGCTGTTGTCGATGTCTTTTATTATTTTGCCATTCTCCAGGAGCAGTATGCGTGAGGAAATGTCGGAAATGAAGTTGAGGTTATGGCTGGATATGACAATCGTTGTGCCCATGTCGTCGCGCATTTTCTCTATCATCTTTGCAATGTTCATCTGCGACGACGGGTCAAGATAGTTGAAAGGCTCGTCGAGCAGCAACACCTTGGGGTTGACTATCATTGCCCCGATTATTCCAATCTTTTGCCGATTGCCTTGCGAGAAATCGCGCAGGTATTTTTGCGTGCCGAGTATGTCGTTGTGCATGAAAGCGTGGAAGTCGGCAAGCCGTTGCTGCAAAGTGTCGTCATCGATGCCATAAACCTGGGCAATGAACGAGAAATACTCTTCGGGAGTAAGGAAGTCGATGAGGAACCGACCGTCGATGAAGCTGCCCGTGAACTGCTTCCATCCTTCAGTCTCGCTCACTTTCTCACCGCCCATTTCCACATAACCGTCGTCTGCTTTTATGAGGTCGAGCATCAGGCGGAGCATGGTGGTCTTGCCTGCCCCGTTGTTGCCCACCAACCCTACAAGCTGGCTGGAGCCGATGTCAAGGCTCGGCACGTCGAGCACAGTGTTGCCGCTGTAAGCTTTCTTCAGATTTCTTATATTGATTTCCATGATGTTATGGGGTTATTTCATAAAGTTTTCCATCCTTTCATATCGCCTTGAATTAAACCTTGCCGCAACCTTAGCAATGACAGGTTTGTGAACAACAAGGCTCGTCAAGCCAAGTACCATACTCATTACAGCCCAAGCCTCTGCGCTGAATACAAGCCACACGACGGCAGAAATGCCGAACGGTATGAGGAGGAAAAGCGCATAGAAGTTTATCTTCATGTTGGCTCCTTGCATATTGAAAAACGACTGGCTGAACAGCTCGAGCCGCGACGAGAACAGGCAAGTGGGCAAATTGAAGAGGTTGATGAAAAGTGCCATGCCAAGCCCGCCCAAAAGCAAAAGCATCGTGAAATCTGGCCATATAAAAAGCATCGGTATCATGAAAATGGATGCCGCAAAGCTGAGGATTATGTAGAAATAATAGCAGTTGGCAAGCAGCTGTTTCACACTGATGGGTTTTGTCATAAGGCCTTGGAAGAAGTTGGCCTCAACCCCGAACGTCCATTGTGACAATGCGAGCGAAGGCAGTAGAATGTCGAATATGGCGAATATTATGACTGAGGCATCACCAGGCTCAGCTGTCCATGCCATGAGATAGTCGTCGGCCAACAAAATCAAGAAAGTAGCCAACACCAAGTTGCGCATTCTTTTGGCTCTGATAATGCCATAAAACTGCATTGTGAATGATGTCACCTTCCATACGCTGCGCTGGCGTGTCGCCTTGTGACGGCTTTCGTCATGGTTGTCTTCGTGTGCCATGAACGCAACAAGCCCCGCTATCACAGCCACTGCAAGCAATATCATCATGGTGTCCTGAAGCCATGCACCTGCAAAAGAAAACATCAGCACGGAAAGCGTAGCCGACATTGCCATGAATATCCATCCACCAATGAGGGTCGCACGGAGAAACCAGTCGGATGTCCTGCGGAAGCATGTTACAAACATGGAGTTGGCGAATGAGAACAATATCATTATGAAGAAGCACACCACCACTTGCCAAATGTCTAACAGCCATATAAGGAACGGCAAGAAAAGCACAGGCACCAAATAGCACCAAAAGCTCAAAACGTTGGTTAGCTGCACGAAACCGTTCCATGTGCGTTCTTTCACAGGCCGCGCCTTGAGGTAGTCGTCCATTACCGTGACACCATTCTTCATCAACAGCTTGGAAAAGATGTCAGGGAACAACATGGCCAGCACAAAGGCCAAACCTACTATTGGCGGCAAGCCTACGGATACCATAGGCGCACCACTCGAAGCCGCTCCAACATACACGCCCAGTCCCATGAATACATAAAGAAGCAACAGGTAAACA
>CAZTUD010000226.1:0-4697 GCA_964616945.1 uncultured Prevotella sp. | reverse complement strand
CCAACACCCGCAACAGGGTGATGAGCCCGTCGCTCGTAAAGGTTTATGCGTCGGAGAACGGGCTCTACTTCCCGCTCGCCACCAACATTGAGCAGACCACCATAGGTGCCAGCACGGGCGAGGTGAACTACATTCCTTTCTCGGAGGAGAAGACGGTGAAGGCGGTGCGCATTGAGGTCACTACGCCCCAATACTACCAGCAGTATGCCGTCTCGCTTGCGGAGATAGGGCTGTACAGGTAATTCAAAATTCAAAATTGGCTGTGCGACCCAATGCAGCCTCGCAGAGGCGTATCAAACATGAGGCTGTAGGCCACATCGCTTACTTAACCCCCACTCATCCCGCGAGCGAAGCGAGAGGGTGAGTGGGGGGGAGTAGGGAGCGGGGCGCGACCCGTCGTAGGGTCGCCGCTGTAAAGGCTTAGTAATAATTTGCTTGTAAAAGCGGCAACCCTCCACGGGTTGCAACTGTCGCCATGCAGCCTTAACCCCCACTCATCCCGCGAGCGAAGCGAGAGGGTGAGTGGGGGGGAGTAGGGAGCGGGGCGCGACCCGTCGTAGGGTCGCCGCTGTAAAGGCTTAGTAATAATTTGCTTGTAAAAGCGGCAACCCTCCACGGGTTGCGACTGTCGCCATGCAGCCTACCCTGGGTCAGCCCTACGGGCATGACCGCAGGGTTATGAGTGCGGTGAGCCTTTCAGGCTCAGTAAAACTGCATAAATCAATATAACTGCATAAATTAGTAAAACTTCATTATTTATTACAAGAGTTTTATGCTTAAATATCCAATAAAGGCATTTGCCGTAGCGTTGCTGTTGGCAGTGTCGGCACCGACGTATGCGCAGGGCGACAAACTGCTGGCCACACTGCAACGGGAGCTGAGGCTGAACTTCGAGGCGTTGCAGAAGCAGACGCCGAAGCCTTACTTCATGAGCTACCGTGTGGAGGACAACTACCAGAATGTGATAGCGTCGTCGTTTGGCGTGGTGCAAGCCGACAACGAAACGCACACGCGCTCGCTGACACCGCAGATTCGCGTGGGCGACATGCAGCTCGACAACTTCAAGTATAGCACGCAGGGTATGCCCCAGCAGCGCGGCGGACAAAGTGCGGCATTGACGACAATTCCACTTGACGACGACAGCCCCGCCATAGCGACCAACATCTGGACGGCGACGAACATGCGCTACCAGACGGCGCAGGTGATGTATGAGCAGGCGCGAAGCCGCAACGCCACTACCACCGCCGACGAGGACAAGGCTCCGTGCTTTTCGGCGGCTCCCGTGGAGACTTGCTACGAGGCTCCGCTGCCTTTGAGCCAGACGCGCATTGACCGCAAGGCGTGGGAGCAAAGGCTCAACGCAGTGGCGGAGGTGTTCAAGGCGGAGCCGTCGCTGCAGGCGGGCTCGGCAACGCTCAACTTCGACGTTGTGCGCACGTGGCTCGTCAATACCGAGGGCACGAGCGTGGTGCAGAACCGAGTTACCGCCCGCGTGATGTTGCAGGTGCAGGCACAGGCCGATGACGGAATGGTGCTGCCGCTGACGCAGGACTTCTTCGCATTCTCGCCAGACTCACTGCCTACGGTAGATTCCATGGGGGTGGTGGCGAAAGGCTTGATGGAGCGCGTCATGGCGTTGAAAAACGCGCCTGTGGCCAATCCTTATACGGGGCCGGCGATACTTTCAGGTCCCGCAAGCGGCGTTTTCTTCCATGAGATATTCGGCCACCGCTTGGAAGGCCACCGTCTGAAGCAGGGCGGCGAGACGTTCCGCAAGATGGTGGACAAGGAGGTGCTGCCGACATCGTTCCAGGTGTTTTGCGACCCGACTCTACAAAAGTATCATGGTCAGGACTTGAACGGCCACTATTTTTATGACAGCGAGGGCGTGAAGGCCCGCAGGGTGGACAACGTGGTGAACGGCGTGCTGAAGGAGTTCTTGATGAGCCGCGTGCCGCTCGACGGTTTTCCGCAAAGCAACGGCCACGGCAGGGCTGCCAACGGGCTGGACGCGGTGTCGCGGCAGTCGAACCTCTGCGTTGAGACCACCGACCCTAAGACCGACGCACAGTTGCGCCATGAGCTTAGGCAGGAATGCAGGCGGCAGGGCGTGGAATACGGCTACTATTTCAAGAGCGTTACGAGCGGCTACACGATGACGGGCGAAGGCGGGAGCATTAACTCGTTCAACGTAACGCCCCTTGAGGTTTACCGTGTTTATGTTGACGGCCGGCCCGACGAGCTGGTGAGGGGCGTGAGTCTGATAGGCACGCCGCTGTCGATGTTCTCACACATAAAGTATGGTGGCGACACGCCGAGCACGTTTATAGGCTTCTGTGGCGCGGAGAGCGGCTGGGTGCCCGTGACTGCAAACTCGCCTGCGATTTTTGTCACACAAATAGAGACGCAGCGCATGAACAAGGCTCAGGGCATTCCGCGCATACTTGCCGCTCCGCCGTTCGCAAGCCAGACTGACAATGGCGCGGCGGAGGCTGAGGTAATTCACAAGGCAATGAAGGACGAGCTGACGCGCTCGCTTGACAGCCTGCAGATAACGGGTGTGCCGCGCCCATTCTGGGGCAGCTACTCGGTGAGACGCTACCGCACAGCCTCCATAACTGGGGAGCTTGGAGGAATTTCGAAGTGCGACGTGCAGCCGTGGCGGACTAACGTGTCGGTTCACTTGCCGCTCGGCAATTTCCGCAAGACATCGGACATGGTGACCAAGCCAATGATACTTGCCACTGGCACGGCAGAGCAGGTTGACTATACGTCGTTGAGAAGGTTGTTCTGGGAAATGTCGGACGCAGCCTACAAGAGCGGCATCAACCAGATGGCACAAAAGAACAACTACGAACGCCAGCATCCGTTGCCAACGTCGCTTGCCAACATTCCCGACATGCAACGCTCCGTCCCGATAACCTACTCGGAGCCGCCGATAACGTTTGCCTTGGACACGGCGAAGTTGCAGCGCATTGCACGTGAGCTTTCGGCGATGTTCATCGACTATCCGAACCTTATAAATTCGGAGGTGAAGGTGGAAACTTCGGAGACGCAAAACTACAGGCTGACATCCGAAAATGTTGACTTGGCATATCCCCTGAACCGTGTGCTGATAAACGTCTCGACGCAACACCAGGATGCCAACAATGTGATGATGACCAACGGCATGACCCTGAGCTACCTGTCGGTGGATGACATTCCTCCGATGGACACGCTAAAGGCAAAGGTGCGGGCGTTTGCCGAGGACTGCGAGGCTGTGCGCCAGGCACCGCCTGTGCCTGAATACTACAAGGGTCCGGTGATGTTCACCAATAGGGCTGCCATGATGACGTTCACCGCCCGCTATCTGCGCCCCAACAGCTTCTTTGCCGCTCCCTCCACAGTGGAACCCAAGAACTCGCTCGGCGAGAAGCTTGGCAAGAAGATTATGGACGAACGGCTGACGATTCGCAATCTTACCGACCAAACTTCTTACAATGGTAAACCTCTGTTCGGATACTATGCCGTTGATGCCGACGGCTTCAAGCCGCAGGCGGAGATGACGATTGTGGATAAGGGCGTGTTCAAGACGATGCTCAACCGCGCCACGCCAGCCCTATATGCGGAAAAGAGCACCGGCTCGGCCCGACTTTACAACAATCCGGTAATTGCCTTGCAAGTGGGCGTGGGGACGCTTTGCATAACTGCTGACAAAGCCACCAGCGAGGACAAGATGCTGAAGGAACTTTTGAAGGCGGCGAAGAAAAAGAAGCTGGATTATGCCTACATAATAGACGCTCCCAATGGGTATTCGCAGCTAAGGCTGTATCAGGTGGACGTTAAGACGGGCGAGAAGAAGATGATGAAGACCAACAACGTGAACTTGCCGACGAGCGAGCAGATAAAAGACTTGCTGGCGATATCGGCTGAAAGCGTGGTGGAGAACTTCGTTGACCCGTACACGTATTCGGTGGTTTATCCCAAGAGCCTGATAGCCGACGACGTGGAAATAAACAAGGCGGCGTTCAAGGCTTCTCCAGCCTTGCCTCTTCCATATCCTCTGCTGAGGGACAAGAAATAGTAAAGATGGTTTTTTCTATCAATAACTAATAGGGAAATGTCTCTCTCTCATTTCCCACAAATCTCTCTCCAAAATATATATTGAAAAATGCGGCTGCCGTGTGAACGGCGGTCGCATTTACCTTATTTTTTCGTACCACTCTTTCAGCGCAGCCTTGGGCGTGCCGAGCTTGACGAGGCGGTCGAGGTCGCGGCGTGCGTCGTCGTAGCGGTGGAGCTTTATGCGCAGGTCGGCACGGGCAAGGAGATAGTCTTTGTTGTCGGGGTCGCGGACAAGGGCTTCGCCGTAGTCGTATTCGGCAAGTTCCGTCATGCCGCGCTCCATCTCTATGCCTGCGCGTGCGGCCCACGCTATCGCCGAGTCGGGATGGGCGGCGACGAGTTGGTTTATGCCGTCCAACGCTTCGGTATAGTGGTGGTCTTTCTCATTGAGCAGTGCCAAACCGAGGCGTGCCTCGAAATTGCCCGGTACTATAGTGAGGAGGTTCTGGTAGTCGAGGCGTGCGAAGTTGTAGCGATGAAGTCGATCGTTGCAGTAGGCGCGATAATAGAGTGCGGCTATGTTTGCAGGTTCTTTGCCAAGCACATAGTCGTATTCCGCTTTCGCGTTCTGCCACTCTTCAAGCTCCATGTTC
>CAZTUD010000225.1:0-4809 GCA_964616945.1 uncultured Prevotella sp. | reverse complement strand
GGAGGGGCCGGGAGAGAGGCTTCTTTCCGTCATGCTTTTCCAGGAGCAGCTTGAAAGGCTGTGCTGGCAGCAGGGCAACATGCGGCAGACGGCTCCCGCGCAAAGGATGGCCGACTTCGTGAACAGCCGCCTCAGCTACGACCTGCCCAAAAGCAGCTATGCGCCAGGCTTGATAAGCAGTCCGCTCCACTTTTGGATGCCCAAGCCCATAGTGACCCGTTTGCAGGAAGGCTTCAAGACGTTTGGCAAACACGCCAACGGCTTTCTCACCAACGAGGCGGTGCTGATAGCCGTGGAGACGCGCACATCGAGCCCCGTGCGCATCCTCCGCGACTGCGACACGCTCCAGCACGTCCGTCTGCAAGGCCTTTTCCCGTGCGGCGAGGGTGCTGGCTACGCTGGCGGTATAGTTTCCGCTGGCGTTGACGGCGAGCGTTGCGCCGAAGCGTGCGCCCAATACATGGCACAAGCCTCAGCGCAATGATGACAGGCCAAAACTATTTCATAATCACCTTTTTGGCTTTTCCATTGGCAAAGCGTATAATGTTAATTCCGGAACTTAACTGAGGACGGCGGATGCCGTTGATTGAATATGTTGTTGGACTGGGATTAGAAGCTTGTTTTGCTGTCGTTATGCTTGTGGGAATTGGTATCCCACTGAAATGTATAATAGTATTCTCCCTCTTTCTTATTGTTATCAACATCATAATCTACCTCACTGGCACTTGCCATTAGCCCGTTGGCATCGAAAGTGTAAGAAAGGGTTCCTCTAAAATTATACAGGTTTATTTCTCTTGAGTCAATGCTTTGTATAAGGTTCTTGGTTCCCTTTGCCGAAATATCCTTTTGCAACCAAATGGGGTGCGAGGTCAAGACTGGCACAGGTAGAGAAAGGTGCATCACAGTATGCGTCGGCCATTGTGGACTTGCGAATTTGGTTGTTATAAGTGTACCAATAATGTGTGTCCGTGTCGTATGCTTCAGTGATGTTGCCGTCTTTCCATGTCAGAGCGAATATTGTAGAGTCTTCTCCTTCAATATAAGCTACGCCTTTAGTCAGATAACCGTTTTCATAATAAAATAGAATTGTTCCTTGTACGGGAGTGCCCTCGTCGTCAGTTGTGTTGACATCGCCTTTGACTACCAGTCCGTCCTTTAGGGTAAGCACATTTGTACCCTCTAATATGGTGCTGCCGTCATCTTCCTTTGAGTAAGTTGTAAGTGTGATTTTGTTGTTTGCCAAGTCATAATTATAGTACACACGATTATAGTCGTCCTCAACTATTTGGACGTCACCAGCATCGTTATATGTGAAAGACGTGGTTTCAAATGACTGGCTAACCTCGCCGTCATAATCTGTCTCATTATAAAGAATCTTTAATAGTCTTGGCGTTTGCGCTGACAGATTACAAATTGGAACCAAAAACAGAATGGTGACAAGAATATGTGTCAAGTTGTTCATAAAAGTCAGTTTTTTGATTTGTAGGTAGCCAGCTCGCATGAGCCGACAACTCGTTTGCAAAGTAAAGTAAAGGTTTCGAGACGGGCAAATAAAATGTGAGAAAAGTGAGAAAAAGTTGTTGAAGGTAGCCTTGCTAAACAAAAAAAATATGCAGTTGTTATTAAATAGCGGATTATTTATTAACTTTGCAAGTGAGATTTGAACATTCTGTAAGCGAGATTTGAGCATTTTGTTTGCAAAAACTAAACTTTTTCAAGTAAGATATGTACGTAAGGAAAGAGTATAAGGTACTCAGACAAAGGATAGAGGAGCCCCGTATGTTCATACAGGTGCTGATGGGTCCCAGACAAGTCGGCAAGTCAACACTGATAGGCCAAGTGCTTGAGTCTATAAACATACCCCATCTGCTGTTTAGTGCCGACACTGTTGACGAGAATGACGGTGCGTGGATTTCTCGTTCATGGGAAAGCGCAAGGATGACTATGTCGATGCACCATGACAAGGAATTCTTGCTGGTCATAGACGAGATACAGAAGATAAAGAACTGGAGCGAGTTCGTGAAGCTCGAATGGGACAAAGACAGCATGAGGCAGTTGAACCTGAAAGTTGTCCTGTTAGGGTCTTCCCGACTACTGTTGCGTAAAGGATTGACAGAATCGCTGGCAGGAAGATTCGAGCTAATCCGCATAGGTCATTGGAGCTATAGCGAGATGCATGATGCTTTTGGATGGACTCTCGACCAATGGCTCTATTTTGGTGGATATCCTGGCAGTTCTCGTCTTGTCAGAGACGAGCGCAGGTGGCGTAAATACGTCCAAGACGCACTTGTGACACCATCTATTGAGAGAGATGTTATTATGACCTCCAATATCTACAAGCCAGCACTGATGAGTCGGCTGTTTGAGCTTGGATGTTCCTATTCTGGGGAGATGTTGTCATTGACGAAAATGCTGGGGCAACTACAGGATGCGGGAAATGTCACGACATTGCAGTCTTACCTTAACATCCTAAAGCAATGCAATTTGCTCGCCGCCCTTCAAAAATATGCCAATGATGAAGCCCGAAAATACCAGTCGATTCCAAAATTCCAAGTTTTCAACAACGCCTTGCTCACTTTATATCATCGGACAACCTTTGAACAGACGCGCATAGACATGAAGATGTGGGGAAGATGGGTGGAGTCTGGAGTAGGAGCGTATCTTCTTGGCGAAGCCGAAGAAGAGGACTATGATGTGTTTTATTGGCGCGAGCGTGATAACGAGGTGGACTTCATTGTCAATAGAGGTGGTCGAATTACTGCCTTAGAAGTAAAAAGTGGCAGACGTGGAATGAACAGCGGTCTGCCTCATTTCATGGAGAAGTTCCATCCAGACAGGTCATTGGTCGTAGGTATCAACGGTATAAGGCTCGAAGACTTCTTTACGGCAAGTATTGCCGACATTATAGCTTAAAAGACTGTCGTATGGACCGTAATAATAAGCATATTACCAGTAAGCTAAGGCTCGCACTGATCATAATGTTGTGGATAGTAATTATACCTAAGCGCATTTTGTTTTAAAGAAAATCACAGGTTTTATTGGGAGTTTCAATATTATGTGTTATCTTTGCGAATAAAACGAAAACGCTATATGAAACAGACAAAGATTGTTTGCACCATCAGCGACCGCAGATGCGACGTTGACTTTATCAGGGGGCTTTTCAACGCGGGGATGAACGTAGTGCGGATGAACACGGCTCACGCCACGCCCGACGGCATTCGCAACATAATAAGAAACACGCGGGCGGTGTCGCCGCACATTGGCATCCTCATTGACACCAAAGGGCCGGAAGTGAGGACGACGAATGTCGCCGAGCCCATAAGCTACAAGACGGGCGACGTGGTGATGATATTCGGCCGCCCCGAAATGGACACCACGCACGACATAATAAACGTGTCGTTTCCCGACTTCTACCTCGACGTGAAGAAAGGCGACAACATTCTTTTCGACGATGGTTCCATATCGATGACCGTGCAAGATATTGTTGGCTCTACGGTTTATGCCGTGGTGCAAAACGACGGGGTGCTTGGGGCGCATAAGAGCGTGAACGTGCCGGGCGAACACATCAATTTGCCTGCGCTGACGGAGAAAGACAAGCGCAACATCCAGCTCGCCATTGATGAGGACATCGACTTCATAGCCCACAGCTTCGTGCGCTCTGCCGATGACGTTCGCGCCGTGCAGCAGATACTTGACGAGAGGCATTCTGACATTAAGATTATTTCCAAGATTGAAAACCAGGAGGGCGTGGATAATATCGACGAGATTATAAAGGCAAGCTACGGCATAATGGTGGCGCGTGGTGACCTCGGCATAGAGGTTCCCGTGGAGCGCATTCCCGGCATTCAGCGCATGATTATCCGCAAGTGCGTGGAGCATCACAAGCCCGTCATCGTTGCCACACAGATGCTTCACACCATGATTAGCAACCCGCGCCCGACCCGTGCCGAGGTCACTGACATCGCCAACGCCATCTACAGTAACACCGACGCGCTGATGCTGAGTGGCGAGACGGCGGCGGGCAAATATCCCTTGGAAGCCGTGCAGACTATGGCACGCATTGCGGAGCAGGCTGAAAAGGATCGCCAGCATTTCGACCCGATTTACAATGTGCCGCTCAATGAGCATTGTTCGCAGCGCGAGTTTCTTGCTCATGCCGCCATTGAGTCCACACGCCTGCTTGGTGTGGAAGGCATCATCACGGCATCAAAGTCGGGTTACACGGCACGTTGTCTGGCAAGCTACCGTGGTCCGAAGCCTGTGCTTGCGATATGCTACAACGAGAAGACGCAACGGTGGCTCAACCTTTCGTATGGAGTGATTGCCGTCTATCAGAAGGAGCGGGCAAGCTCAGACACCGTCTTTTTGGCGGCGTTGCGTATGCTGAGGCAGAAAGGCTACCTCACCAACGACGACAAAGTGGCTTATCTCAGCGGCTCACTCGAAAAAATGGGGCAGGGCACTACGTTCTTGGAGATAAACAAGGTGAGCGAGGTGTTCGACAAAAAATATCAGTTTCATTTGCCCGAATAGGCTGCCACGAGCCTGTCGGTTCTCTCGCCTTGCCCTCTGAAATAGACGAGGACTTGGTATGTGTTTTCCGTCTGGTAGAAATTTCCCTCGGACGGGAGGGGGCGGAAAGTGCCGTCGGGCTGTTTTTGCAAGTATTGGTAGCTGTAATAGCCTTGCTTCAAGGCTATTGCGGCTTCATATTGTTTTTCTGCCTCGTTCCATTGCATCTTGTATTGCGGGTCGAAACGGTCGTTGGTCCATTTGCCGTTGAGGTAAATCAGCCCCCCCCCCTGCAGG
>CAZTUD010000224.1:0-4827 GCA_964616945.1 uncultured Prevotella sp. | reverse complement strand
AGCATCAGGACGACACGCGCAACATCAACAGCTACAACTGCCCGATAGTCTCGGCCTACAGCGACGTGATACGCTCGGCAATGAACCTGAAGAACGAGGTGGTGTCGCCGGTGATAAACTTCCGCGACGAGAAGCTGTTGGAGAGGCAGATTGACGACTTCCTCAAGGGCTATGGCGTTGACAAAAAGACGCGCCGCGCCGCTTACGAGGCGGCAGTGAAAGCGCAAAACGAGTATGTGGCGGCATTGCACCAAAAAGCCGTCGACATTCTTGCCGACAGCCGCCGCGAGCATCGCCTCACCATTCTTCTTGCCGGCCGTCCTTACCACACCGACCCGCTCATACAGCACAAGCTTTCGGAGATGGTCGCAAACCTCGGCGTGAACGTCATAAGCGACGACATTGTGCGCGGCGACATGAAGACGGGCACGGGCGAGACCCACCTCGTGCGCCAGTGGGCTTACATGAACCGCATCATAAAGGCAGGACAGTGGTGCGCCGAACAGCCAGATGACGTGCATTTTGTGCAGATGACGAGCTTCGGCTGCGGCCCGGACTCGTTCATCCAGGACGAGATACGCGACATAATGAAACGCCACGGAAAGCCTTACACATTATTAAAAATAGACGACGTGAGCAACACCGGCTCGCTGAAGCTGCGCGTGAGGTCGCTGATAGAAAGCTTGAAGGGCAGCCCCACCCCGGCCCTCTCCGATAGGGGAGGGGGGCAGGAGATGGCGCTGCATGGCGGGTTGGCTCCATCTCCCTCCCCTATCGGGGAGGGCCGGGGTGGGGCTCGCAAGATTCTCGCTCCCTACTTCACCGAATTTCTCACGCCGTTGCTGCCGCCTTTGTGCAGTCTCATAGGGTGGGACGTGGAAGTGCTGCCCGAAAGCGACGCAGAGAGTGCCGAGCTGGGCTTGAAATATGCAAACAACGAGGTTTGCTACCCCGCTACGCTCATTGTGGGCGACTTCGTAAAGGCTTTGCGCTCAGGCAAGTACGACCGCAACGACATTGCTGTGGCCATGAGCCAGACGGGCGGTCAGTGCCGTGCCACCAACTATGCAGCCCTCATACGCCGCGCGATGGACGCCAACGGCTTCAACGACGTGCCGTTGATTACGCTTGGCGTGTCGTCGAACGCTGGCAAGGACGAGGAGCAGAGCGGCCAGCTTGAGGTGCCTTGGTTCAAGCTCGCGCCGATAATCGTCACCACATTGCTTTATGGCGACACCATTTCGAAGCTTTATCACGGCAGCGTGAGCCGGCTGAGGGGCGATGCTTATCTTGTCGGCGGCAAGTACGCCAACAAAGCGGAGATGCTTCGCGACAAATATTTGGCATTGGCCTCGCCGCACATCAAGGCAAACCATCCGAAGGGACTTATGGAATTGATTCAGAAAGCCGCCGCCGACTTCGACGCGATAACCGCCGACAAGGACGTGCCCGCAGTGGGCATAGTGGGCGAGATTTTCTTGAAGTTCAATCCGTTTGCCCACCAGTTCCTCGCCCGCAAGATTATCGAGCATGGTTGCGAGGTGGTGCCCCCGCTGCTCACCCCGTTTTTCCTGCAAAACTTCGTCAACGTGCTGGTGCAGAAGCACATGGGCTTGAAATGTACCAACGTGCCCGACTTTGTGGTGAAGAGCATCTACAGCCTGATATGGCGGCGCGAGCAAAAGATAAACCGGCTCGCCTCCAGCTTCCGCTACTACCGCCCGTTCACCAACATCTTCGACGAGGCGAAGGAGGTGAACGGCGTGGTGTCGCTTGCCGCGCAGTTCGGCGAGGGCTGGCTGTTGCCGAGCGACATCATAAGCATGGTGCGCCAAGGCGTGAATAACGTGGCGAGCCTGCAGCCGTTCGGCTGCATTGCCAACCATGTTGTGTCAAAAGGCATAGAAAAGAGGTTGAAGCGCGAATATCCGCAGCTCAACCTCGTGAGTCTCGACTTCGACAGTGGCGTGTCGGCAGTGAACGTAACCAACCGCCTGCTGCTGTTCTTGGACAGCATTGTGGCGTAAGAGCGGTGTATATTATTTCACGATGCCCTTTTCAAGGTATTCCTCAAGGTTGACGCGCACGCGGGCAGCCGCGTCGTCGGCCGCCACTTTTTTCATGTCGCTGTCCACCATGAGCTTCACAAGTTCCTCGAACGTGGTTGCGTTGGGGTTCCAGCCAAGCTCGGCCTTTGCCTTTGTGGGGTCGCCCCAAAGGTTCACCACGTCGGTCGGGCGGTAGAAGTCGGGCGAAACTTCCACGAGTACGCGCCCCGTGGCCTTGTCAATGCCTTTCTCGTCGATGCCCTCGCCTTGCCATTCAAGCTCAATGCCGACATTGTGGAAAGCCAGGGCGCAAAACTCGCGCACGGTGTGCTGCACGCCGGTGGCGATGACGAAGTCCTCTGGCTTGTCGTGCTGCAGTATGAGCCACATGCACTCCACATAGTCCTTGGCGTAGCCCCAGTCGCGTTTCGACGAGAGGTTGCCCAAATACAGTTTGTCCTGTTTGCCCTGCTTTATGCGTGCGGCGGCAAGCGTAATCTTGCGGGTCACGAACGTCTCGCCCCTGCGCTCGCTCTCGTGGTTGAAAAGGATGCCGTTGCAGGCAAACATGCCGTAGGCGTCGCGGTATTCGCGCACTATCCAGTAGCCGTATTGCTTTGCCACTGCGTAGGGCGAATATGGATGGAAAGGCGTATTCTCGTTTTGCGGCACTTCCTCCACTTTTCCATAGAGTTCCGACGTTGAGGCCTGGTAGATGCGGCACGTGTCGGCAAGCCCGCACACGCGCACAGCTTCCAAAATGCGCAGCACGCCCACGGCGTCAACGTTGGCGGTGTATTCAGGCGAGTCGAAGCTCACCTGCACATGGCTTTGTGCGGCAAGGTTGTAAACTTCGGTTGGCCGTATCTTGCCAATGGCGTTGACGAGCGACGTGGAGTCGCTGAGGTCGGCGTAGTGGAGGTGGAAGTTGGGTTGCCCCTCAAGGTGCGCTATGCGCTCCCGATAGTCAACCGACGAGCGGCGTATGAGGCCGTGCACGTCGTAGCCCTTGTTAAGCAGTAGTTCCGACAGATAGCTGCCATCCTGTCCGGTGATGCCCGTTATAAGGGCTGTTTTCCTGTTTGTTTGCATTATGGTTATTGTATTTCTGTTAGTTTTGTGAGTTGCTTGGCGCTTCGTCGCATGCGAAAAGCCTTGGCTGGCTTTCGTCGTCTGCCGGCATTGTGTATTGGTTTTTGCGGTGAAGCCTTTCCATGCGCTCGATGAGCAGGTTGAATTTCTCCAGCCTGTCAGGATCCAGTGTGCCTGCATTGCGCCTTTTGCGGTTTGCCTTCAGCCAGTTCACCATTCTCATTTCCTCTTTGTGGTATTTTGAGGGATTCCGGTTTGTGGCATCCATAAACCGCATCACCTCTGCACAGTGTGTCTGCCAAAGCTCTTCTCTTGTCATTTGTAGTTTAATTTGTGTGCAAAGTTAATGTTTTTTACTGTAAACGCCGTTTATTGTTATTTATTTTGTAATTTTGCCACCGATTATGGGTTATGAAAGAGATTTTGAGTCATTGTTCCGGCATGGCTACACGCAGTTTTTCTACTTCGCCATTGGTTTGGTGAAGGATGAGGAGGTTGCGCGCGATGCCGTAGGGCGTGCATTCGAACAACTCTGGAATAACATTGCGCAGGTCTCGCCCGACAAGTGGAGTGCCTACGTCCACCGCACAATCCACCACCTGTGCGTTGACCACGTTCGTTCGCAAATGTCGCACAAGCGTTACGAGGCTTTCTACAAGTCGCTCTATGGCGACGGCTTGACCGACGATGACGAACGGCAGAAAGAGAACGAGGCGGCAATCCAGCAGATAGAAAAGCTGATGGACGACCTCACGCCCCAGACACGCCGCATACTCGAGGAATGCTACTTCCGACGAAAGAAATATGCGGAAGTCGCCGCAGAGCTGGGCATATCGGTGAGCGCGGTGAGAAAGCATATTGTTAAAGCTTTGAAATACTTCCGCGACAACATGCAAGAAACGCAAAAAATGATTAAGCGGAGGTGACATTTTATAGGTGTTTTACGACTTAAATATAGGGAAGGTGCGACTTGTCGCGCCACACCGAAAGAGGAAAAATGGTAACGACAGAAGACAGACAATGGGACTTGCTGCTTGACTGGCTTGAGGAAGACGGCGGAGCACTGGAGGCTACGGGCACAACCGACGACGTGCCTGTGGAGCTTTTGCGTGTTGCAGAGTTTGCTACGCAGGCAGCCTCACGCCATGCAGCCAAGGCTAATCTTCCTTCTGTTGACGAGGAATGGCTGAGGCTGAAACAGTCTATGGAACTGGCGACGCCTGTAGAACAGAATGAGGTTGCGACGACCGTAGCCTTGCCTGCAGGCAGGAGCCGTTGGAAGATTTTCGCCGTGGCCGCTGCCGTGGTGCTTGCCATTGTCGGCGGAGCGTTGATGTTGTTCCGTCCTGCTGAGGCACCCACCGACAAGGTTATAGCCTATAAGCCGCCAAAGGCAGTCGCCGACAAGCCCACCATCACCACTTCGTCGGGCAAGACCGTGGTTTTGCCAACAAAGCAGAGCAACGTCACCATCGACAACAAAAACACCACAGCGCAGAAACGGCTTCTCTCCGCCCTCGGCCTTGACACCGACACACCCATTGAGGAAAACGTGACGCTCACCGTGCCCTCGGGCAACAGCAGCGACATGGTGCTTGCCGACGGCACGCATGTGTGGCTCTACGCTGGCTCCACGATAACATACCCCGTAAACTTCTATGGCAAGAACCGAGTGGTTTATCTGCAA
>CAZTUD010000223.1:0-4838 GCA_964616945.1 uncultured Prevotella sp. | reverse complement strand
GTCGTTGGTGAAATGAGTTCCGATGCCGAACGACGGCTGCACGAACTTCTCAGCCTTGTGCCGCAGGGCGATGGCGCCTTCGGTGTCGAGGGCGTTGGAGAAGATGACCTGCTTGGTCTTCGGGTCGATGCCGAGGCTCTCATACTTGGCGCAGATTTTCATCATCTGGTCGATATTGTCGCCGGAGTCGACACGCAGCCCTTTGAAAAGGTTGGCGAAGTCCTCCGAGAAGTTCAGCGAGAAGATATTCCACCCGAAAGTGTCGTAAAGGTACGTGCCCAACGCACCGTTGAAGGTATGCCGCCATGCGTTCATGGCTATATGGTTAGCCATTTGCGGGCCATACATTCCCCCGATGGCAGCGACAAACTCATGAGCCATCGTGCCTATTGGTGTGAGGTCGTACTTCATGGCGAGGTAGACATTGCTCGTGCCGACGAACTGCCCTTTCCAATGTTTTGATTTCTGACAATCAACCATTGCCTTGACGACAGTGTCCTCGGCTTTGAAGGACGCGCGGCGACGGGTGCCGAAGTCGGAGAAGGTGCAACCAGCATCGAGCAGCCGCTCTGCCTTGTGGTAGGTCTTTTTGTAGTAGTCGTCATAGTTGAAGGATTTGTCCTGCCCCGTGACTATATAGTAAAGTTCGGAGACGATGGCAAGTACTTTGACTTCAAGAAGGATAGTCTCTGCCCACACGCCTTCGAACTCTATATGCAAGTGACCGCCGGCATCCTGCCACACCTTCACCCACTTGCGATTGAACCGGAAGCCGCGCAGGTAGATGTAGAACCAGTCGGGCAGATAGTAGCACCGCCGCTTCATGAAAGCTATCTCCTCGTCGGTTATCACAAGGTTTTCCAAATAGCCTATCTGCTCCATCACAAGGTCGACGAAGCCCTCGGGATAGACGAGGTTGTCGCGGTCGGCAAACTGGTACTTCACTTGTGCCCGTGGATAGTTGTCGATGACAGCACAGCACATGCTGAACTTATAGAGGTCGTCGTCGGTGAAGTGAGTGATGATTTGGCGCATTTCAGATTTTTATTTTTCCATAAAACTTAGCTGCACTCGGCATAGCTCAAGCAAGCTTGGCTCTGCCCTCGTTTGCAAAGTTTTTATGAGTTCAGTTCATGCAGCGTGCGGGCAATATCGCCTGCGAGCCCTATGCTGCGATTGGCGATAATTGGCGGGATGTACAACTCGCGCTCAAGGTTCAGGGTGATGTAGCGTGACCGGGGCAATGATGCCGCCAACTGCATGAGCGGACGCTTGACGAGAGTGTTGCGCATTCCGATGCCCAACTCTAATATAACGAGCTTTCTGCAATTATATTGTTCACTATTGTGAGCATTTTCGTCACGACTCGACAAAGCAGAAAAATTATTTCTGCTTTGTTCTCGCTGCTCCAAAAATGGTTTGACGAACTCCTGCAATTGAAGGGTCTTGTCGTCGACAGCAGCAAATTCATTCGTAAACGTACCCTCAATCTCGAAAACCCTTGCCGGATTGAAGCCCGACAACTCAAGATGGGTGTCGCCATTGGAAGTAACAATAAAGTAAGGCTTGTCGCCCACAATGGCAAGCAAGTCCTTCATCACCTGCGAGGGGGTGTAGTCCTTCACCCAATATTTCACGAGGCGGCGGAAGAATTCATTGCGGTCATCGGCGGAAGGATAGTTATAGAAGCATCCCTGTATGACGTTCATTATACCGAACCTTTGCTGATAGTCGCCGAACTGCCGGCGGAACATCTCGTTGTTGGCGAAGATATGGTAGCCTTCGGCTATCGACAAGCCATTGCTCGCACCGATGAGAAGTGCGTCGGCATTGCTTATCCATTCCTTCACCTGTTGCATTTCTTCAGTCATGCCACGTCCTCCTTACTTGTTCCTACATTATTTCTTACTTCTTTCAGCACCTTGGCGATGTCGCCGACAATCACCTGTCCTTTGTCCTCAATCTGCTCGGGCAGGAAGTCGTACTCCTTGTTGACGGCAACATAGCGTGCGTCGGGCAGGGCAAGGGTAAGATTCCAGAACGGCTCCTGGATGAACATCGGTGTCAGGCGGCCGACGCCAAGCTCAAGGAAGAGGATTTTCTTGTTGGAATGGCTCTGGATCCAGTCCGAAACTTTCTGATACTGCTCCTGGTACTTCTTCCCCTCAAGGAAGTTGCCGTAGCCGCGCACCCACGGGAATGCCTCGGCACCGCAATGAGGACAACGGGGAATGAGCTCGTCGGGCACGGCGGTCTTGTCTTCTCCCAGCGACTCAATCATCTTGTCCACCGGCTCGACGGCATCCCACACATCATCGGTGCAGCAGCGCGAACACTGCAGGAAGCGGTGGTCGCCCTGTATCTCGGCAACCTTCTCCTCAGGATAAAGCCTCATGAACTGCGTGTCCTGGTTGGTGGTGAGGATGAAGAAGTCCTTGTCGCGGATGATGGTGTCAAGGTCTTTGTACGGTTCCCGTAAAGGAGCGGTCTGCGTGGTATGCAGAAAGGTGGCGACGTAAGCCCATTTCTCGTTGGGAGTTTCCCAATGGCGGTACATCCCGTTGAAGGCCCCCTTGATGCCATACTTCCGTGCAAACCGCCCGAAGTACTTGCGGAACGATGGCGTGTCGCCATAATAGAAGTCGCCACCACCGGCCGCGGAAAGTCCTGACGCACCGCCGACAAGTATGCAGTCGGCCCACTTCACGGCATCGCGGAACTGACGTATCTGCGTGTCCCAGTCGGGTTTCGGCTTCTTGCTCATCTTGTAAGGCGAGCCGCCCTGCTGGTAGATTTGATAATACATGGAGTAGTTCTGCTGGGTCTGCATGACCAGATTCTCATAGAATGTCATATCTTTGTCCTTTATTTTGTTTTCTGACTGCAAAGGTACTGGGAAATGAATACTACGGCACTACCAATTATTGTCGAAGAACTACCAAAATGATAAAATTATAGATTTCCTTGCAGAAAGTGGAGAGCAACGACAGCTTGGTTGTATTCATTTATTGCGGAGGCATATTTCAGTTGGGTGTCGATACTCTGCTGCAATGCGCCCACATATTCAATATAGCTTATCTCACCACTCTCGTAAGCCGCGGCACTGATGCGTGATGTCTCGGAGGCCTCCTCGTTGCCAACAGATGAGTAATAGTCGAGTTGGTTCTTCGCCGAAAGCATCCGGCTTGTGGCTATGGCATACTCGCTCTGGCGTTGCGCCGCTACGTTTTGCGATTGCAACTCCAGCTGCTCGCGCTGCTTGTGTGCAGCCTTCACGCGAGCCTTGGCAGCACCTGTAAATATCGGAATGCCCACGCCTATCTCAAAGCCCATGAAATTGCCATCGTTCCATCCACGGTCAACATGATATGGATTCCAGCCTTTGATGACCATTTGTGTACGTAGGGCAAGACTCAACGATGGTGTGTAAACCGACTTCTCAACCTTTATCTGTTCATCGGCAGCACGCAGACGTGCATCGGCAAGCCGCCCTTCGGGAGTCTGCTGATAGTTGTAAACCTGTCCCTCGTTACAAGCGATAGGCAACAGATCATTTTCCGCAGGGTTTACCATGTCGGATGTTCCCAACAAGCGGGCGAGCTCTGCCTGGGTGCTTGCGTAATCCGTCTCTGTCTGGCGTATATCCAAATCGTTCTCGTGGCGCAGACGGCTGGCATTGAGTGGTTCAAGCTGGCGCACCTCACCGCCATTATACCTCTTTGTTGCTATATCTTCATAGTGGGCATAAATTGAATCCTGACTGCGAAGAATCCGAAGCTTTTCCTTCTCGTAGACAAGTTGATAGTAAAGCGACGCTATCTGCCTGTGCAACTGATTGTTGACTACCGCCACCTCACTTTGCCGTGCATTGGTCTCGGCCTTCAGCTGATGGCGGCGGGCTACATAGCGTGTCGGGAAGTCGATGGTCTGCGACAGCGTGAGTGCGTTGTCGGGACTGCCGCCGGAGGTCGGATCCTGCGACAAGGCCAGCTCCGCCTTGTCCACGTCCCATGCCGTGCCCTGCAATATTCGTGAACGTTCAACTTCGCCACGTGCCGATTGTAGAGTAAGATTCTCCTTGTCGGCAATGTTAAAGCATTGTTCAAGCGTCATCTCTTGTGCTATCGCATTGGCCGGAAGAACAGAAGCCAATATAGCAATGATAATTATTTTCATCGTCTTATTTTTTTGTAAACGTTTTATATACTGCCGGAAGAATTAACAGGGTAAGTATCGTCGATGTTATAAGTCCGCCGATAACAACGGTAGCCAACGGACGCTGAACCTCAGCTCCATCACCATTCGACAGAGCCATAGGCAGGAAACCGAGAGAGGCTACGAGCGCTGTCATCAAGACTGGGCGCAGGCGAATCATACAACTATCGACAATGCGCTTCTCCACGTCCTTGACCCCGTCTTTTTGGAATTGATTCATCTGATTGATAAGCACCACGCCGTTGAGCACGGCCACACCAAAGAGGGCTATGAGCCCGACACCCGCCGAGATGGAGAAGTTGAGTCCGCGGAACCACAACGACCATATACCGCCAATGGCTGCAAGTGGAATTGCCGAGGCCACGAACAATGTCTCACGGACGTTCTTCACCGTGGCATAGAGCAGAAGCAGGATAACGATGAGTGCTATCGGGATAACAACCATCAGTCGCTGGGTGGCACTCTGCAGGTTCTGGAACTGTCCGCCGTAGGTGTAATAATATCCTTCCGGCAGATGAAGTTTTTCATCGAGAATCTTCTGGATGTCGGCAACGGTACTCTCCACATCCCTGCCACGGACATTGAAACCGACATATATCCGGCGCATTCCGTCCTCGTGGCTC
>CAZTUD010000222.1:0-4852 GCA_964616945.1 uncultured Prevotella sp. | reverse complement strand
CTGTCTGCCCAAGGACACCAAGCAGCTGCTCGCCAACTATAATAATGTGCCCGAAAACCTCATACAGGCCATCGTGGAGAGCAACCGCACGCGCAAGGACTTCATAGCCGACCAGGTGCTGCGCAAGGCGGGCTACTACAGCTACAGCGACCAGACGGCCTACAACGCCGAGGGCGAACATCCTTGCACCATTGGCGTTTACCGCCTCACCATGAAGTCGAACAGCGACAATTTCCGCCAGTCGTCAATCCAGGGCGTGATGAAGCGTGTCAAGGCAAAGGGAGCCACGGTCATCATCTACGAGCCCACGCTCAAGGACGGCTCCACGTTCTTCGGCTCGCGCGTTGTCAACGACCTGTCAAAGTTCAAGTCGCTCTCGCAGGCAATCATCGCCAACCGCTACGACAAGGACCTCGACGACGTGCGCCAAAAGGTTTATACCCGCGACCTGTTCAGGAGAGACTGAGCAAGAAGCCCCACCCCTTACCCCTCCCCCACCCAGGGGAGGGGATGATATGTGTGGCAAGCAAACCCATGTTACCTGTCGTCTTGGCTTTCAATCTCAAAAATTAAATCAAAAATCTTTTCGGCTACAGCCGTGGCGTTTGCTTCAACTTTTTCATTGGCAAACCTTATCACTTTGTACCCCATATTTTCAAGGATGTCAGTCCTGAATGCATCCTTAATTTGCTGGTCGGTTTGCGAATGGTACCCTCCATCTATTTCTATTACGAGTTTGTGTCGTAGGCATACAAAGTCGGCGATAAAATCTCCTATTATGTGTTGCCTTCTGAATTTTATCTTAAATCTGTTCTTCTTGAGTTTATCCCACAGCAGAGCCTCCGCATTGGTTTGCTGTGACCTGTGTCTTTGGGCAAAATCTTTCAGAAGTCCATATCTGTCAACAGCTGCCGTTTCATAGCTGTGAAGTTCATTATCCATAGAATGTTCTTGTTGTGTATGGGTTTGCTTGTCATTCATATCATCCCCTCCCCTGGGTGGGGGAGGGGTAAGGGGTGGGGCTTTACAGGTCGTCGAAGCTTATCTCTTTTTCCACAGGCGTTATCTTGACGGTTTTGTTGGCCCACCTTTCCGCTTTCTTTTGGCTTGCCGCCGAGAGGTGGCTGTTGACGGCCTGCTCCATTATCAGCGAGGCGAGGGGCGCGGCGAGGTCGGCCCCGAAGCCACCGTTCTCCACATACACGCTCACTGCCACCCGTGGGTTGTCCATAGGCGCGAAGCCCATGAACGCCGAGTGGTCGTGCCCTTCGTTTTCGGCAGTGCCCGTCTTGCCGCAAATGGCGTAGTCCTTTCGGTTGATGCTCGCCGCCGTGCCATTCACCACGCACGCCCTCATGCCTTTCACCACGAGGTCGATGGCCTCCTTGGTCGCCATGCCGTAGTGGCGGCGCAGGTAGGTGCTGTCGGTGGCGGGCTGCTCGTGGATGTGTGGCGTTATCCACCAGCCACGGTTGGCAATCATGGCGGCGAGGTTGCACAGCTGCAGGGGCGTGGTGGTTATCTCGCCTTGCCCCATGCCCATCCACATTATTGTGGTGCCGTTCCAGCGCGGGTGGTGGGCGCCAAGCCACGCCGCGTCGGGCACGATGCCGCCCGCCTCGCCCTCCATGTCGATGCCGAGCGGCGCGCCAAGCCCGAACGACCGCATGTACTCGTGCCAGCGGTCTATGGCGGCGAACTGCGACGGGTAAGCCTCGCGGTTGTCTATCATCTCCTGGAAGGCCTTGCAGAAATAGGAGTTGCACGACTGCCCTATGGCCTGCACAAGCGACAGCGGCGAGGGATGCTCGTGACAGCCTATCCTCACCTTATTATAATAGAAGCCCTTGCGGCAGGGGTAGGTGGTGGCGGCGGTGAGCGTGCTCTCGGAGACCATCTCCAACGCTTGCGCAGTCTTGAACGTGGAGCCGGGCGAATAGGTCATGCCTATGGCGCGGTTCACGCCGTCGTCAACCTTGTCGCGGCTGACGAGCGCCAGCACACGCCCCGTCTGCGGCTCTATCGCCACTATGCTGCCCTGCTTGCCTTGGAGCAGGCTCTTGGCGAGGCCCTGCAACGCCGGGTCCACAGTCAGGCTGTCCTCGTCGGGCAGCTGTTGGGAGCGTGCGGGCAGGATGGCGAGCAGCATCATGAGGCAGGCACACAAAGTCCTGAATATCGCCTTGTTGTTCATTATGGCTGCAAAGGTACAACAAAAAATCGGAAAAAACGCACAAACATCTTTACATACCCCCCTCTGAGAATGGCGTATTTTCAACCAAAGAGTCCTTTGCCCCGAAATACGCGATTCTCAGCGTAGGTTGTAACATTCTGATAATCAGTATTGTAATTTTTGTGAGAAAAAAGGCCGTCTTCTTCGCGGCGCGAAGGTGGGAGCTTCGCGCCGCCAAGGTGGCTTCTTGCCGCCGCCAAGAAGGCATCTCTACGGCGTAAGGCAGGAGGCTTCGCGGCGTAAGGAAGGCCTGACAGTGGCTCACGACTCCCGAAAAGGCTCCGCAAGGCGTTGAAATGTTAAAGGTTTAACACTTTTCAGCCCATTTTTTTGACTGCGGATTTTTGTCAGAAAGGTTGACAACCCCGCAAGACAAAATATCGCCCCAACGGTTTAATTTTAATACATTTTTCCTTGCGCCATTGGAATATATTTACTAACTTTGCCAACACGTACAGCCAAAACAAGCAGACAAATGAAAACCACATCTGAGATATTGTTGTTGCTCAGGCAATATAAGCCACTTGCAAGCTCAAAATATGGGCTGACGCGAATGGGTATCTTTGGCTCTGTGGCGCGTGGTGAGCAAACCGAAAAGAGCGATGTGGATGTATGTTATGAGGGCAAGGCACCTTCGTTGCTGACACTGGAGCATATACAGTCTGACCTCGAGTCTCTCTTTGACGCAAAGGTGGATATGGTGAGGATGCGGAGCGGCATGAATGGCATGCTAAGGAAAAGAATATTGCGAGATGGAATATTTGTTTGACAAGGAGCTTGTATTGGACAGCCTCGCCAATACTATTCTTAAAATAATAAGTGATTTGGAGTGACGTTTTAGTGTTATTTTAATATGTTTTTCCTTGCGCCATTGGAATATATTTACTAACTTTGCCAACGAAATATAGAAAGGAAGCATACATGGGAAACATAGCTGTGAGCAACGACATATACAACAATGCCTTGGAGTATGCCAGAAGGCATGACACAACCCTGAGTGTTATCGTTGAGGGCTATCTGAAGAAGCTTACCCCTTCGATGATAACTAAAGATGAGGCGGAGGCAAAGCTTCAGCAACTAATAGGCCTAACAAAAGGCTTTCACCTTAATCCTGATGACATTAACGGAGACAAGGATAGGGGAGAGTATCTCAAAGAGAAGTATGCGCTTGACTTTCGCCAACTGCGCTTACATACTCAAAAGCTCCTACAAAAAGAAGGAATCGATAACAATAATACAGGCATACAAACAATATGTCACTGCGCTTCCAATGGACGGGGAGCAATGTGTGCTTGCCCTCTACAGTGGCAGACCCGACTTTGAGGACATGTTGCGATATGAAGCGGCGACAGCGGGCATGTGCGACTGCATCATCATCATAACAAGGGACAAGAACAAAAACCATTTCCCGACTGAGGGAATTCCTGTTTATACAGCAGAAGAATTTCTTGAACATTATTATTAACATAAAAACAAGACAAGAATGAGCAAAATCAATATAAGTCCTGAAGTACAGAAGATTTTCGACGACTTCGACAATCTTTCTGTCGAGGAGAAAAAAGCAATAGCACGGAAGAGGATGGAGAATGCCAAAAAGAGTCAGGGCAAGATTTGGTTTGCTCCAGGGTTCTCTTTTGACTCCGATTCAAAGATAAAGCTCTATGAGGTTACTGCTTGATACGAACATGTACATTTTTTTGGTGGGAGACAAAGATTCCATAACCAAAGATGTATATGAGTTGATTACTGATTACAGCAACCAACTTTTCATGAGTATGGAGAGTGTCCGCGAACTGATAGTTGCATATAGAATAAAGAAAATGTTACAGCAGCTATGGAAATCACAACAAGAAATGATTAATTCCATAGGGAATGAATATGACATCAGAATTTTGCCCATAGACATGAACGTAATGCAGACTTTCGCAAACCTTGAAATCAATGTGGCGCAAGAGCATCGAGACCCTTCCGACCATGTCATTATCTCTCATGCCATAACGCTCGGCATTCCGCTCATATCAAGCGACAGAAAATTCCCCTTTTACAAAAAGCAGGGGCTTGAACTGATAGAGAATTTCTAACATAGCAAAAACACATAATTATTAACTTTAAAAATAAAACAAGCTTATGAACAAAATTTTACGCATGGTGCTGTTGCTTGTCCTGCTAATCGTTGGAGTAGGAGGAATAAATGCAACAACATGGTCTTATGAATTTACAAGCCAACAATTCAAATCGAGTGGCACTGCGGTTACATTGGACGGTATTAGTTGGACTCCCGATGGTGCAGGATACTATGGGTATGAAAACCCAAGTTCAGGAGCCACGTCTCGCGGTCAGCAATTCGGCAGTAGAAATAAGCCTGCAAAAGAAGTCACACTGACCACAAGCGATTTCACTGGCACTATCTCAAAGGTTACGGTAAACGCTGCCGACTACAATGGTACAGCTCAGTTTGAGGTTACTGTGGGCGGAACTTCCTATGGAACCAAGACTGTTAGCAAAACAAGTACGGATTATACGTTCGATGGTAGCAGCAGCGGCGAGCTTATAATAAAAATTACCAACGGAGCTCGTGCGGCATACATCAAGACGATAACTGTAGAATACGGCAATGGC
>CAZTUD010000221.1:0-4855 GCA_964616945.1 uncultured Prevotella sp. | reverse complement strand
GCGCACGGGCTACCTGCCATCACTGAGCGTCGCCCTCCGCACGCAGATGGTCATAAAGGGCTGGAACCCATACCATGTGGACCGAGGCTGGAACGACGGCAACTTCATGGGCTTTGAGGTCGGCGTGGGCATACCGCTCTTCAACGGTGCGACAAAGGCAAGGGTCAAGGCCGCACGGAAAGAGCGCGAGCTGCTTGGCGCACAACTCAAGAACGACGCGCAAATGCGCGAGACACAATACATGTCGGCAACCAACAACATGCTTGCCGCACAACGACAGCTCGACTACTACACACGGTCGGGCAACGACGACGCTGCAAAGGCTACAGGCATCAGCGCATTGGCCTACGAGCACGGCGAGATAAGCTATATAGAATATGTCGCGGCATTGCAGCAAAGCATTGACACCCAACTGAAATATGCCGCCGCCATCAACGACTACAACCAGGCCGCCATAAGGCTGATGACGCTCAAAGGTGCCATCTGACCATCGCGGACACTACAAAACGCGACTGGCGGGAACCGGATGCAAATCCAGCTCCCGCCAGTCGTTGTATTAAATGGTTAATTAATGTTCTGCTTTAAAAGCTTTTTGAGGGGAAACCCGCCTTAGCGGGCCATCCTGTCCTGCATGAGGGCAACGATTGAAATGCCTACAAACATCACTGCAGCTGTTGTTACAAATGTCATGATAGTCATAATCTTTTCCTTTCTCTGTTTATTAAACGTTTTCTAATGTTCTCTTGTCTTTTGACACTGCAAAATTACAAATTCCAAACTGTGTGCGCAAACAATTTGAAGACTTTAAGTCCGCAACCCCATCTGTTTTTGACATCAGTCAAACCGCTTGACGCACGTCAAGCCCTTTGACATAGTATTTTTTGAAGACATAGTAACATAGTAACATGTTTTATTGCAAGGCAAATGTCAGGTTTATACAGGAAATCAAAAGAATTATGTTTACTATGTTACTATGTCTTAAACGAATACTATGTCCTAAAAACTTACTATGTCCTAAAAAATATGTCGTTTATGTCTTTCTGTCTGAAAACTATTTTGTAATTTTGTCGGAAGAATGGAATTGAAGAAGACTTTCAACACTATATTCCAGGTGGCGCTGTCGCTTGTCCTCGGCGGAGCCATACTCTACTGGATGTACCGGGACTTCGACTTCCGCAGCATCGGGCACGTCATGCTCCACGAGATGGACTGGACGTGGATGCTGCTGTCGTTTCCATTCGGCATCCTGGCGCAGGCTTTCCGTGGCTGGAGGTGGCGGCAGACGCTGGAGCCCGTGGGCGAGCGTCCACGCAGCTCCGTGGCGGTTTATTCCATATTCATCTCCTACGCCTCAAGCCTCATCATACCGCGCATCGGCGAGTTCGCCCGCTGCGGCGTTCTCAGGCGGTGGGACAAGGTGTCGTTCCCCAAGGCTCTCGGCACCGTGGTTACCGAACGCGCCATCGACTCGCTGCTCGTCGCCGTGATAACAGCACTGACATTCCTCTGGCAGCTGCCCGTCTTCACGCGCTTCTTCAGCAAGACAGGCACGCGCATCGACCAAATTTTTGCCCAGTTCACCACCACCGGCTGGTGGGTTACCGCCATCTGCGGCGTGGCGGCAGTGGCACTGGTGTGGTTCATCCTGCGCAAGCTCTCCATATATAATAAGGTGAAGGACACGTTCATCGGGCTGTGGTCGGGCATCATATCCATAAAGAACGTGCGCAACGCGCCTAAGTTCATCGCCTTCACCCTCGCCATCTGGGGCTGCTATTTCCTGCACTACTACCTCACGTTCTTCTGCTTCGACGCAACCACCCACCTCGGCGTGGCGTGCGGCATGGTGACGTTCATCGTGGGGTCGATAGCCGTTGTGGTGCCCACGCCCAACGGCGCCGGGCCGTGGCACTTCGCCGTGAAGACGATGCTCATACTCTACGGCGTGGCGAGCAATGCCGCCCTCTACTTCGTGCTGATAGTGCACACGGTGCAGACGCTGCTTGTCGTCGCCCTCGGCATCTTCGGCTGGATAGCCCTTAATTTCGTCAAAAAGAAAGCATAAAAGTTGGCAGTTACAATTTAATATAGTATCTTTGTCAGCAAAAAGAAGAACACAATGACCACGTTACAACTTAACTCCGAGCTTTTCAATGTCTTGAGTGCCATCTCCACAGATGAGGGCATGATAAAGAAAGCCATAAAGTCAATGAAACGCATACTGGCTAACCACGACAAGGAGGCTATGGACGAGACCGAATATATCACGTCCTCGCCAGCAATGGTGGAAATCTTGAAAAAGGGTGATGAAGACATAAAAAACGGTAATTACAAAATAATAAACTTGGAGGAATTATGAAAATAATCTTTCAAAGTCAAGCTATAGAAGACAGAGAGTATTGGAAAAGAACCAACAACTACGTCTTGTCCATGCGTTTCCACTATGAACAATAACAACTTTAAAACCCAATAACTATGAGTGAAATCAGAAATTTACAACCCGCCGCCATCTGGCGCAACTTCGACGACCTGACACAAATTCCGCGCCCAAGCGGACACTTGGAGAAAGTGCAGCAATTCCTGCTCGACTTCGCAAAGCGCGCTGGCGTGGAGGCTTTCAAGGATCCCGCCGGCAACATCGTGATGCGCAAGCCCGCCACCCCCGGCTACGAGAACCGCAAGACGGTGCTGCTGCAGGCCCACATGGACATGGTGCCGCAGAAGTCGCCCGACTCCACCCACAACTTCGAGACCGACCCCATAGAGACCTACATTGAGGACGGATGGGTGCACGCCAAGGGCACGACGCTCGGCAGCGACGACGGCATAGGCGTAGCCGCAATCATGGGCATAATGGAGGACAACAGCCTCAAGCACGGCCCAATAGAGGCTCTCATCACACGCGACGAGGAGACGGGCATGTATGGCGCAAACGAACTGCCCGAGGGCGAGCTGCACAGCGACATATTGATGAACCTCGACTCGGAGCTTTGGGGCAAGTTCGTCATCGGCTCGGCGGGCGGCATCGACATCGACTCGAAGCTGGAATACAAGCCTGTCAGCAACGACCAGGAGGCATCGGTAAAGGTTACGCTGAAAGGCTTGCGCGGCGGACACAGCGGCCTGGAGATAAACGAGGGACGCGCCAACGCCAACAAGGAGATGGTGCGCTTGGTGCGCAAGGCGATAGCCGAAACCGGCGCACGCTTGGCATCGTGGCACGGAGGCAACATGCGCAATGCCATACCGTTCAAGGCGGAAGTGGTGCTGGCTTTGCCGAAAGACAATGTGGAGACGCTCAAGAGCCTCGTCGAGGCACAGCGGCAAGCCATAGAGGACGAGTTCCGAGGCATAGAGAGCGGCGTTGAGTTCTTCGTCGAGGACGTTGACAACGTTGCAGAGCTGGTACCAGCCGAGATACAGGACAACCTCGTGGACGCCATCTACGCCTGCCACAACGGCGTGATACGCATGATACCCTCCTACCCCACCGTGGTTGAGACATCAAGCAACCTCGCCATAATAGACATCGAGGCGGGCAGCGCAGCCATAAAGATACTGGCGCGCTCAAGCCGTGAGGACATGAAAGAGTATGT
Organism: uncultured Prevotella sp.; assembly: GCA_964616945.1. GTDB lineage: Bacteria > Bacteroidota > Bacteroidia > Bacteroidales > Bacteroidaceae > Prevotella. Next base: position 1,259 of record CAZTUD010000221.1, on the reverse strand, counting down.
GGCGACAATGCTCGAGAGCTGCTTCTCCATGGCTGGCATGAAGACGGAGTTCAGCGGCAGTTACGGCGGCTGGGACCCGAACCCCGACAGCGAGATACTGAGCCTGCTGAAGCAGGTATATAAAGAGCAGACAGGCAAGGAAGCCGCAGTGCAGGCCGACCACGCCGGGCTGGAGTGCTCGGTCATCCTCAGCAAGTACCCAGGCATGGACGTGGTGTCGATGGGCCCGACGCTCCTCTCGCCCCACACCACAAGCGAGCGGTTCAAGATTGACACTGCCGAACCGTTCTGGAAGCTCCTCACCACCGTGCTCGAGCGCATACCGGAGAAGACAAAGTAAAAGTCTCTGAAGACACAACAACAAATCTCACACGGATATTAAAGATTTAAAGGATTTTCGGTTTCGCCGTTCGTACATCAACTATCAACGCGTAGTGAAACGTAGCCATCCTTAAAATATTTAATATCCGTGTGAGGAAATATAGTTGGGCAGCAATGACCGTCCAAGAAAAGCTGTCAAGCCATGCCAATGAAACTCTTATTCTCGTTTCTTTTGCTCCTCATGCCTTGCTACATTGAGGCCGCCTACAATTCAAGCGTGGAAACCAATTCGGACACCATTCCCGCAGTCGTCATTGAAATGGAAAAGGATGGCGGCGAGGCCAAGCTATGCTTCAGGCTCGTCAGCGATTCTACGGCTGCCAACCTGTTCGGCAATAAAGAGATAGCGGCTGGCGAGGACACACTGAGGTATTGCTTCCGCCTCGACAGCATCAACGGTATGCCCGGCTGGCTGAATGCCAACGCCTACATAACGAAGGCTGTTTTCATGGACGGCTTTCTTGAAAAGGCACGCCCAACATCCACCTACTGTTGGTTCTACGGCCTGCGGCATCTCACGACCATCACGGGCATCGACAGGCTCAACACCTCCGAAGTAACCGACATGAGCTTCATGTTCGCCGGCTGCACGAGCCTCACGAACCTCGACGTGAGCCAGTGGGACACGCACAACGTTACCAAGATGTGGATGACATTCTCGCAATGCTCCAAGCTCAAGACGCTCGACGTGAGCAGGTGGGACACACGCAACGTCGCCAATATGGGCATGATGTTCTTCGACTGCACCAGTCTTACTGCCCTCGACATCAGCGGATGGGACATGCGGAGCGTTACCGACGCATGGCGCATGTTCGACACATGCTCGTCGCTCAAAATACTGAACCTCGGCGGCAACGACTTCGCCAACCTTCCCGACA
>CAZTUD010000220.1:0-4907 GCA_964616945.1 uncultured Prevotella sp. | reverse complement strand
GCTCGGCGCCGCTCGGTACGGGCATCTACAAGGTTGGCGGCAACTACGCTGCCTCGTTGCGCGCCCACACGTATGCAGCCGAGAGAGGCTACGACTCAGAGTTCTACCTCGACGCAAAAGAGAAGAAATATGTTGACGAATGTGGTGCGGCCAACTTCTTCGGCATCAAAAACAACACGTATGTCACGCCGAAAAGCACCAGCATCCTACCGTCGATAACCAACAAGAGCCTCATGCAGCTTGCCGAGGATCTTGGGCTGAAGGTGGAGCGCAGACAGATACCCGAAGAGGAGCTTCCTACCTTTGAGGAGGCGGGGGCATGTGGCACTGCCGCCGTAATTTCGCCCATCAGCGAGCTTGACGACCTTGACACGGGCAAGAAATACCATTTCGGCGACAAGCCGGGACCTTGGTCCACAAAGCTCTACAACACCTTGCGGGGCATCCAGTACGGTACCGTTGAGGACAAGCACGGCTGGACGACAGTGGTGATAGAGTAGGAGACGACAAAGCTTAGATGTTAATCATTGCTAAAGATATAAGCCGAGGTTGAAGAACCCCGGCTTTTTTGTTTACTTTTGTACGTTATGGGAAAAGGGAAGCTGGCGAAGTTCGCCGAAATGGAGACTTTCAAGAACGTGTTTCAATACCCGTTCTCAGTGATAAGCGACGTGCCGTTCGACATGAAGGGTTGGTGGCGCGAGCAGTATTTCCACAACGACAACCCGATAGTGTTGGAGCTGGGCTGTGGCAAGGGCGAGTACACCGTGGGATTGGCAAAACTCTTCCCGCAGGTCAACTTCGTCGGCGTTGACATAAAGGGAGCACGCATGTGGACAGGGGCGAAGCTCGCATTGGAGCAGGACTTGCCTAACGTGGCTTTCCTGAGAACCAATATTGAGATTATCGACAGGTTCTTCGCAAAGGATGAGGTGCAGGAAATATGGCTCACTTTCTCCGACCCGCAGCCGAAAAACCCTCGCAAGCGGCTTACCTCAACATATTTCATGGAGCGTTACCGCCGCTTCCTTGTTGACAATGGGGTGATACACTTGAAGACCGACTCCAACTTCCTTTTCACCTATACTAAATATGTTGTCGGCAACAACCATTTGCCTTTAGACTTCTACACCGAAGACCTTTACCATGATACGCCCGAAGACTTGCAGGACTCGCCCCTCCTCACAATTCAGACTTACTACGAGCGAATGTGGATGGAGCGCGGTCTGAACATTCGCTACATGCGCTTCCATCTGCCACACGAAAGCAAGCTCGTGGAGCCGAATGTGGAGATACCCAAGGACGGCTACCGCAGCTATCACCGTGACGAGACGGGGAACATGTAGAACTGGCGGTCGGTGTCCTTGTCTATCATCCATTGGTCGAACACAACGTGGTCGTTCAACGATTTTATGACCAAAGTGTGAAGCCCAGATGACAACGACACGGGCAACGTGATGAGCGACTGGCCGCGAAGCACGCCTTGCGCCCAACGGTCGGATGATGCCGAGCCGTCGTTTATGATTATGGTGATGGGAGAGTTGCCGTCAATGCTGACGCTGCACTGTGAAGACCCGCCGTCAGGCGAGAAAGTTGGCACGAATGCCAACCGCATCACGCCGCCGACAACGCCTGTACGGAAACGGTAGGTCAGCGAGTCGCCTTTCTGCAACTCAACAGCTTTCAGCGAATGGCCTGTCATGTCGAGCCGTTTGATGTCTTTGCTTGCCACTGTATATTCAAAGGCGTTGCGCACAATGCAGCCATCGTCTGACAGTGTTGCGTAAACTGGCGTTGCATTATAATATTTCTCAACCTCGGCCACGCTCACAGTGTCAGTCAGCTGCGGCTTGCCGAAGACAGCCAAACCACGTGGCGAAGCGTCAATAGGCTTGCTCCACAAAAGCCTTGAAACCACGTCGTTATATTGTCTTGTCAACGATTGCATAGCCCAATAAGCTTTCATGCTTCTTGCCGCCGACTCCAAGGCCTCGTCGTCGTGGTGGAAGCTCGGCTTGCGGCCAATGAGACGCGACTCCTGCGCCTGCAAAATTTTGTCAGCCATCAATGCCGCGCTGCGCACTGGATATTCCACTGCTGTAAAATACGCGTCTGCAAAGCCGTCGTCTATCAGGCCGCGTGCCGCCTCCACCTGCCTGCAAACTTCGCGGTAATCGTTGAGATAACGCTCAAGCTCGTTGCCAAACTCCTCGGCGTTGAACTCAGTATTCCTCACTCCCCCATCGCCGTTCTTGTTGGTTTTAGACGGCACTGTTTGCCTGCTGAAGTCCATGAACTCTGGCCGGCGTATGCCAACGAGCCTGTAGTATTGGCTCATCGGTGCCAACAACTTGTCAGCCGCGCTGCCGCCAAACTTCTTTTCCAACCAAGCTTTCAGATGGGTCTGCACATTGCCTATCCTCACCGTGTCAATATTCCATGCCATGTCCATGAACAGCCCCAACTGATAAGCGGCAACATTAGGGTCGTGCAAAGCCGCCATCCACAAGCGTTTGGCACCGTGGCGGTAAGCCGTCTGCATCTCGTTTGCTATAAGTCCAGGCTGTGTGGTCGAAAGCCAGAGATAAGAGTGTGGCCGTCCGCCATAGCTTAAATGATAAACGCAACCGCCTTCGTCGCTGTTGGTTTTGCCGTCGGTAGGCATCACGTAGCCATAGCCATCGTCGTGCCAAGTTATGTCGACCGTAAGTGCGTCTTTCTTATGCCCGTGCAGACGGAGCGAGTTGCCGTCGTGTGGAGTGGCAAGGTCAATGCCAAACGAGTCGGCCAACGTCCGCAATTCCTTGGTCATACGCAGGTTGATTTCGCCAGCATCCCAACCATAGCAGAACGTATTTGCTCTCATGCGCAGCATCAGCTCAAACAGCCTGCAGCAATCGCTTAGACTGAGGTTGGTGTTTTCCATTGAAATGCCCCGGAACTCTACCGACGGCACCTGCGTGTCCTCGTACTTGTCATCGATTTCGTTGGACATGCTTGCAAGCTGCATCAATCCGTAGGCAGTGCCACGTCCGTTGCTGCCCACAATTATTACTTTGCCTTTCCTCACACCTATCCAGTAAGCGTCGCGTTTGGTTATGAAGCCCAATATCGGTACGCGCATTGAGCCCAACGCTTTCATGTCCTTGTTTGATGCCATGTCGAGTTGGTAAAGCATGATGTTGCCCGAAGCCACCCTGCTGACGACTTTCCCCTCTTGCTTCTGCATGTCGGCGGAGAAGAGTTGCAAGGCCTTGTCAACCACGGGACTGTAAGCTTTTTGCACGCTATAGGCAATGTCGCTGCCGCCAGTCCATCTTATTGGTTTCGCATTGCCGTGGAATGGCACCAGCGTGGCGGTGATGGATAGTAAAATATGGTGTAACTTCATCAGTTGTCAGAATTGTATAAGGACAAAGTTATTAAAAACTGTAGTCAAAAGGAAATTATTTAGTTTTTATTTGTATTTTAGCTGATTATTTCCTACTTTTGCTACTCATTACAAATAAAGCAAATCATTATGACACTTTATCCAAAACTCATTCGCGACATACTTGCCACCGTCATCTATCCTGGCACAAAGAAGAACCTCATAGAGAGCGGCATGCTGGCCGACAACCTGCGCATCAGCGGCAACAAGGTGAGCTTTTCGCTCATTTTTCCGCGCGACACCGACCCGTTCATCAAATCAACCTTGAAGTCGGCTGAGGCCACGCTCAAATACAAGCTCGGCCCCGACGTTGAGATAAGTATCGGCACGGAGTTCAAGTCGGCTCCGCGTCCTGACGTTGACAAACTGCTGCCCGACGTGAAGAACATCATTGCCGTGAGTTCCGGCAAGGGTGGGGTGGGGAAGAGCACAGTCTCCGCCAATCTCGCCATAGCTTTGGCACGCCTTGGCTACAAGGTCGGCATTCTCGACACTGACATCTTCGGCCCCTCACTGCCAAAGATGTTCGGAGTGGAAAACGAACGGCCCTATGGCATAGAGAAAGACGGACGACAACTCATCGAGCCTATTGAGAAATATGGCGTGAAGCTCCTGTCGATAGGTTTCTTCGTAAACCCCGACACGGCGACGCTGTGGCGCGGAGGCATGGCGACTGCCGCCTTGAAGCAGCTAATTGCCGATGCCGACTGGGGACAGCTCGACTACTTCATCCTCGACACGCCGCCTGGCACGTCGGACATCCACCTAACGCTCCTGCAGACACTTGCCATAACGGGAGCTGTCATAGTCTCTACGCCCCAGAAAGTGGCGCTTGCCGATGCGAGAAAGGGCATTGACATGTACACCAACGACAAAGTGAACGTGCCAATTCTCGGCCTTGTTGAGAATATGGCATGGTTCACGCCCGCCGAGTTGCCCAACAACAAATACTATATATTTGGCAAGGGTGGCTGTAAAAACCTCGCTCAAGAGATGAATGTGCCGTTGCTTGCCCAGATACCGCTTGTGCAAGGCATCTGCGACAGTGGCGACAGCGGCGAGCCTGCAGCACTGCACGCCGACACCATGACAGGTCAGGCGTTCATAAACCTTGCCCAAGCAGTGGTGACACGGGTCAACCTGCGCAACAAGAAGTTGCCGAAGACGCACATTGTCAAGGTAAACAACAATCCGGAACAACAATAATCTGTTTTTCCCGTTATTCTATTGATGAAAGAAAATCACATTGCGAGGATAAAGGTGCTGTTGGCGTGCATGACCGTCCTGTTTGCTGGTTGCGGAGCGGAACGCAACATGAAGCGGGGTGAAAAGCATTTGGCCATCGGCGAATACTACGACGCGGCCAACGAGTTTAAGCAGGCCTACCAAAAGACGCCTGCCAAATACCGTGACCACCGCGGGCAGATAGCCAAGAAGATGGCTTTCTGCTACGGCAAGAGCTTGCAGACGGCGAAGG
>CAZTUD010000219.1:0-4918 GCA_964616945.1 uncultured Prevotella sp. | reverse complement strand
CTCTTGAACTTGAACATCATCTGGTCGCGCTCGGCTTGTTCAAGGTCGGAGTGCATCTCGCCACTGTTTATCTTGATGTGCTGAAGTGCCTGGTTGATTTGCTTAACCTTCATCTTGCTGCCTGAGAAGATGATGACACGCTTCAGGTCGCCTGCCTTGAAAATGTCTTGAATAATCTTGAGTTTCTGTGTTTCGTAGCATATGTATGCGCTCTGCTGGATTTTATCGGCAGGCTTGCTCACGGCGAGTTTCACTGTTACTGGGTTTTTCAATAATGTTTGCGCCAGCTTCTCGATATTGTCAGGCATTGTAGCTGAGAACATTATTGTCTGGCAGTCTTTTGGCAACTTTGAGGCAATCTTCATAATGTCGTCGGAGAAGCCCATGTCGAGCATACGGTCGGCTTCGTCAAGAACGAAGAAGCTTACTTTCGACAAGTCGATGTTGCCCATTGACATGTGTGAAATCAATCGTCCGGGCGTGGCTATTATGACATCTGCGCCAAGCCTCATTCCTTTCATCTCCTGGTCGTAGCGGTTGCCGTCGTTACCTCCGTACACGGCAACGCTCGAGACTTCGGGCAGATAATATGCGAAGCCTTGCATGGCTTGGTCTATCTGCTGTGCGAGTTCGCGTGTTGGCGACATCACAATGCAGTTGACGGCATCTTTCGGGTAGTTGCCCTCGTCGAGTTTCGAGAGTATGGGCAGCAGGTAGGCGGCAGTCTTGCCTGTCCCCGTCTGGGCTACGCCGAGAAGGTCGTGCCCATCAAGTATTGGGGGAATACATTGTTCTTGTATTGGTGTGCAGTCCTCGAAGTGCATGTCGTAGAGTGCGTCGAGGATGTTGTCGGTAAGATTTAATTCTTCAAATTTCATGTTTCTTTTTCTGTTTAATTCGGAGCTTTCGTATAGCAGAAGAATGCTATGAAAGCGAAAATGATGTTAGGCATCCATGCCGCAAGCATTGGCGGGAAGCCTGCGTTGATGGCGAATGTCGCCGAGATGGTTTGCAGCATGATGTAGGCGAAGGAAAGGGCGAGTCCTATGCCGAGGTAAAGCCCCATGCCGCCTTTGCGCTTGCGCGCTGACAGCGACGCGCCAATTATGGTAAGAATGAACGACGCGAACGATGAGGCTATGCGCTTGTGATATTCCACCTGATATTGTACAACATTACCCGAGCCACGGTTTATCTGTTTGGAAATGTAATCTTTTAGCTCTGGGGAAGTGAAGGTTTCCTGCTGCCCCTTGGAATAGACGAGGTCGGTGGGCTCCATCTGTATCAAGGAGTCCTTTGTGGCTCCGCTTGTGATGTGCTCGCGAAGGCCTTTCAGACGGCGTATCTTCCAGTTGCTGAGTTTCCAATGATACTTCGAGTCGGAAATGGTGTCGTATTGCACTTCCATAGCCGTGAGGTGGGAGACAAGTTTCTTGTTCTCAAACTTGTCAAGGCAGATGCCATAGCCACGCTTGGCGTTGTTGTCGTAGTGTTGGATGTAGGCAATCACTCCTGGCCCGACTTGCAACTGTACGTTTTCTGCGGCGGTATTCTTCTTCTTGTTCTTGTACATCGTCTCGAAGTTTTGCCTTATCACTGTGCCGTGGGGGATTACGTATGCCGAAAGGTAATAGGAAAGTCCTGCAAGCAACACGCACGTGAACATGTAAGGTCGTAGCAATCTGCGGAAGGAAATGCCAGTGGCGAGCATGGCGATAATCTCCGAATTGCCTGCCATCTTGGATGTAAAGAAGATGACGGCGATGAAGACGAACAGCGCACTGAACAGGTTGGCGAAATAGGGAATGAAGTTGGCATAGTAGTCAAAGACTATTGCTTCGAGGGGGGCGTGGTACTGCGTAAACTTCGCCAAATTCTCATTTACGTCAAAGACGATTGAGATTGAAATGATAAGGGCTATGGAAAAGAAGTAAGTGCCTACGAACTTCTTTATGATGTACCAGTCAATTCTCTTGATATAGCGTAAGGGGTTGAGATACTTCAAGAAGCCCAACTTGCGCCCAATCCACTTGAAGAATCTCTGCAGCAGTCTTGTGTGGGCGACAATCCAGTGGCAAAGCCGATGCACCCACGCTGGATGGCGCGAGAGCCAGCGCAACGCCTTGTAGCACTTTCTGTGTTTCCTTATTTTACTATAGCTTCTCATCATTCAAAAGCATTAGCGACGAACACCAAGTTGCTCAATTACAGTTCTCTTCCACTTCACGAAGTCGCCATCCACTATATGTCGCCTTGCGTCAGTAACGAGGCGCAGGTAGAAAGCAAGATTGTGGATGCTTGCTATCTGCATGGCAAGCAACTCTCCCGCCTTGAACAAGTGGTGGAGATAGGCTTTCGAGGTAACTCGGTCAATCTCGCAACCGTCAGGGTCAAGTGGGGAGAAATCCATTTCCCATTTCTTGTTGCGCATGTTCATGGTGCCATCGTAGGTAAACAACATGGCATTACGCCCATTGCGTGTTGGCATCACGCAATCGAACATGTCAACACCTCGCTCAATGCCTTCGAGGATGTTTTGCGGTGTGCCCACACCCATCAGGTAGCGCGGCTTGTCTTTTGGAAGGATAGCATTTACGACTTCTATCATCTCGTACATCACCTCCGTCGGTTCGCCTACCGCCAAGCCCCCGATGGCATTGCCATCGGCACCCTTATCGGCGATGAACTTTGCCGCTTCCTGTCGCAAGTCCTTGTAAGTGCAACCCTGGACTATTGGGAAGAGACTTTGTCGATAGCCATATAGAGGTTCTGTCTCGTTGAAGCGTTTTATGCAGCGGTCAAGCCAACGCTGCGTCATGCCGAGGCTGTTTTTTGCGTATGTATAGTCGCTGAGCCCTGGCGGACATTCGTCGAGTGCCATCATTATGTCGGCTCCAATGATGCGCTCAGTGTCCATCACATTCTCAGGCGTGAAGAAATGCTTTGAGCCGTCGATATGAGAGCGGAACTCGCATCCTTCTTCCCTAAGCTTGCGGATGCCTGTAAGCGAGAATACTTGGAAGCCGCCGCTGTCGGTGAGTATAGGCCTCTCCCAGCCGTTGAAGCCATGTAGTCCGCCAGCTGCGTGCAGCACCTCAAGGCCAGGTCGGAGGTAGAGGTGGTAGGTGTTTCCAAGTATGATTTGGGCTTTCACTTGCTCGCGCAACTCGCTGAAATGCACAGCCTTGACGGTTCCGCACGTACCCACTGGCATGAAGATGGGGGTCTTTATTTCGCCGTGGTCGGTAGTGATGATGCCGGCGCGTGCGTCAGAATAAGGGTCGTTGACCTGTAGCTGAAAGTTCATGCTTTTTCCTCCTTGGCAATGGTGAAGTCTATAGGTGATGCTACTTTCTCCTGCGTGAGGGCGAATTCCCACACTTGTTGCACGTTTTCTACATAGTGAAATGCCACGCCCTTGCGGTAGGCCTCGGGTATCTCTTCCACATCTTTCTTGTTGTCCTTGCAGATTACTATGTCGGTTATTCCCGCACGTTTTGCCGCAAGTATTTTCTCCTTGATGCCGCCCACTGGCAGTATCTTGCCTCGAAGGGTTATTTCGCCAGTCATTGCAGTATTGGCCCGCACCTTGCGTTGGGTGAGCGCGGAGGCTATAGACGTTGCTATCGTGATGCCTGCCGACGGGCCATCCTTTGGTGTCGCGCCTTCGGGGACATGAATGTGGATGTTCCAGTTGTCGAACACGCGGTAGTCCACACCAAGTGTATCACAATGTGCCTTGACATATTGCAATGCTATTATTGCGCTTTCTTTCATTACATCGCCAAGGTTGCCTGTCAGAGTCAGCTTTCCCCCCTTGCCTTTTGACAGCGAGGTCTCTATAAAGAGTATTTCTCCGCCCACGCTTGTCCATGCAAGACCTGTAACGACACCTGCATAGCCGTTGCCTTGGTAGATGTCACGATAGAAAGGCGGCTTGCCCAACAAATCCTCGATGTCGACTGGAGAAATGGGCTTTATGGGCAGGGTATCGTCCATAGCCTTGCGGAAAGCGAGCTTGCGAAGAGCCTTGTTGATTTGCTTCTCCAGCTGTCGCACGCCACTTTCTCTGGTGTACGATTCGATGATCTTCTCCAATGCGGCTTTGGAGAATTTTATCTTGGGCACGGCAGTGTCAAGCCCCGTGTTCTTCAATTCACGTGGAACGAGATGTCGCTTTGCTATTTCTATTTTCTCCTCGGTTACGTATCCAGAAACCTCTATTATCTCCATGCGGTCGAGCAACGGTCGTGGTATAGTGCTCAGGTCATTGGCTGTGGCGATGAAGAGAACCTTGGATAGGTCATAGTCCAAGTCAAGGTAGTTGTCGTGGAAAGCATTGTTTTGTTCTGGGTCAAGCACTTCAAGCAATGCCGACGATGGGTCGCCGTTATAATTGTTTCCTGACACTTTGTCGATTTCGTCAAGGATGAATACAGGATTTGACGACCCTGCCTTTTGTATGTTCTTGATGATGCGCCCAGGCATTGCTCCGACGTATGTGCGGCGATGCCCACGGATTTCGCTCTCGTCGTGAATGCCGCCCAACGACATGCGCACATATTTGCGTTTCATTGCCGATGCTATGCTCTTGCCAAGGGAAGTCTTGCCTACTCCCGGAGGTCCGTAGAGGCACAGAATGGGTGACTTGAGGTTGCCTTTCAATTTCAACACCGCAAGATGTTCAAGTATGCGCTCCTTGACTTTTTCCATGCCGTAATGGTTTCTGTCGAGTATGGTGCGGGCACGCTTGAGGTCAAGGTCGTCGTTGGTGCAATAGTTCCAAGGCAAACTGACCATTTGCTCAAGATAGTTAACCTGTACGCTATAGTCCGGGCTTTGTTGGTTGAAAGTGTCCAGTCGTTCAAGCTCTTTCTTGAACGTCTTTGCCACAGCCTCGGGCCAGTCCGTGCCCTTG
>CAZTUD010000218.1:0-4938 GCA_964616945.1 uncultured Prevotella sp. | reverse complement strand
AAGAAGGCACCCCGGCGGCGTAAGGCAGGAGACCTTGCGGCGTAAGGTAGATGCCCGTGCGCCGCACGAGGTCCGTGGAGGCATCGCAAGATGCACTTTCCGCTTGTAGAATGCCGAGTTCCCGTTGTCCTAATTTTTTACTTTTTGTTAATTTGTTTCATGTGTTTGCCACATCCTCAATTCAGTGAAACAGCCTCCCCAAGACAGAAAAATCGCACAGCTTAAAAAGATCTGCGAGATCCAAAGTTATTCAGTGGTCTCGCAGATTTCGCAAATCCCGCAGATGTAGGAGTTTTTTACTATAGGCAGGCCTTTCGGTTCTTTGATTTCGCAGATTTTCCTCAATACCATTGCATCAGTGCTGCTTGGTTGTGAGAGAAATCTGCGCGATTTGCGAAATTCGCGAGACAAAGAACAAAAATAATCCGCGAGAGTGGCGTGTTTGCAAAATGTTGCGCAAAGCTTGAATTAAAAGAAGTTAAATACTCGCAGTTTCGAAATATTTTTAGCAATAATTGTTTAATTTTGTAAGCCACAGCGAAAGTCTGTGGCATATACTTATTAAACTGCGAGATATGAAACAAATCAGAACTCTACTTTTCATTGCCGTCGTCCTCTTTATCGCCGCTTGCTCGAGCACAGAGGACAATGAACTGGCCACCACCAAGGAAGCCCCCAGCACCACGGGCGGCACCACGTCGGTGGAGGCAACTCCCATACTGCCCGACCGCGACTTCCGCGCCGTGTGGATGGCAACCGTGGGGCACATCGACTGGCCAAACCGCGTGGGCGTGGGCATAGAGGCGGAGCAGAAGGCCTACTACACCCGCTACCTCGACTCGCTGCAGGCCATGAACATCAACGCTATCCTCTTTCAGGTGCGCCCGCGGTCCGATGCCATGTACGAATCGAAATACGAGCCGTGGTCGCAAGACGTGTCCGGCTACCGTGGCACCAGCCCTGGCTGGAATCCCATCCCTTGGCTCGTAAGCGAGGCCCACAAGCGCGGCATACAGTTCCACGCCTGGATGAACCCCTACCGCATTGCCACGCGCACAAGCAGCGCATACAGCTTCCCCTCGATGGACGCTGAGAAGACTCAGTATGGTTGGCCAACGTGGGACCTTTACAAGGACTATGAGACGCTGAGGATATGGAATCCCGCATACGAGGCTACGTGGAACCATCTTGATGACGTGATAAAGGACCACATACAGAAGTTCGACATCGACGGCATACACTACGACGACTATTTCTACCCCTCGCTCTCAAGCGGCGAAAGCATGGGCGACGATTGGGAATACAGCTACCTCAAGGATTCGAGGGGCGGCTTCAGCAGCATTGAGGACTTCCGCCGTGCCAACGTGGATTCCATGATTGTGCACACCCAGCGCGCCATACGCTCCACCAACCCCTACATCCTCTTCTCCGTAGGCCCGCAAGGCAACTACGAAAACGACTACAACACCATGTACAGCGACTTGGAGACATGGTCGAAAAACGGGTGGGTTGACGTCATCATCCCGCAGCTCTACTGGAGCGTAGCGTCGGGCTACTTCCAGAGGCTCGACTGGTTTGAGGACCACTGCAGCTACGACTCCAAGGTCGTTGCGGGCTACGGCATTTACCGCTGGGGCAACGAGTATAACTACTACAGCGGCAACCAGGAGCTGAACGACCAGTTCTGGTATGCCTACAGCTACAAGGGAGCCAAGAACTATGGCGCGGTGTTCTATTCGGCCCACTGGCTTTTAGACAACCCGCAGGAAATCAACACCATCATCCACCGGCAATACCCGACGCAGGTGGTGCCGCCATATCTCGGCCACGGCGAGGAGAGCGCCAACAAGCCCGCAGCCCCGCAGAACGTTACGTTCGACCACCTGAAGCTGTCGTGGAATGCAGTGCCCCACTGCTACTATGCCGTTTACCGCTCCAACGGCAACAACGTGAAGGCGACGCTCGTGTCGGTAACCTACGACACCACAGTCAGCGTGCCCGAGAACGGCGACTACTTCGTCACCGCCCTCACCCGCGGCCTCAACGCCCAGAGCGACATCTCGCAGATTGTGCACGTCGACCAGGCCTGCACCACTGGCATCAAGGCCATCAGAAAATAGCCTGCCGCCCCTGCTACTCAGAAGATAGCCTGCGACTATTGTTGAGCCTGCAAGGCTCACCGCACTAATAGCCCCGTCTCATCCTGCCGACAGGCAGGTGAGGCGGGGCTTGGCGTATGCCGATGGCATCGACCCTATCGGGGTCGCCGCTTGAAAAAGCACTTATTTCCAGCCATTTACTGCGGTGAGTCTTGCAGGCTCAGCAAGACTTTTGGCTTTATGCAAAAATATTATTCACTTTCTTTGTGAATACCGAAAGAAATGATTAACTTTGTGCCAAATAAAAAACTGCAGAATGGAGATAAAGTTTGAGGAAGACTATTTAAGCGAACTTTACTATGAGGGCAAATCGCATGACAAGAGACATCGCTTTCAGCCACAAATAGTGAAGAAATATATTCGTGTGATAGATCTCATGGAATCTCTTGACTCAATAGAGGATTTATACAGATTTAATGCACTTCACTATGAGAAACTTGTAGGCGATAAGAAAGGCAGGGAGTCGGTAAAGGTCAATGACCAATATCGCATGGAGTTTAGTTCAGAGATTGTTGGGAGTGAAAGTCAAATTACCATCTGCAATATATTAGAATTGTCAAATCATTATGATTAAAGCTATGGAGGAAGATATATGGCAAGTTTAGGTTATGGATTCTATTCAACACATCCGGGTGAGATTGTTCACGACGAGTTGGAAGCAAGGGGAATCTCCCAAAGGCAATTTGCCGAAGCTATAGGCATGAGTCCTACTGTCGTGAACGAGATACTTAAAGGGCATCGCAGTATAACTCCATCTACAGCCTTGCTGTTTGAGGCTGCCCTTGACATACCAGCAGACTCTCTTGTCAGGTTGCAGACAAAATACAACATGCAGCAAGCCCGCAAAGATCCGTCTTTGATAGAACGAATCAAGCATATAGGTCGTGTCGCGGCGGTTCTCTGAACTTTATGCTGGTTTTTACACCTTTTTTTCTTAACTTTGTGGGCAGAAAAGCATAAACGCGATGTCGAAGATACTATCATATAACAACAAGACTACCGGCGAGGGCTGGATAACGCTCGGCGGACAGTACAGCGCGGACGAGATAAACCAGATTAGCGACCCCAACGGCGGGCTGTCGGCAAAGCCACGGACGGCCATACCGTCGCCGTTCGCGCAGATGGACTTGGTGAAGAACGCTTTCCGCCGCCTCGCCATGAGCAGCAACCTCAACGGTGAGCTTATGGACGAGCGGCTCGTGGCGGGAGCGTTGGACGTGGCGCAGCTGTTTTTTGACATGCCCGAGCTGGGCGACAAGCTGAGCGTGATGGAGTGGAACCGCGACACGGCGTTGCGGCAGCTTGAGGGCGACGAGCGGCACCGGCTGCTCGCCGACACGTTGAGGATGTTCCTGGAGCAGGACAAGGAGGCGTTCAACTTCGACCGCATGGACCGCCTCTACTTCCTCTTCTACCACGGCGAGGCGATAGGCAGCACGTCGCCAGTGACGCTGTTCATGGCGACCCCCAACGCCCAGCCGCGCCTCTACGACATTCCCGTGGAGCAGAACGTGAGGCTCTTCGAGCTTACGCGCCCGCTCTACATGCGCGAGCCGCGCTTCATTCGCTACATTTATGCGCTGTTCACCGCCTATCCCAATCTGAAACGTTGGTGCGGCGAGGTGAACGCATATCTCATAACGTGTTTCCAAAGGCTCACCCCTGACCTGCGGCAAGAGATACTGACCGACATCGGCAACCCGTCGTCGGTTGACCTCGACAGCCGCGACAAGGCGTTGCTCTACCTGCAGACCAACTTCCAGCCTGCCGACGACGGCGTGCAGGCACTGGGCGTGCCGTTCTGGTGCGCCCGCAAGCAGGACACCGAGGATGCCATAAGGCAGAGCGACTTCCTCATAGTGCCGACCATCGCGCCGGAGGGCGAGCGGCTGCCGCTCATACTGCGCAACCATCTCGGCGCATCGCAGAGCGACCCGTTCAGATACATCACCCGCCCGTGGGACGACAGCACCGTGATACGTGCCGAGGACTACAGCCTTGCTCCCGAAAAGCGTGTGCTGCCCGCCACGTCGCACCAATATCCGTGGCTCACCGACAACGACTTCTTCGAGCCGACACTCATAAAGCTCGACTACGCAATGGACGGCGACTGCTTCTTCAACGGCAACCTGATGCAGGGGTCGCGCGAGACCGACGGCGCGGGCTTCCTGCTGCCGCTGACGAAGACCTATTTCAAATACTTCACCGTGCAGGATCTCATGGGCACCATCGCCGGCCGTCCGCGCTTCGAGATGATGCACACGCGCACTGGGCAGCAGGAGACAGTGAAGGTGACGCTGCGTGTACCGGTGCAGAAAGAAGGACGCTATGTGGCGTTGGAGCGCACCTACGTGCCTGCCGTGGGGGTGGACATGCGCTACGACCGCAAGAACGACCGCGGGCATTTCCTCACGGTGCCTTTCGCCGTGAGCGTGTCCCCATTCCTCAGAAACCCGGCCTTGAGGCAATACAACGTGCAGGTGGTGGACCGTGCGCTGGGCCTGCTCGAGAACTACAGCCTTGGCGTGGAGTTCCACGACGAGGCAACAGCCGACAGCCCCGACAAGACCCTTGAGGCAACGCGCCGCACGCGCTCGGTGAAGCGGGAGAAGCGAGTGGGCAGCGACTACTACCGTCTGCGCCAGGACTTCGACTACATGGTGGTGCGCTTGCGGGACGAGCGCGGCATCGTGGTGGCGGAGGGGCTGGTGTGCCCGCGCTGGCCGCAATACATAGAGGGCCACGAGGCGTTCACCTTCGCAGTGGACTTTGGCACCAC
>CAZTUD010000217.1:0-4978 GCA_964616945.1 uncultured Prevotella sp. | reverse complement strand
TCGGCCGACGAGCAGCAGCGCAACCCACGAAGCCGACGCGCAAAACTAAGAATAGCAGAAAAGAAATGAAGGAGGAGGAAAAAAAGAAAGAAGAAGAGCACAAGCCGTTGAGCCTGACAGAGGCGATAAAGGAGCAGGCCACCGAGGACGAGGCCCCACAGTCGAGGCATTTCTCATTGAGGAAAATACTCGGTGGCGACATACTTTCCACGGCGTTCATGCGTCGGCAGGTGTGGCTGTTCCTGCTGATAGCGGGCTTCGTGGTCGTATATATTGCCAACAGGTACAGCTGCCAGCACGACATAATAGAAATAGACCACCTGGAAAGCCAGCTGAAGGACGCGAAATACAGGGCACTGTCGAGCACAAGCAAGCTGACGGAGAAAAGCCGGCAGAGCAACGTGCTCGAGATGCTGAAAAACAACAAGGACAGCACGCTGAAACTGCCAACACAGCCACCATACGTGATAACGGTGCCGGGAGAATGAGGAGTTATGGGTGATGAGTTAGAGGTTAGGAGTGAAAAGTGAGGAATGAAAAAATGAAGAATGAA
Source organism: uncultured Prevotella sp. (assembly GCA_964616945.1). GTDB lineage: Bacteria > Bacteroidota > Bacteroidia > Bacteroidales > Bacteroidaceae > Prevotella. Next base: position 4,425 of record CAZTUD010000217.1, on the reverse strand, counting down.
GGATGAGCAGATTTGACTATAACAAGATTATGCCGCGCTACAGCGCCATTGCGTTTGCGCTGACGGTTGTAGCCGTTGCCGTAGTGGCAAAGGCGGGATACATTATGACCGCCAAGAAAGACTATTGGATGAAGGTTGCCGACCGCGTGAAGCAGGACAGCGTTAAGGTGGATCCCACGCGCGGCAACATTCTTTCGTGTGACGGGCAACTGCTCGCCTCGTCGCTGCCCGAATTCAAGATTTTCATGGATTTCAAGCAGCTCCACGACGCCAAAAACGACTCGCTGTGGGACGCAAAGATAGACAGCGTCTGCATGGGTCTCCACCAGATATTCCCCGAACGGAGTGCGGACGAGTTCAAGGCTGACCTCGCCAAGGGCAGGGCGGACAAAAAAAAGTGCCGCCACTGGCCTATATGGCCTAAGCGTGTGGACTACAACACCTACTGCCTCGTGAAGGAGCTGCCAGTGTTTCGCCTGTCAAGCTTGAAGAGCGGCTTCCACGAGGAAGAGCTTAACGCCCGCGAGAGACCCTACGGCAGCATGGCAAGCCGCACCGTCGGCGACATGTTCGCCATGAAAGACCAAGGCCGCACACCGCGCTGCGGGCTTGAGCTGTCCTACGACTCGCTGCTGCGCGGCACGCAAGGTATAGTGCACCGCCGCAAGGTACTCAACAAATTCCTGAACATTACCGACACGCCGCCCATCAACGGCAGCGACATTATCACCACCATCGACGTGGGTATGCAGGACCTGGCTGAACGTGCCATGCTGGCAAAGCTGAAGGAGATAGATGGCGACGTGGGGGTGGCAATAGTTATGGAGGTGAAGACTGGCGACATTAAGGCGATTGTCAATCTGGACAAGTGCATCGACGGCGAATACCGCGAGATAAAGAACCATGCCGTCAGCGACCTCATGGAGCCTGGCTCGGTGTTCAAGACTGCGTCGGTGATGACCGCCTTGGAGGACGGCGTGTGCGACACCACTTTCATGATTCCGACTGGCAACGGCGTTTGGCACGTCTATGGACGAGACATGAGAGACAGCCACTGGCGCACGGGAGGCTATGGCACCATCTCGCTCGGCAGGGCGATGGAGCTAAGCTCGAACATCGGGATAAGCTACATGGCCGACAAGTTCTACCACGATTGCCCCGACAAGTTCGTTGAGGGCATCTATCGCACCGGCATCAACGACCCGAACATACAAATTCCCATCGTGGGTCATGCCGCACCGAAGATACGAATGCCGCGCAAGGCGAAGAACGGGCAGTGGCTCAACTGGAGCAAGACCGCGCTGCTGTGGATGAGTATTGGCTATGAGACGCAAATACCCCCCATATACACCCTCACCTTCTATAACGCCATAGCCAACAATGGGCGCATGATGCAGCCACGTTTCGTGAAAGCCACCGTCAAGAATGGCGACACGCTGACCACATATCCGCCACAGGTGGTGCCTGGCAGGGAGCACATAGCGTCGGCAAAGACCATAAGGACCATGCAGGAACTGCTGCGGAGGGTGGTCATCAACGGTACTGGCAAGCGGGCTAATTGCCGCAACTTCTGGGTGGCGGGAAAGACTGGCACGGCGATGATAGCCAGCAACGGCTCATACCGCGGGGCCTCCCATCATCTGCTTTCATTTGCCGGATGGTTCGGCGAAAAGGACGAGCCTAAATACAGCTGCATCGTCTGCATACAGAAATACGGGCTGCCAGCCTACGGATGGATGAGCGGGCAGGTGTTCAAGGAGATTGCCGAGGGCATCATGGCGAAATATGTGAGATATTATGTCGCCGATGCCCGCGATGCTGAGTCGCAGCCCATCCCCGAAGTGAAAGATGGCAACATACTGTCGGCGCAATACGTGCTGTCGTCGCTCGGCATCAAGACCGCCTCCAATGTCCCGTCGTCGTCAAGCCAGACGCAACCCGTATGGGGCAACGCGGAGAGGCGGCGCGGCAGCGTTATGCTGCGCAAGGGAGGCAGTGGGCAAGGAAACGTCATGCCCGACGTGCACGGCATGGGGGCGCGCGACGCTGTGTTCCTCGTGGAGTCGCAAGGTGCTAAATGCGTCGTCAAGGGACGCGGAAAAGTGGTAGCGCAAAGCATTGGCGCGGGCATGAAAGTTAAGAAAGGGCAGGTGTGCACACTGACGTTAGATAATGGATAAGAGGCAAGAGACAAAAAGTAAAATATAGATATACCATGAAATTGCAGGAACTTCTCAAGAATGTCAAGCCGACAACGGTCGATGGCAGCACCGATGTCGAAATCACGGGCGTGAACATAGACTCGCGCAAAATCAAGGACGGACATCTCTTTGTAGCCATGAAAGGCACTCAGACCGACGGCCACAAGTTCATACCAAAGGCCATTGAACTTGGAGCCAAGGCAATTCTCTGCGAGGACATGCCTGCCGAGCGAACTGCGGGCGTTACCTACGTGCAGGTGGCTTCCACCGAAGACGCGGTGGGCAAGGTGGCGACGCTATTCTACGGCGACCCTTCGAGACACCTGAAGCTCGTGGGCGTTACCGGGACCAACGGAAAGACCACCATCGCCACATTATTATATAATATGTTCCGTCAGTTCGGCTATCGCTGCGGCCTGCTGTCAACGGTGTGCAACTACATCGACGGCAAGATTCTGCCCGCCGACCACACCACACCCGACCCCATTGAGCTGAACGAGCTGCTCGCCAAGATGGTGGAGGGGGGCTGCGAATATGCTTTCATGGAATGCTCGAGCCACGCCATTCACCAAAAGCGTATCGGCGGGCTGAAGTTCACTGGCGGCATCTTCACCAACCTGACGCGCGACCACCTCGACTACCACAAGACTTTCGAGAACTACCGCAATGCCAAGAAGGCGTTCTTTGACGGGCTTCCCAAGAGCGCATTCGCCATTACCAACGCAGACGACAAAAACGGCATGGTGATGGTGCAGAACACCAAGGCTACGGTGAAGACCTACTCCATACGCCAGATGGCGGACTTCCGCGCTCGTATCATCGAGATGCACTTCGCGGGCATGTACCTCGACATCGACGGCCACGAGGTGGGCGTGCAGTTCATTGGCAAGTTCAACGTCTCCAACCTGCTCGCAGTCTATGCCGCCGCACGTATGCTTGGCAAAGAGCCGGAGGAGACGGTTGTGGTGATGAGCACGCTCCACAGTGTCAACGGCCGTTTGGAGCCGATACATTCGCCCGAAGGCTACACGGCAATCGTTGACTATGCCCACACGCCCGACGCACTTGCCAACGTGCTTGGCACCATTAACGAGGTGCTCGACGGCAAGGGTAAGGTGATAACCGTCTGTGGAGCTGGCGGCAACCGCGACCACGGCAAACGACCCATTATGGCGCAAGAAGCCGTGCGTCAAAGCGACCGCGTGATAATCACGAGCGACAATCCGCGCTTTGAGGAGCCGCAGGCAATAATCGACGACATGGTGGCGGGTCTCAACAAGGAGCAAATGAAAAAGGTGATTACCATCGTCGACCGCCGTGAGGCAATAAAGACGGCCTGCATGATGGCGCAGAAAGGCGACGTGATACTTGTGGCGGGCAAGGGGCACGAGGACTATCAGGAGATAAAGGGCGTGAAGCACCACTTCGACGACCATGAGGTGCTGAGGGAAATCTTTAACAGTTAGAAGTTGGGAATTAAAAGTCTGGAGTTAAATAGAGGCAAGAGATTGACGGGGTTGTGAGCAATCATAAACCTCAAACCTAAAACCTCAAATCTCAAAGCAAATGTTATACTATCTTTTCCGCTTCCTGGAGCAGTTCGGCATCTCTGGCTCGGGCATGTGGAGCTACATCTCGTTCCGCTCACTGCTTGCGCTGATATTGTCGCTCATAATCTCGGCATGGTTCGGCGAACGGTTCATCAAGTACTTGAAAAGTAAACAGATAACCGAGACACAACGCGACGCGAAGATTGACCCGTTCGGCATCAACAAAGTCGGCGTGCCGTCGATGGGTGGTGTCATAATCATAGTCTCCATACTGGTGCCAGTGCTTCTGCTCGGCCGTTTGAGAAACATCTATCTCATACTGATGATTATCACCACTGTGTGGCTCGGCTTCCTTGGTGGCATGGACGACTTCATAAAGATTTTCCGCCGCAACAAGGCGGGGCTGAAAGGCAAGTACAAGATAGTGGGGCAGGTGAGCATTGGCCTGATAGTGGGTCTCGTGCTTTGGGTCTCGCCCGACGTGAAGATGAACGAGAACCTGACGATTGAAAGGCAGAACGGGCAGGAAGTGGTGGTGAAGCACCGCGCCGTGGCTCACAAGTCGCTCAAGACCACCATTCCGTTTGTCAAGGGCCACAACCTCGACTACTCACGCATCATGTCGTTCTGCGGCAAGTACAAGACCGCCGCTGGGTGGATATTGTTCGTCATAA
>CAZTUD010000216.1:2866-4992 GCA_964616945.1 uncultured Prevotella sp. | reverse complement strand
GGAACGAGCTTCTTCAGCGGCTTCACCCCAACGCCGTACTGCCGCTGAAGATAAACGGCACCAACATTCCCGACCGCCAACGCGTGTCGCTGCTTGCCTTCATAACTGCCTACCTGCTGCTGTTCTTCATCATGGCATTCGTGATGATAGCTGCGGGCATCGACAACACCAACGCCATAACGATATGCCTTAGCTCGTTGAGCAACGTTGGGCCGACGCTCGGAATAGAAATCGGACCCACAATGTCGTGGTCGGTGCTGCCAGTATTCGCAAAATGGATGTGCTCGTTCATGATGCTCGTGGGCAGGCTGGAGATATTCACCGTGCTCGTGACACTGACACCATCGTTCTGGACAAGAAATTGAAAAAAATACCATAAACAATTAACACACGCAGACATGAAACCATTAAAGTTCAGGCCGCTACTGAAGCAGACCATCTGGGGCGGCAACAAAATCATTCCGTTCAAGCACATTAAATCTGACCTTGAGAACGTAGGCGAGAGCTGGGAAATATCCGGCGTGCCGGGCAATGAGACCATCGTTGACGGTGGCGAATACGACGGCAAGAAACTGCCCGAAGTCGTCGCCGAGCTGAAGGACAAGCTCGTTGGCAAGGCAAACTACGAGAAGTTCGGCACTGAGTTCCCATTGCTCATCAAGTTCATCGATGCCCATGCGCCACTATCCATACAGGTGCATCCCACCGACGAGATTGCCCACAAGCTCGGCTACGAGCGCGGCAAGACGGAGATGTGGTACCTGATGGACTCCGACCCCGACGCCAACATGCTCGTGGGGCTGAAGAAGAAGATTACGCCTGAGCAGTACAAGGAGATGGTCGCCGACGATACCATCGTTGACGCTCTCGGCCACTACAACGTGAAGGAGGGCGACTGCTTCTTCCTGCCTTCGGGCCGCATCCACAGCATCGGCAAGGGCTGCTTCCTCTGCGAGATACAGCAGACATCGGACGTTACCTTCCGCATTTACGACTTCAAGCGCAAGGACAAAAACGGCAATTACCGCCAGCTGCACACCAAGGAGGCCGCGCTGAGCATAGACTACCACGTGGAGGCCGATTACCGCCAGCAATACGTGCCACAGAAAAACCAAGGCGTGTCGCTCGTGCAATGCCCCTATTTCAAGACTTTCGTCTATGACATCAACGAACCTGTCAGCATCGACCTGTCGGCTCTCGACAGCTTCGTCATCACCATAGTGGTGAAAGGTCAGGGCACAATAATCGACAACGAGGGCAACGTGGTGAGCGTGAAGGCTGGCGACAGCCTCATATTCCCCGCTACCACTACATCACTGAAAGTAGAGGGCGACATGAAGTTCCTGGAGACCTACGTTTGATTTTTACAAAAGCAGATTTAGGGATTTTTCCTATCCATATAGGGAAAATCCCTTTTATTTTATGGCATTGCTGCCTACCTTTGTATTGAAAAAACAAGACAGCATGAAATCAAGAAATTTATTGACAGCGTTTTTGGTTTGCCTTATGCTCACACTTTTCAGCACGGGCGCGGAGGCAAAAGACAAGGTAACCGTGCGGCGCGGCATGACCATGCAACAGGTAACGGCAATATTGGGCAAGCCCGAAAACACGAGCTTCGACCAATATGGCGAGCAATGGGAATACTACAAGAACGGGTGGCCGCTCAACTGGGACAGGCGCATTGTGGTGGACTTCGGCAGCGACGGCAGGGTAACGGCGTATCACTCCACATATTTGCGTCCCGACAAGGAGGTGAAGAAAGTGCAGGTGGAGAAAGTGCCGCAGCCGATGGAAACTCCAGTGCCAGCCTATATGGATGTTCCCTATTGCCTGAGCGACGAAGCATTCGATGTATTATATAATAAGGTGAAAAGCGCAAGCTTCGATAGCAACAAGTTTGACCTCATAGAGGTGGCAAGCCTCGGATGCTATTACAGCTGCGAACAATGCGCCAAGATAATAAAGCTGTTTGTTTTTGGCGACAAGCAGTTGAAAGCATTGCAGTTCATGGCACCACACATCGTTGACCCGCAAAACGCCAAGAAAATCTACAACCAGCTGTCGTTCAGCAGTGAAAAGGAAAAGGCAGCAGAAATAATGCACAACAGATAACGTTTTTTAAC
>CAZTUD010000216.1:0-2856 GCA_964616945.1 uncultured Prevotella sp. | reverse complement strand
GATAAACATTTAACTCTTATTCCATTGCCAGTACATTTATGCGCACTACCTTTGCACCGAAAAACTATTACTTACAAAACAATGAATGTAAAATGAGAAAAATTATTTTGGCCCTTCTTGCAGTGGCCTTGACCGCATCTTGCAACGACAGCACAGACGAACCCGCTATTAGCCCTGCGACACAAAAAACTCTGGCAGAAGGCCTCAACGTGTCTTCCGACGGCATTGACACCACATTGGTATTTCCTCTTGCGTCAAACGGTAAAATTGACATAAGCTATCAGGACAATGCCTCCCAATGGTGCTCGGCCTATCAGGAGACAGACTCTGTGGGCAGAATGATAAAGGTTCACGTAAAGTGCACCGCCTCCGACTCTACATTAGTACAGCGCATAGCCGGGATAACGATAACATCAGGCAACAAGAACTACGAGCTACGCGTGCGCCAAAATCCCGCCAAGCTTGCCTACACCAAGAAGACCATCTATTACATTCCAAGCACTGGAGGAGAGTTCGACATTTTGGTTTATGCCAACACAAGGTTCTCGGTGAAGCGCTCATTCTACATCACCGGCTCAGGCGACGACACACGCATCATCGATACCAGTTGGGCAAAGCTCGATGGCGAATACGAGAACATACAGGGCAACGCCAACAAGCCTACAAAAATACATTTTGACGCAAGCATAAACACAGGCCTCGGCCGCACAGCAATATTCTATACCACTGGCGACAGCATACGCGGTGGTGGCAAGATGTTTAAAATCATACAGCAGCCGCGCCAACTGAGACAGCACGAGACTATTGACACCGACATCTTCTCATATCTCGATGACCTGCTCGGCAACGACCCCATAAACCTGGCGAGGATGAAGACGCTGAAGATAAACGGCATAATCTCCACCCTTGGCCTGAATTACATTGCCTCGGCCAACGGTATTGAACTCGACACGCTCGACCTGTCGTCAGCCCGCTATTCAAGGCAGAGTGAGACCTACGACCGCAGCATAGGCAAGAGGATGTTTTTCGAGTCCAGCATCCGCAGCATATTGCTGCCCACCAACTTGGACAATATACAAGAGGAGGCTTTCGCTGGCTGCAAGAGTCTTGCCACCATGTCCATACCTGCAAGCGTAACAAGCATTGGCGCACAAGCCTTCGTAAACTCGTCAAACATAAAGGACATTATAATACCGCAAGACTCTAAGCTCGAATCATTGGGCGAGGAGGTTTTCAATACGGGCAGCATCCTGAACGGTCTGTTCATTCCCATCTCTGCGACCAACATTTCCAAGAATGCGCTAAAGGGATTGCGAGCAAAGGAGTTGCATGTCAAATGGGCAACTCCACCAACATTGCAGGGCGAAGCCTACTCAAGCTGCACTCTGTATGTACCCAAAGGCTGCGCCGAGAAATATCAAGCGGCAGACTATTGGAAGAATTATAAAGACATAAGAGAAGAGTAAGTCAAGTTAAGAGTTAGGAGTAAGGAATTAGGAGCAGTCAAATACCCACTCCTAATTCCTCACTCCTAACTAATTTTACTCCTTTTCCTTGATATTCTCCATTATCTGTTTTTCTATCTCCTCGCACAATTCGGGATTGTCGCGGAGAAGTGCGAGAGTGGCATCACGGCCTTGGGCAAGCTTCGAGCCGTTGTAGCTGAACCAACTGCCACTCTTGTTGATGATGTCGAAATCAACACCCATGTCAAGTATCTCGCCAACCTTGTTGATGCCCTGCCCGAAGAGAATTTCAAACTCAGCCTTACGGAAAGGTGGAGCCACCTTGTTTTTCACCACTTTCACACGCACGCGGTTGCCTATCACAGTGTCGCCGTCTTTAAGTGGTGGTGTCAGTTTACGAATGTCAAGGCGCACGCTGGCGTAGAACTTCAGGGCGTTGCCACCCGTCGTCGTCTCCGGGTTGCCGAACATCACGCCAATCTTCTCACGCAACTGGTTGATAAATATGCAGCAAGTGTTGGTCTTCGAAATGGTGCCAGTGAGCTTCCGCAGAGCCTGGCTCATAAGGCGTGCCTGAAGGCCTACGGCAGAGTCGCCCATGTCGCCCTCTATCTCTTTCTTTGGCGTGAGGGCAGCCACTGAGTCGATGACGAGAATATCGACTGCCGCCGAGCTGATGAGTTGGTCGGCAATTTGCAATGCCTGTTCGCCATTGTCAGGTTGCGAAATCCAAAGGTTGTCAACGTCCACGCCAAGCTTCTCGGCATAGAAACGGTCAAAAGCATGTTCCGCATCGATGAACGCCGCAATGCCACCTTGCTTCTGCGCCTCGGCGATGGCATGGATTGCAAGCGTCGTCTTGCCCGACGACTCAGGACCATAAATCTCTATTATGCGCCCGCGCGGGTAGCCGCCTACGCCAAGAGCCACGTCAAGGCCTATGGAACCAGTCGGTATAACGTCCACGTTTGCCACTTTCTCGTCGCCCATGCGCATTATCGACCCTTTTCCAAAATCCTTTTCTATCTTTTTCATTGCAGCTTGCAAAGCATTCATCTTCGCCTGCTTTTCCGCCTTTTGCTGCTCAGTTTGCTCCGCAGCTATCTGTTCTTCAGTCTTTGCCATTGTTTTTTATATTACAATTCTATGTCCTTGTCAAATTCCTCATGCCACGGCAGTCCCTGTTCATTCAGGACTTTCAGGAACGGGTCGGGATTGAACTCCTCGACATTCCACACGCCTGGCTTCTTCCAGATGCCTTTGAGGAACATCATTGCGCCAGTCATGGCAGGCACGCCCGTGGTGTAGCTCACGCCTTGCATTCCCGTCTCCTTGTAGGCATCTTGATGGCGGCAGTTGTTGTAAATATAATATGTGTGTTCCTTGCCGT
>CAZTUD010000215.1:0-5020 GCA_964616945.1 uncultured Prevotella sp. | reverse complement strand
ACAGAGCCAGCAGCCACAGCCGCTGAAGGTGGACTCTGTGTCGCGCGAACGCCTCATGGCGACACTCTACAACGGCGACCACCAGCTGTTTGACGTGATAATGAAGCAGGAGTTCGTGCCAAAGGCGATAGGCGGCGACTATGGTTTCCCGCAGCGCACAGTGCTCTCGGAGAGCGAACGCCTCGACGTGGAGAACATTGACGAGATGGTGGCACTTGGCGATGCCAACATACCTTTCATATACGAGAAAGAGTCGGTGGGCTATGGCAACCGCATAGTGCCCAACCTGAAGTGGTCGACCGACATATCGACCGCCAAGCGCGTGAGGGCTTTCCTCACTGAGGCGGCCTTGCTGATGCGCACGAAGGTGCTGATGGAGGACGGCGACATCTCGAAGACCCGCCTCGTGTGGTTCTATCCGCTGTCGATGAAGGTGGGCGGCATAAGGCGGCTCGGCGACCTGTGGGCGAAGACTTTCCGCGAGGTGTTTGGCGTGGAACCCGACGGCCACAACCTCATGGAGATGCCCGAGTCGGTGGCGCCATACTATTATTATAAGATGTCGAGCCAGTTCCGTGGCGCGGCATCGACAGTCGCGTCAATCGACATTGGCGGCGGCACGTCGGACGTGGTGGTGTTCCGCGCGGGCGAGAGCCAGCCCACGCTGCTCACGTCGTTCCGCTTCGCCGCCAATGTGCTGTTCGGCGACGGTTTCTCTGAGATACCGCATGGCGACACCAACCCCATGACGGTGAGATATGTGGACTATTTCCGCCGCCTCTTCGATGCCGACGACGACCGCTACGGCGAGCTGAACGGCATTCTCGACGACATCACCGCCAAGCGCAGCAGCGAGGAGATAAACGCGTTCCTGTTCTCCATCATCAACAACAAGGTTGTGGGCGGCAACGACGTGTTCTCCTACAACCAGCGGCTGTCGGAGGACGGTCGGCTGAAGATAGTCTTCATATATTTCTATTCGGCCCTCATCTACTATGTCGCCCGTCTTATGCGGCATCGCGGCATAGACAAGCCGCGCTCGGTGATGTTCTCCGGCACAGGCTCGAAAGTGCTCGACATAGTGGGCTCGCAGCGCGACCTCGACGTGTTGTCGCAGGCAATATTCGAGCGTGTGTATGATGAGAAATACGACAGCGACGGCTTCTCCGTCGTCATGGAGCGCAAGGAGCCCAAGCAGATAACGTGCCGCGGCGCGCTGATGCAGGTGCGCGACGCAAGCGGCTGCGCCGACGTGGCGGAACTGAACCGCATGATGGACAGCCTCGACCAGACGCTCATATACCATTATACGGCGGTCGGCAAGGAGCGGCTGACATACGCCGACATGGATTCGGCGGAGGTGAGGCAACAGATTGTCGGGGCCGTGCGAGACTTCAACGACTTCTTCCTGCGCCTGTGCGACGACATGCAGGTGGTGGACAGGTTCTTGGTGGACAACCAGTCGCTCAACCAGTTCCGCTCGCTCGTGGGCAAGGACTTGGAGCACCACCTCATAACGGGTTGGAACTATGTCAACAAGAATTCCACCGACCGCAACGCCGACGATGAGATAGAGGACGCCGTGTTCTTCTATCCCATCATTGGCAGCATAAGGGAAAACTTGATAGAGAAATTGTAAATGTTTGGAAACAAGGACTATATAACGGAAGAGCAGCTCAACGAGGTACAAAAGCGCATTGACGGCCTTGAGGCAAAATTGAAAGCCCTGAATGCCAGTAGCCAAGCCTTGGAAGAAAAGATGGGAGCATTGTGTGAGACACTCGAAAAGATGATGACTGAGCAAGCTAAGGATGGTAGCGAAACCACCAGCGATAGTGTCACCCCCTTTGAAAACCTTGGCAAGATTGAGCATACCAACCCCTCCCCAAATGGGGGAGGGGAAGAGACGGCTTTGCCGTCTTGGGGAGAGGCTGAGAGGCTGCTTTTTCTCCCTTCTCCCACTCCCTCTGGAAGTTTCACCGAGTGGAGCGATGAGGAGCAGATAGGCAAGAGCATCTATGAACTGACCACCGACGGCAAGGGAAATGGCACGTTCAGGCTGCTGCCGTCAGCCGACGCACTGGCTACGGCAATGATAAGCGTCAGCCAGTTCGTGAAGCCCGTGTGCCGCATACAGGGCAACACGCACCACATGCCGGAGAGCATCATCACCGTAAGCCCTGGCGAGGCACAGCTGAAAGACGGTGTGTGGATGGTAACCAAGAAAGCTGTGGTGGAGTTCAGGTAAATAGTAAAAAAAGAAGAAAGTTTAAAGGCTGATGAAGGTAAAATGCCCTAAATGCAGACTAAGGTTTGACGTTCCCGCAGCTGTTGGCGTGAACGAGGTGCAGTGCAACTGCCCGCGTTGCGGCACGCCGTTCACATACAGTGTGACAGCCGACGATGGCGGACAAGAAAACAATGTGTCAAGGAACGAGGCTGTCGCGGCGAAAGAAACTGCCGCCACCAATGGCAGCGGCAATAGCAGCAATGTGAAAGAGACTGCATCTGTCAAGGCAGAGGCAGGCAATGGCTCGTCGCAGGAAGGCGTGGACAGACTGCTTGCCTACGGAAACAGCCTCTACGGGCACAGGCATGGCATGAGCGAGCGCGGCTTTGCGCCACACACCCACAGTGGCATGAGGCACACGGTGACGATAGCATTGGGCATTGTAGGAGTGCTGGCAGTAGCGGGGCTGTTTGTCTTTGGCATCGACAGGATAGTGGGCCATTTCACCGACCGCGACGAGGCAATCATGGAAGACCTTGCCGTGGTGGTGGATACAGCCGCGCAGGACAGCACCGCCGCAGACAGCGCAAAGGCGATGAAGAAAGCCATAAAGGCAAAAGTAGCGGCAAATAAAAAAGAAAAGGCGTTTGCCCAAGTGGGCAAACGCCAAGGTAAGCCAGCCGTTGAGGCTGTACACGGCTCCGTGCCAAAATGGGCACAGGGCGTATGGCACATTATGACCGACAACAACTATATTTCCATCCGCATTAACGGCAGCAGGATAAAGGTTTCCGACTTCTACCATACCAACCAAGGCAGCATCAGCGTGCAGGGCAACAGCCTCGTATGCCATTTCAAGGACGGGCGCACGTTCGTCTATACCCTTGACACCAACGGCCATCGCATCATCGACGGTCATGGCACCGTATTGCAGAGGTAGCTCTTCGGGCTGCCCTATTTCTTGCCAACTCCCACAAGAGCCTTGCACAGGTTGCGCTGGAGGACGTGTGCGTCGAGCACCGACATCTCGCTGTCGAGCAGCACGAAGCACAGGTCGTGGCCATCGGCCCCACGGCAGTAGCCCGCAAGCGACGAAATGCCGTAGGGGTGGGAGAGCGTGCCTGTCTTGGCATGTATCTTTCCCCGTAGGCGAGGGTCGGAGATGAGGCGGCGCAGCGTGCCGTCAACGCCAGAGATGCTGAGGTTTCGCATCAGCTGCCGATAAATGGGCTTGTGGTTGTAGGCGTATGCCAATATTGCGCCCAAGGCGCGTGGCGACAGGCGGTTGTGGGTGCAGAGGCCGCAGCCGTCGTGGACAACGAGTGCGGTGTCTTGCTGTCCGAGGTCGTTTCTCAGGAAGTTTCGCAAATATCTTACTCCCGCAGACGCCATGTCGGTGTTGTGCGGCTCCACGGCATGGCCGAGGGCATAGAGCAGGGACGTGGCCTGCGTGTTGGACGAGTTTTTCCACATGCGCTGCGTCACCCTGTCCACGGAGCGTATGAAGCGGAAACGGCAGCGGGAGCCGCGTGGAGTGGAGGCGATGACATACTGGCTGTCTCTTGTGGCTATGCCGCTCGCGGCAAGCGATTGCTTGAAGGCACGCCTTATTCTGTCAGGCCCCTTGAACAGTATGCCGTACTTGCTGAACGACAGGTCCCACGGGTACCAGTGCTCCTCCGCCTTGACGGGCTCTTTCAGCGTGAGGTCGAGGATGACATGCCCCGTGACGTGGCGTATGCCTATCCGCCGAAGCTCCCGCGTGAACATGCGCAGGTCCTCCGCTTTCAGCTGCGGGTCGAGACTGGCTTTCAGGGCGATGTCGCCGCGAAGAGTGTCCTTTGTCATCGTGCCGTTGGTATATAGCGACGTTACGTATTTGTAGTTGGCGCCTAATCGGTGCAATGCCGCCACGCCGCACAGGAGCTTCATGTTTGAGGCTACGGGCTGCGAATGGTCGGCATCGGAGGCAAAAACGGGCTTGGCGGCAGTCAGGTCATAGACGTACAGGCCGAAGCGTCCGCTTGGACGCGGGGCTTCGGCAAACTTTTTCAGTCTGCCCGCCAGTGCCGTGTCAACCGCTATGGTGTCTTTGCTGTCATCGGCTTTCGCCTCTGCCGGCTTTTCCTTGCCCCCGCACGCCGACAGCATGTTGGTTGCCAGTGCGCCGAGCAGGGCAAGGGAGAGAATGGATTTCGTTATGTGCATTGTGTCTTGGTCTTGTTTAAAAGGTTATATGCTTACTATGAGGTCCTGCATGGCGGGGATTTCAATCCTTCCCCGGTGCAGCTCTATGAGGCCCTGCTTTCGCAGTTGGTTCAACGCCCGCGAGACATCGAGGCGGCTGTCGTTGACTTCCTCGGCGAGCGTCTGCATCTTTATGTGAAATGTCTTTGGGCCCGACGGAGTGAGGCAGCGTCGGCGCAAGAAGTTCACGATGCGCCCCGTGAGCTGTTGTGGCTCACGCCGCCATGTGTCGTACTGCCTTTTCTGCAAGGTGGTGGACAAGTTGTTTATGAGGTTGAGGCGGAAAATGATGGATGACGACACAAGTCGCAATATTTCTTTTTTCTCTATGCTGATGAGGCTGGCGGCCGTCTGCGCGGTCAGGGTGTGCGTGAATTGCTGGAACAGGCCGAACATGGCTCCCATCTGCAAAATCGACGGGGCCATCAGTGTCTCGGTGACGGCATAGCGGTCGTCGTCGGTGGCGGTGTGGCACGCGACTTGCCCCTTTATGAGGATGAGCAGCTGGCCGCACTTTTCACCTTGCCGCGCAATGACTTCCCT
>CAZTUD010000214.1:0-5033 GCA_964616945.1 uncultured Prevotella sp. | reverse complement strand
GTGGGCGCGCCCGTCGCAGGAACCATGACCGCTGTGTGGTGGGAAACCATGATGAACGGCATGGTGTTCGGCATACCGCAGGTGGGCAACCAAGCGATGGACGGCACATGGCTTGAGAACAAGCAGCTCAACCCCGACGTGCTGGTTTACAACACTCCCGAAGACTTCCAGAGCGGCAACGACCGGCAGCTGAAAAGGGCGGTTGAGGAAATGATGAAGCCGTAGGGTTGCCTCACCGTGCCGACGCGACGATGCTGAGGAAGAAGGCATGAACCCTCGTGTCGGAGCCAAGTTCAGGATGGAAAGCCGTTGCAAGCTGGCCATCCTGCCTTGCCGCCACGATGTGCCCGTCAACCGTGGCAAGTGCCTCGGCGTTGCCGTACACCCTTTCGATGTACGGCGCACGGATGAACGTCATGGGAATGCTGCCCAAGCCAGCCATCTCCGCCTCCGTATGAAAGCTGCCAAGCTGTCGCCCGTAGGCATTGCGGCGAGCCACAATGTTCATGGTGGAGAGGCCGAACCTCACCCCCGATTCTTTCGCCAGCAATATCAGCCCGGCGCAAGTGCCGAACACGGGCAACCCTGCCTCTATGTCGCGGCGTACGGGTTCGAGCAAGCCAAGGTCGCACAGCAACTTCGACTGTGTGGTCGACTCGCCGCCCGGCAATATCAGCCCGTCTTTCGGCTGCCGCCAGTCGGCAAGCTCCCTCACCTCGAATGTCTCCACGCCGAGCTGCGCCAGCATTCTCTCATGTTCAACGAATGCGCCTTGCAGCGCCATAACCGCTATTCTCATTTTCCTCTTTCCGCCATCAGCACCTTTATCTCCTCCTCGTTGATGCCCACCATCGCAGGGCCGAGGTCTTCGGAAAGCTCGGCGAGCTTTTTAGGGTCGTTGTAGTTGGTAACGGCCTGCACTATTGCCGCCGCCCGCTTCGCCGGGTTGCCGCTCTTGAAGATGCCCGAACCCACGAACACGCCCTCAGCGCCGAGCATCATCATAAGGGCCGCGTCGGCTGGCGTGGCGACACCTCCCGCCGCGAAATTCACCACAGGCAGTTTGCCGTTATCGTGCACAAACTTCACGAGATCGTATGGAGCCTGAAGCTGCTTCGCCGCCTCAAACAGCTCATCCTCAGCCATGCTAACCAAGCGACGTATCTCACTCTGCATCAGTCTCATATGGCTCACCGCCTGCACTACGTCGCCCGTGCCTGGCTCACCTTTGGTGCGTATCATGGTGGCTCCCTCGGCAATGCGTCGCAGGGCCTCACCAAGGTTTCTTGCGCCGCAAACGAACGGCACCTTGAACTTTGTCTTGTCAATGTGGTAAACGTTGTCGGCTGGCGACAGCACCTCGCTCTCGTCGATGTAGTCTATTTCTATGGCCTCGAGTATTCGGGCCTCGGCAATGTGGCCTATGCGGCACTTCGCCATCACGGGTATCGACACTGCCTGCTGTATGCCCTTTATCATCTTCGGGTCGCTCATGCGTGCCACGCCGCCCGCCGCCCTTATGTCGGCGGGTATGCGCTCAAGTGCCATCACCGCGCAGGCTCCCGCATCCTCGGCAATCTTTGCCTGTTCGGGTGTAGTAACGTCCATAATCACGCCGCCCTTGAGCATCTGCGCAAGCTGGCGGTTTAGTTGTTGTCTGTCTTCCATAGTTCCTTGATTTGAGATTTTTGGGCAAAGTTCGGCAAAAACAGACAGACATCGGCATTTTGTTTCCGTTTTGGCAAACATTACTCCATTTTGTGAAAAGCCTCATCCGTGCCCTCCGTGGTCAAAAAATGGCGGCACATGCCCTCGCGGGTATGTGTCGCCAAGACTCTTGCATGCTTATGCCCTCACGGGTCAGGCAAGCATAAAAAATAATAATAATGTATATGAAAAAAAACTATATTCAAAATCTTACTTTCTTACCTTCTTACCTTTCACTCCTCCCACAGGCTGCGCCTCACTACCATCAGGGTGTCAGCGGTCTCCTCTTCCTCTTCTTCGTCATCATCTGGCCGCATGCCACCATCGCGCCACCGCCTCGCGCCGATGATGCCGCCACCGCCGCTCGGCACGTCCGTATTCTGGATGTACGAGTCCCCGGCAAGCGGCTCGCCGTCGGCCACCGTAATGCCGACGCGCGGTCTGGTATATCTTTTCTTCATTCTTCTTCTTTCTCGTTTCTCGCGGATTTTGCGGATTCCGCAGATTTATTCTCCTCCATTTCAGGATGCGCAAGCCATATCGGGGTGGGCTGTCAAGTTGTATCCTAACCACAGGCTGAGCCTGAAAACCTGCCTCGTGTTGGGGGCGTAGTGTCGCTACTCCAAATCTTGTTGTATCCTCACCACAGGTTGAGCCTGAAAACCTGCCCTGTGTTGGGGTCGTAGCGGTGCCGCTCCAGATCTTGTTGTACCCTGACCACAGGCTGAGCCTGAAAGGCTCACCACTTTGCTAACCCCGTCTCATCCTGCCGACAGGCAGGTGAGGCGGGGTGGTTGCTCTTGGGAGGCTTCAGCCCGTGTAGGGCTGCCGCTTGTGAGGCACTGGATTTCACTTGGTTACCAGCGGCGACCCTTTCAGGGTCGAGCCTCACGATGCGTTCCTTACCCCCGGTCAGCCCTTGCGGGCATGACCGAGGGTTATATAAGCGGTGACCCTTTCAGGGGCAGCCTCTTCATTTGGCTGCTTGTTGGTATTCATAAAAACCTTATAGCTTGCGTAGAATATGGGGGGAGGCCATGCTAAGGGTTACCGCTCTTTACCTCCCCCCCTGTGGGGTTTCCCCCGCGCCTCCCAAAGGGAGACGCCGCAAATTCTCAAGCCCCACCTCCAGCGGGCTTGCCAGCCGGCTCCCTCCCCCAAATGGGGAGGGCAAGATATGGCTGTTGGAAGTGATTGCCCATAGCCTTCCCCTCCCCATTTGGGGGAGGTGGAAAGATGCGGCATAGCCGCATCAGGGGTGGGGCTTCACTCTCCCACCGGCTGCCACGTCCCCGGCAAGTTGCTCGGCACGAGGTTGTCCCACTTGTTGGTCATGCCACTCTCTTCCTCGTCCTCCTGCCACTCGTCGTCGCCGGGCTTGGCGTAGATGGTGCCTTTGCCAGGGCTGTTCACCGCGTCGAACATCACCTCGTCGGGATCCATCATAAGCACGGTGATTTCAGGCCTGACATATTTTCGGTTTGTCTCTGTTTCAGTGTTCATCATCCGTATGCCTCCTTTCTCATTTCACAACCATCTTCCTGCCATTCACAATCACGATGCCCTTGTAGTCGTTGCCTACCCGTTGGCCCGAGAGGTTATAGCGTGCCACAGACTGGCCTTGCCGCCCGCTTGCGCCATTCGTGGTGGTTTGCATCACACGGATGCCCGTCGTGGTGTCGCCAAAGCCGTTGGGGTCGAGGCTGAAGCCTCCTTTCGCAGAAGAGCTGACTGCGCTCCTCGGCACTTTCAGATAAGCCTTGTAGGCAGGTATGTCACCGCGCGTGCCTTGATAGTTGAAGAGATAGAAGCCAAACTTCAAGTTCCGTGGGCTGCCTGCCTGGGCATCCGTCGGCTCCATCAGTCCATAATATATGTAATTATCTGAATCCTCGTCTGGCATGGTTGTGCCGTTATTGCCTTCGAGATTATTTGTGCCTGGGTTGGCGGCTTGTGTATTCTCGCCGTTAGCGGTATTTCTCCAATCACACGCCTTGTTGCCCGAACTTGTGGAATAAATCAGCACCGGCGTGTTGGCGGGAATGAATGCCCTATTGCTGTATGTTGTCCCAGCCGTTGCCGTACCATCCGAGTTGTACACGTATGTCGCCGCAGTGCAGCCCTCAGGCACTTTCACGTCTTGTGGATAACAAAGCGTGCCATAGTACGCATCCGTGGAGGCAGGACCTTTAACAGGAGCATTGTAATAGCGCGTGAAAACCTTGCTTGTGCTATACCACTTCTTTACACTTGTGTTACCAGACTCCGGCTTGTCATCCCCGTCGTTAGATGAGACGGGGTTGTATGTCGTGTAAGTGAGGGCCTGTACGACACACGAATTGCTGACAGTGCCTGTTGTGCCTGTATCGCCATTCGACGATGAAGTTGTGGGCGTGTTTCCGTCTGTTGTATAATAAACCTTGTTCCCGCTGGTGGTGGTTATTGTGAATATAGAAGAAGTCTCGAAACGTTGGGTTCCTGTGACACTTAGGGCAACGTTTGATGCTGCGGTCTCCGAGTCGGTCACAACATACACGTACATCCTCCGCAGACGTGTGGCGTGGTTGTTACCATTATAGAAGACTACCTTGCTCTCGCCATTAGAGTTGTCGTCTTTTTCCCAATAAGACTGGCTCCACCAATCGCCATGTCCGCTATAATTGCTGGTGCTATGCAAGCCGCCACCGCCTGTTTGAATCGTCCAGTTGTTATTGCTGTTATTTTGCGAATTTCCTACATATCCATTATCCATGCTAAAGGCAATATACACAATCTTGCCCGTAGAGCATGAAATCGTAAAAGTTGAGCCAGCCGGAATACTAAATGATTTCGCAGTACTCAATCTACCATATTTGCCACTGGAAAAGGTTCCGTTTGCCAGTGACAGGTTGATGGTGACACCATCGTTCGTTTTCGATGCCGTAGTCCCCGACCAGGAGTCCTTGCCGTTGAACTTCACGTACGAGCCCCAGCTCGCCGTGCCATAGGCGACCATGAGGACGAGCATCAAAAATCGTAGAAATCTTTTCATATTACATTCCTTTCTTTCTTTATTTATTTATTTATGTTTTTGTTAAAAGCCTCTCCCAAGCCCTCCCCGAAGGGGGCTTTTGCCGATGGGCAAAATGCAGATGTTGATTACAAAAAGAGCCGTTGAACAGCACCTCCGTAGGGGGCATACCCCCATGTATGCCCTATCGCCAACTTACGGGGTCAGGGCATACACGGGGGTATGCCCCTACGGTCGGCTGAAGATGGGTAATAGCAGGATGCCGATGTGTGAGGCAATAAGAATTTGCGTCGCCACCACGGGAAAGGGTGGTGAC
>CAZTUD010000213.1:0-5070 GCA_964616945.1 uncultured Prevotella sp. | reverse complement strand
GACCCTGCACGGGTCGCGTCCTCCGCCTCCTTTTTGACCCCGCCTCACCGTGCTTTCGCACGGATGAGACGGGGTTATCGCAGCGATGAGCCCGTCGGGCTCACTTTTCCCCTTGGTATGCCCTGCCCTTGCCTCCGCACGCCCTCACGGCGTTTTCCGCACGCCACTGCCGCCCCGCGACGGCGTTTTCGCGGCACGATGGCGGCGGCGCGGCGGCGGCGACGGCAGCGGAAAGGGGGCGGAAAAGGGCGGGAAGGACGGGGAATGCCGTACGTTGCAAACGTTGCAATGTTGCAATATTGCAATATTGCACGTTGCATTAAGGTCGTGCGCACAAGGCGCGACGGCGGGCTCGGCTCACGCCACGCAGGTCTTGCCTTTTTTCGCAATCCACTGATTGCCAGCTGCTTGCGGCTGAAAAGGAAGAACTTGTGTTTGTGGTGGCGGAAAAACGACATGCTTTTCGGAAATTTTTCGTAACTTTGCAGCAGGCAAAAGAGGCAAGGGCAAAAGAGGCAAGGGGCAAAGAGGCAAGGGGGCAGAAGCGGGGCTGGCATAAGGGGGCTGGCATAAGGGGCAATAAACGAAAAAACTTTTCAAAACAAAACTGTCATGACACGCAAGCAACGATACGAGTACATACTGGACTATTTCCGCGAGAAGGAGCCTAATGCCGGCACCGAGCTGCAGTTCGGCTCCGCCTTCCAGCTGCTGTGCGCCACGCTGCTCTCCGCCCAGTGCACCGACAAGCGCATAAACGAGGTTACCCCCGCCCTTTTCCGGCGTTACCCCACGCCGCAGCTCATGGCGCAGGCCGAGCCGGAGGACTTGCTGCAGTTCATCCACAGCGTGAGCTATCCCAACAGCAAGGCACGCCACCTGGTAGCCATGTCGCGCATGCTGGTCAGCGACTACGGCGGAGTGGTGCCCGACGACGCAAGGGAGCTGGTGAAGCTGCCGGGGGTGGGGCGCAAGACGGCGAACGTGCTGCAGGCAGTGTGGTTTGGCAAGGCTGCGATGGCAGTTGACACCCACGTCTATCGTGTAGCCCACCGCCTCGGCCTGGTGCCGCCCGCCGCCAACACGCCCCTCAAGGTGGAGCAGTGCCTCATGAAGAACATCCCCGATGCCGACATACCGAGGGCCCACCACTGGCTGCTGCTCCACGGGCGGTACATCTGCCAGAGCGCGCGCCCGCATTGCGAGAGATGCCCGTTCGACGGCATCTGCCCCAAGCTCCTTGAGGGCAGCAAGCTGTAGGAAAGTCGCAACTTTTATCCATGAAAACGTAACGCCCGTGTGCCTTTGCCTTGCTAACTTTGCAGTGTAATTCAAAAAAAAGAGGAAACCATGAAAAAGACATTTACTGTGAACGGCATGAAATGCCCCCATTGCAAGGCAAACGTTGAGAACGCCCTTTGCGGGCTGGACGGAGTGAGCAGCGCGGTAGTGAGCCTCGCCGACCACAACGTGGCTGTTGACTACGACGACAGCAAGGTCGCGCCCGAACAGATGAAAGAGGCGGTGGACAACGCGGGGCACTATGAGTTTGTGAGTCAGGAGTGAGGAGTTTTTAAATGAAACAGACTATTCCTGTCGTCGGCATGGCTTGCGCCTCATGCTCGGCCAACGTTGAGCGCAAGCTTTCCTCGCTGCGGGGCGTGAAGTCGGCCTCGGTGAGTCTTGCGGGCCGTTCGGCCCTCGTTGACTATGACCCCGACGAGATTTCCTTGGAGACGATGAAGAGGGAAATCAACGGCATCGGCTACGACCTCGTGATTGAGAAAGACCGCTCGGTGGAGGACATACGCAAGCGCGAATACACGCTCCTCGTGCGCCGCACCATACTGTCGTGGGTGCTGTCGGTGGCGGGCATGTGCGTCAACATGCACTGGGTGAGCGTGGGCAGCGTGTCGCTCTCCAACCAGATTGCCCTGCTCATAGCCTTGGCAAACATGTATTTCTGCGGCCGCAACTTCTACACGACTTCTGTGCGCCAGCTGCGCCACGCCTCTGCCAACATGGACACGCTCGTGGCGTTGAGCACGTCGATAGCCTTCCTTTTCAGCGCGTACAACACTTTCTGGGGCGATGAGTCGCTCACCTATTTCGACTCGTGCGGCATGATAATAACCTTTGTCCTCACGGGCCGCTTGCTTGAGGAGAAGGCAAAGGACGGCACCGCCACGAGCATCCGCCAGCTCATGGGCATGGCTCCCAAGACGGCCCGTGTGGTGGAGGACGGCGAGGTGCGCGAGGTGCCGATAAAGACCATCGACGTGGGCGACATCCTTGAGGTGCGCCCGGGCGAGAAGGTGCCCGTCGACGGCGAGGTCGTCTCCGCCGGGAGCTTTATGACCCCCGACGCGGCCTACGTTGACGAGAGCATGATAACGGGCGAGCCCACGCCCGCCGAGAAGAAGAAAGGCTCAAGGGTGCTTGCGGGCACGGTGCCGAGCCAGGGCAAGTTCCGCATGAGGGCGCGGCAGGTGGGCGAGGACACTGCCTTGGCCCACATCATACGCATGGTGCAGGAGGCCGAGGGCTCGAAGGCTCCCGTGCAGCGCATTGTTGACAAGGCCGCGCTGGTGTTCGTGCCGGTGGTGGGCGCCATCGCGCTGCTGACATTCCTTGCCTGGATAGTGATAGGCGGCACGGCGATGATGCCCAAGGCCATAATATCGGCGGTTACCGTGCTCGTCATTGCCTGCCCCTGCGCTATGGGGCTTGCCACGCCCACGGCCCTCATGGTGGGCATTGGCAAGGCCGCCGACAAGCACGTGCTGATAAAGGACGCCACGGCATTAGAGCGGCTGCGCAAGGTGGACGCGCTCGTTACCGACAAGACGGGCACGCTGACCATAGCCAACCAGAACGTGGACTTCACCAAGGCCGACAACCTGCCGCCCGAGGCCCGCGAGACGCTGAAGCCGAACGCACGCAAGGCCATGCAGGAGCTGCAGGGCGAGGGCATCGACGTGTGGATGATGAGCGGCGACCGCGACGACGCGGCAAAATATTGGGCCGACAAGGCGGGAATAAGGCATTATGAGGCAAAATGCGTGCCCGCCGACAAGGAAAACAAGGTGAGGCAGCTGCAGGGCGAGGGCAAGACGGTGGCAATGATTGGCGACGGCATAAACGACACGCAGGCCCTTGCCCTTGCCGACGTGAGCATCGCCATCGGCACCGGCACCGACGTGGCGATGGACGTGGCGCAGGTGACGCTGATGACCGACGACCTCGAGGCCCTGCCCTACAGCGTGAGGCTCAGCCGCAAGACGGTGCGCATGATTTGGGAAAACCTCTTCTGGGCGTTCGTCTACAACCTCGTCTGCATCCCCCTCGCCGCTGGCGTGCTCTATCTTTTCTACGACAACCCGCCCATACAGATTACGCCCATGTGGGGCAGCGCGCTCATGGCGTTCTCAAGCGTGAGCGTGGTGCTCAACAGCTTGAGGCTGAAGCTTGCGTAGACGCAGAAAGGCTTGGACTTGACTTGAGTTGCTCAAATCTTGTCCAGGCCTTTTCTCGTGTTGTCTTGCAGCTGCTTGAACTTGGAGGGCGACATGCCGGTTACGCTCTTGAACTGGCTTGACAGATAGGCCACGCTCGAATAGTTCATTTTGAGGGCTATCTGCGTGAGCGTCAGCTCGCCGTAGGTGAGCAGCTCCTTCACGCGCTCTATGCGCTGCTCAATGTAGTAGCGCTCTATGGTCTTGGAAGAATATTCGGAGAAGAGCTTCGACAACGACGAGTAGTCTTGGTGCAATTCTTCCTGAAGATAGTCGGAAAGATTTGTCTGGCTTTGGTTGTCCTTGTAGTGCACCAGACTTACAATGGCGTTCTTGATTTTCTCTATGGTCTGGTGGCGGCGGTCGTCAAGCAGCTCGAAGCCAAGCGATTGCAGGTCTTGCTTCAACCGTTGCTTCTTCTTGTCGGAAACCTTTCCGTCGACGCAGGCTTTCCCCAGCTCCACGCTTGCGGGCGCAATGCCGTTGTCGAGCAGCGTCTTCCTGACCGCCATGATGCAGCGGTCGCAGACCATGTTTTTTATGAACAATGTGGTGGTCATTGGGCGGCGGTAGTCAAGCCTCGGTGTTGAGTATTATCGTGGTGACGCCAATGTTGAACACCGCGCCGTTTTCGAGCCTGCGCTGCTCGCGCTGCCCTATGCGCTCCCCGTTGAGGAAGGTGCCGTGGTGGGAGGGGCCGTCGCGGAGCACGTATTTCACGTTGCCCTGCTTGTCGCGGCTCACGTTGATGGTGCAGTGCAGCAAGTCCATCGTCAGGTCGCCCGTCTCTATGGGCGTGGTGATGTTGTTGCCCCTCATGTAGCGGCCTATGGTGTTGTCGCCCATGTGCAGTGGCAGCACTTGCTTGTAGCAGTAGCGGTTCTCAATGATGGTTATGTTGCCCAGCCCGGTGCTGTTTTCCCTTGCCTCCTCGTCGGGGTTCTCGTCGTCCTGGCGCGGGCGTATCTTCTGCGAGCCCATGCGTATGCCGAACTGTTTGCCGCAATAGGGGCAAGTGAAGATGAGGGTTTGCTTGTCCTGGTATTTGGTCTCGTCGAAGGTGATGTAGGAATCACATTTTGGGCAGCGCACGCGTTTCATGGCATACAGTGTGTTTTAGAATTTAACGTCGGTGATCCATGCTCCGGCAAACTCCTCGCTGTCGTTGATGTGGTTCAGGGCCTTTGTGGCTTCCGCGCGGGTGGGGTAGCGCCCCATGAGCACCTTCACGTGGTTGCCTTTCTGCACGAATGCGTCGGAGTAGCCGCGTCGTTTCAGGTCGGCGGCGTATGCGTTGGCGTTCTTGAGCGTCACGTGGCTTGCCACGACAAGCGCGAAGCCCTCTTTTGCCACGGGTGCTTTCTTGCTTGTGATGGTGTCTGCCTTTGTTGGCGTTGCCTCGCTTGTGGCCTTTAAGTTCTTGGTGCTTTTCACGGCCTCGCTCACTTGCTTCTGGCCGGTGGTGATGTCTTTTGGCATCACGCGGTCGAGCAGCGCGGTGTTGATGTGGTTGCCCGCCATTTGCGTGCCGTTGACGAGCGGCGAGGGCAGGAGC
>CAZTUD010000212.1:0-5083 GCA_964616945.1 uncultured Prevotella sp. | reverse complement strand
CGGGGATTCGAACCCCGGTGGCGCTTTTGGCGCCTACACGCTTTCCAGGCGTGCCTCTTAAGCCACTCGAGCATCTCTCCTTGTGCTTAACCACTGCATACACTTAGGCGAACATAAAGCCATCTCTCAAAAATCCTGAGAACATAAAGCCTTACCCTGCATACGCACTTTCTGCAAACGCGAATGCAAAGGTAAGGCTTTCTTGTCAATTATGAAAAAGATATTGCCAAATTTAAACTTCTTTAAAGCATCATCTGCCTATCTTTTTCACTTCTTCCCTCATTATTTCACAACTATCTTTTTTCCATTCCTTATGTATATGCCCTTTGGCAAGTTCTTCATGCCATTCTTGCTGACCAACACACCGCCAATGGAATAGACATTCTGCCTGGTTTCGGCATTGCTGATGCCCTTTATGCCAGTGGGCTCGCCAAACGAGGAAGACACGTTGGACACGTCTGAACCATACGACGTGGTAACCCCTTGGAAGTCGAAATAGGCATGGAAAGCCTTCAGCTTGGTGTCGCCTGTAGAATACACAAACTTGCCTCCGTCAAGATAGAGCGATTGCGCAGGAACCGTGAAGTCGGCCACATAGCTGCCAGTGAAGCTGCCCAGCGTGCCCTTACGTCGGGAGCCCGTAGATACACTCGGCTCTGCCTCCGGACTTACGGCAACGTTGCTCACCACAAATTCGCTAATGTCTTTCGTGGTCTTTATGGCATACGGATGGTTTGCCTTCATGCCCTCGCTCACGGCAACGCGCGTGAAGTCCACCGTAATGCTCTCAGGATCCTCGTCGTCGTCAGACGCGTAGGAATCTTCCCAGCCCGTATAGTCAGCCAGCAGCACATCATTTCCGAAAGCCTCAGCCACCTGCTCGCCAGTCATGGCAAACGGCAGGCATATCGTGGTCCATTCGCCTCCCTTGATGGTGAGCTTTGTCTTTACGTTCACGTCGCCGTCGCTCGCCACAGGAGCCGTGGTGGAATTCTCGTCGAGCACAACACCGTCGAAGCTTTGCTCCACTTTTACCACAGTCCTGAATGTCATGTCATCAAGATTAATACCATACAGAGTGCCATCAGCCATCTGTACGGAGTCGGTCAGGAGGTAATAGTCGCCAGCAGCCAAAGAATCGGCTACATTTATCACCACTGTCACAATATCATCATCACCAGGCTGCACAAACAATTTCTTTGTCGAAGCCGTAAGAACCCTGAACGTATCTTTTGTCCTCATATTCGACCCCAAATAGTCGAAGTTGTCGTTGGCATATCTTGCAGAACTCAATGTGACATCATTTTGTCCGTTGGCTTTTTTCGCCACAGAGAAACCATCGGGCAGGTGCAAGTCAAATTGGAAGCCGAGCATCGCGACCGAATTTTTCAAGCGATACGTGAGCTTTACCTGCTTGCCAGCTGTTGCCTCTACGTCGTTCAGATAGACAACGTTGTCCAACGTAGATGGGTCTATGTAAGTATCATTGTTGTTCGCCTTGCGTGGAGCCTTGAAGCGTGCTGACCTTGCCGATGAAGAGCCGTCGCCAAGAACCATGCTGGCGAGCGTAGCCAAGTCGCTGACGTTTATTCTGCCGTCGCCATTCAAGTCAGCAGCCTTGGCAACAAAGCCGTCCGACCTATCGCCCAAGATGTAATTTGCCACAACCGTAAAGTCCGACACGTTGACGCGGCCGTCGTTGTTCACGTCGCCGAGCGTATAAGTCTTCACGTCAATCAGCGTTCTCAAGGTAATGTCGTCCAAGTTGATGCTGTTCAAATCATCATCCACCATCTGTATGGAGTCAATATTCAGCGCATAGTTGCCGTCGGTCAGCGAGTCGGCAACGTCAAGCGTCAAGGTAAGTATCTCGTCGTCGCCCTCGGCAACTGACAGGTTTTTCATCGAGGTGGCAAGCACCCTATATACGTTCGCCCTCGTCGTCTGCATCCTTGAGCCGAGGTAGTCAATGTTGTCCTTTGCATCCCTCGCGGTGCTCATGGCTATCGAGTCTTGTCCGTTGGCTTTCTTTGCCACCGAGAAGCCGTCGGGCAGATGCAGGTCGAACTGGAAGCCGCGTATCTTCACCGAGTTCTTCAAGCGGAACGACAGCGTCACCTGCTTTCCTGTGCGTGCCTCCATGTTATTAAGATAGATTCCATTATCAAGGGTGGAAGCCGTTGTCGCAAGGTTCACGTCAAAGCAACCGTACAGCCATTCGTAATAACTATGCCCATCTTTGTTTTTTACCTCGCCAAGCACCGACTTGTCAAAATCGCTACCTATGGTAAGATGGCAAGGATTTTCTGGAGAGCCAACGCCATCGAATGTGCGTGAATCACTTTCAGTAACAGAGACACCATACTTCACATTTTGAAAACTGTTGTTGCCAAGGTTCAACTCCGTAAGGCTTGACTTTTTATCTGAAAAGGTGAAATTAAGAAAATAAGTAATATTTGTTACTTTTTCCGTATTGAAATTACTTACATCAAGAGTAGTCAGTAAAGAGCAGCCTTTAAACATCCAACCTATAGAGGTAACATTATCAGTCTTAAAATTACTAACATTGATACTGGTCAGAGAGGAACAGTCATTAAACATTTCAGTCATTTCACTTACATTTTCTGTATTAAAATGGCTGACATCTATGTTTTTGATAGAAGAACACCCCTTAAACATCCCCCGCATATTAGTGACCTTAGCAGTATTAAAACCGCTGACATCAAGACTTGCCAACTTAGAACACCCACTAAACATGTAGTTCATTTCAGTAACATTCTCAGTATTAAATCCACTTACGTCAAGGGTTGTCAAGGATGAACAACCGCTAAACATACCCCACATACTAAGAACCTTTCCAGTGTTAAAACCAGTTACTTCAAGACTTGTCAAGGATGAACACCCTTCGAACATTCTTTGGGTGTATTCCACATTATCTGTTTTAAAACTTCTGATGCCAAGCCTTTTTAAAGAACTACAACCGACAAACATTTCTGACATGTCATGAACATTCTCCGTATTGAAATTGCTCAAATCAAGTTTGGTTATAGATTTACAAAACCAAAACATAGTTCTCATATTTGTCACTTCCGACGTATTCAAGTTTTCTAAGCCCTCTATAGATGTTAATTTAGTAAAATCGCTAAACCAAAAGGCTGTCGATGTCGGCCTTGCCTTGGCAAATGGCTGGTCGAACACAACCTTTTCAACCAGTGTGTCTATATCGGCTTTATTAGTCCAATCTCCAAGCTTGAAGGTGGTCTTGCTGTCCACCTTCGCCTCGTCGGCGTAGGTGAAGGTCATGGTCTTGCCGTCGTCGCTGAACACCGCCACGGGTATCTCGTCGGCAAGGGCTGCCATCGGCATGAACACGAACACGCCGAGCAGAAGATTAATAAGTAGAAACTTGTTGTTCATAAGCTTGAGTTTAATAATTATACTTACCTGTTGGCAAAATTAGGAAAATATTTAATAAGTTACAAATAATTTTCGAATTATTTTCAGATATGAACCATTATGAACCAAATTCGGCCAAGAAACGTTAAAAATACAGGCGTTAAGCAGAACGAAAACAGACAACAAAAACATGCTGAAAGATGTTTACAACACCCCCTCTGTGAGTGAAGAATTTGCGACGAAGCAGTGGTTTGGCCGCAAATACGCGATTCTCAGCAAAGTTTGCAACTCGCTGGCTATAAGGTTGTTGCAAAAATATGGTGTTTTTGCAAGTTTTGCTTCTCCTTCCCGGCGGCGCAAAGCTGTCTGCCTTACGCCGCAGAGGTGGCTTCTTCGCAGCGTAGAGAAGGGTGCTTGGCGGCGTAAAGCAGGAGGCTTCGCGCCGCCAAGAAGACACTCGCACGGCGGAGGAGTCCCAACAAGGCACCTCAAACGGGCAAAATGTCAATAGTCTGACATTTTTCAGGGCATTTTTTTGACCACAGATTTTTGTCAGTTTTTCCAACAGAAAAACACGCTGCCGCAAGCGGAAGCCTGCACAGCGAGGCAAAACAGCTTAAAAACGCCGCTCACGCCCACACTCACACTCCTGCCGCAAGGGGAAAGACACGGCGGACGTTGGCGTTGGTCTGGCGGGCAACCTCCTCCTCGCTCACGTTGTAGCAACGGGCAAGGTTCTGCACGACGAGGCTGACAAAGCTGCTCTCGTTGCGTTGCCCACGGTGGGGCACGGGAGCCATATAGGGACTGTCGGTCTCCAGCACAATGCGGCTAAGGGGCACGACGGCGGGCAGATCCTCACGCAGATGGCTGCTCTTGAACGTGGAAACGCCACCTATGCCAAGCACAAACCTGTCAAAGCGAAGATACTCCTCCGCCTCCTTCTGGTTGCCCGTGAAGCAATGGAAAACGCCGCCCGGCAGCTCCCGCTCATACCTCTTTAATATATGCAGCAACTCATTCTGAGCCTTTCGGCAATGTATCATAAGTGGCAGACGTGTCTCCACCGACCATCTGACTTGCCCCTCAAAGGCGGCAAGCTGCTCCTGCTCATACTCCCGACTCCAATAGAAGTCGAGGCCACACTCACCGATAGCGATGTATCGGGGTTGAGGTTTGAGATTTGAGATTTGAGATTTATAATTACGGATGTCTTCGTCAAGCTTCTCTTTCATCATTGCGAGAACCTCACGCCAGTCGTCGCGCACCTCCTCCGGCTGCAAGCCAATCATGGGGAAGCAATAGCCAGGGTATTGACGGCAGACACGCATGACGCTCTCCACCGACGACGCATCAATGCCAGGAATGAAAATTGCCTTCACCCCCACAGCCTTGGCACGGCTGATGACCTCCGGCAGGTCAGTGGCAAATTCCTCCCCGTCCAAATGGGCGTGGGTATCGATAAATTCACAATTCATAATGCCTGATGGTCAGAACTTCCTGTTCATCATTTTCTCCGCATACTGGCGCAGCTGCTGCTTGCGGTCGTCGGACACGCTGACGGCATCAAGATACTTGCGGCTTTCATCGAAATAGAAAGCAATCTTCTGCCGCGCCATGCGGTCAATGCCTATCTCGTTATACAGCTGCGTCACTGCCGCCACCTTCTCCTTGCGGTCGAAAGAGC
>CAZTUD010000211.1:0-5086 GCA_964616945.1 uncultured Prevotella sp. | reverse complement strand
TGCTAACATTCAAATAGTTTTCGTCATATTCACGAATGTCTCCACTGGCAAACTCAATCCGATAATATGAGTGAAAATAATGCATGTACTGCCAAACATGGATAGGATTGAAAATCTGTCCATGCCTATTGGAAAAGTGGAAGTCGGAAACATTAATCTCTTTTGGAGCTTTCAAGACACAAACGTCATGACCAGAATATGGGAAAGACTTACCAGATTTGAATTTAATCCAAAAGACACCCTTGTTGTCTTTTGTGATAGAGACAATCTGCAGAGTCTTTGGCTCGCCTTTGATTAAAATGAGGTTTGCTTCTTCCATACTATAGTCTGAAACTTACTGGTACATTATATATTGTCCTAACTGCCCTGCCATTGCTCCTGCCAGGTTTCCATTTTGGCATGCTCTTTATCACCCTCAGAGCCTCGCGGTCCAAGGATGGGTCAACGGACCTTACCACAGAAACATTGCTTACACTTCCGTCTTTCTCGACAATAAAGCTCACGATGACTCGACCTTGAACTCCAGTCTCTTTCGCAACTACAGGATATTTAATATTGTCAGCTATATATTTCATCAAAGCACTTGCCCCTCCATTGAAACTTGGCATTTCTTCCAAGTTCCCGACATCCACGACTTTATCATCTACATCCGCTAATTGTTTGCCTTGTTCTTTGTCTATATTAGCAATAAAGGCAGTGATGGGTTGAATGGGACCATTGTCATACAAGTTCTCGCCTCCTACAAGGCCCTTATCAAAGACCGAAACTTTTTTTGAAGTCGTGTTATCAGCGTATTGAATGTTTGCACTCTCTAAGTGAACGGTTTTCGCTATTTTATTAAAGAATGGCTTGCAGTATGCCGCTTTTCCATAATCCAGATAATGGAAGCTTTGCATAACTCCATCCGCCACTTCTTTAAAGTCTGTAGTCATTGTCCTCCCTTTAAGATTCGCAAATTTTAATATGCAGTATTTGTCTCCTGATTTAATGTCATATATTGTTTCATTATTTCCTCCTTTAAAAGAGAAGACAAAAGCAATCTCTTTTATCGTTTTGGGAGTAGAGTTAATCAGACTTATGGAAATCTCATTCAATCCATTAAGCGATTCAATAGTGTCCTTGAGGACAGCATAATGAATTTCAACTATCGTCGCAGGGGCTGCTATTAAGTTAGTCTGGGCTCTTGCCGAATTAATCGCCAACAAACGGGCTTGCTCGGGCAGTCCTTCCTCCGCCCAGCTGTTGTATCTTTTTATCTCATCAGGCTTCATATTTTCCACTTGGAAAACAACAGTCTCTAAATTGTCATACGAGCCATAACTTGAAATCTGGGCTGTTGAAGTCAGTGGAAAAAGTACCATTGTGAGACAGAGGAGCATCATGGTTACAAAGACATTAATATGACAGTCATAATGGCAGTGGTTATTAACGTCAAGCCTTACATTTACATTTGAAATTCTTTTTTTCATACTTGGTTTTTCTCTTTAGCTTGCTCATCATTGCTTTTGTCATTCACTTTTTTGATTGCCCATCTCTACCACCTGCATTACGGCAAGTGATATGTCAAGGTAATGGTTCATGGCATCGTAATCCTTGTGTTCCCATATTTGCTCAAAGTCCTTGAACTCGTGGACAAGGCGGCTCGTGTATTTATTGTCCTGGTACACAACGCTCGCATTGTTTTTCAAGAGCACGACCTTTGACATTTCGTTTGGCGCGGAAGGGATAATGATTGTGCCGTTTTCTCCCTGCACGACAACAGACGATGGACTTTCAGAATCTTTTGCGGCGGTACATTCGGCGATAAAACCTGGGTATTGCATGATGAGAATGCCCGATGTGTCAACGCCGTTAAATCCTCTGTTGGCGAAATATTGCGTTGAGACAGGCTTGCCAAAGAGACTGACAACGGCGTTGATGTTGTAGATGTTCAAGTCGTTTAGTGCGCCGCCTCCGAGTTGAGGGTCAAAAGCTGGTGCGACATCGCCTTTGAGGTATCTGTCGTACCGGCTCGAATATTGCGAGTAGTTGCACCTGACAATGCGTACTGGTTCAACTTGCTTGAGAAGGTCTTTCGCGTGCTTGTAGTTTGGCAGATGAAGCGTCGTTACTGCCTCAAAGAGCCACAGTTTCCTCTCCCGCGCCATCGTCGCAAGTTCCACGGCTTCTTGATACGTTGACGTAAACGGCTTCTCCAAAATGACATTTCGCCCAGTAAGCAGAGCTTCCTTGGCATACTCATAGTGTGCAGAGTTGACAAGTCCTATATAAATGAAATCTGCATTATCTTGCTTTAGGAGGCGTTCATAGTCGGTATAGACATTTGAAATGCCGTATTGTCCGGCCATTTCGTCCGCCTTGCTCTTGTTGCTGTGGGCGTAGATTGACAATATTTCTATATCAGGTGCTTCGCCGCGCAATGCCTTGATGACTTCATGGGCAATCTTGCCTGTTCCTATTATGCTTAGCTTCATGTTTCAATACCGTTCGTGCCATTATGCTCATGCGATGAGCTTTGTGTTGCAAAAATACGAAAGTTTTCTGATATGTGTGAAAATATTTTGTAATTATTCCTATTAAATACGCTTCATTTATGTTTTTTTTCGTAGCTTTGCAATAAATGAGGACTTACATTGCCATCGACCTCAAGAGCTATTACAGCTCCGTAGAGTGTGCCGCAAGAGGGCTTGACCCACTTACGACAAACCTCGTTGTGGCCGATGTCAGCCGCACCGAGAAGACGATATGCCTTGCCGTGTCCCCGTCGTTGAAAGCCTACGGCCTGCGTGGACGCGCAAGGCTCTTCGAGGTCGTTGAGAAGATGCGGGAAGTGAACGCCGGGAGGAGCAATGCCATCGGCTACAAGCCTTTCACTGGCAAGTCGTACTCGGCAATAGAGCTCGCCAAGCATCCAGACTGGGAGGCTGACTACATAGCCGCCACCCCACGCATGGCTGAGTACATAAAGGAAAGCAGCAAGATATACGGCATCTACCTCAAGTACATCGCTCCGGAGGACATTCATGTCTATTCCATCGATGAGATGTTCGCCGATGTAACGGCTTACCTCGACACATACAAGAAGACAGCCCACGAGCTTGTAATGACTATGATACAAGATGTATTGAAGACAACTGGCATCACTGCCACGGCAGGCATTGGCACCAACCTCTACCTATGCAAGGTGGCAATGGACATTGTGGCAAAGCACATCCCGGCGGATAAGGACGGCGTGAGGATTGCCGAACTCGACGAGATGAGCTACCGCCAGAAGTTGTGGAATCACAAACCCTTGACAGACTTCTGGCGTTTCGGCAGGGGCATTGTGGCAAGGCTTGCGCAGTATGGCATCGACACTATGGGCAAACTGGCACGGCTTTCAGTTACTAACGACGAGTTTCTTTACAAGCTCTTCGGTGTCAATGCCGAACTCATCATCGACCACGCCTGGGGATGGGAACCAGTAACAATGGACTACATCAAGGCTTACAAACCCGACAACAACTCTCTTGGCAACGGTCAGGTGTTGCAAAGCCCATACACCGTTGACAAAGCCCGTGTCGTGGTAAAGGAGATGGCTGACAGCATCGCCCTTGAGCTCCTTGACAAGCATCTCGTCGGCTCACAAGTCGTGCTCACGGTAGGCTATGACCGAGAGGGCCTCGTTGACCCGAACATACGTCGTCAGTATCACGGCGAGATTTCCACCGACTGGTATGGCAGACCAGTCCCCAAACATGCCCACGGCACGGAGAAACTTGAGCGGCCAACCTCATCATCCCGTCTTATCACCGAGGCGGTAATGAGTATATTCGACAAGGTTGTCAATCCAATACTGCTTGTAAGGCGCATCAATGTTACCGTCCTTAATGTGGTCAATGAGGAAAAGGCTATGGAGGGCAAAAAACGCCCGGTCCAGCTCGACCTTTTCATTGACTATGACAAACAGAAAGCAGAGAGAATGAAAAAGGATGCCGCCCTTGATAAAGAGCGCAGGCTACAGGAGGCGACACTTAAAATCAAGAAAGAGTTTGGCAAGAACGCACTGCTCAAGGGACTGAATTTTGCCGACGGAGCCACACAACGGGAGCGGAACAACCAGATAGGAGGACACAGAGCGTAGGAAAGGTAAAAAAGTAAAAAGGTAAAAAGCAAGAATGGAAAACTACGATGACATTATCAATTTGCCGCATCATGTGTCAAAGACACATCCACGGATGAGCCTCTACCAGCGTGCAGCGCAGTTTGCGCCATTCGCGGCCTTGACAGGTTATGAGGATGCGATAAGGGAGACACAGCGCAAGACAATGAAACATTTTTCTTCTTTATAATACTACTGACATGAAAAAAACATTTTGGAACAATGCCGGCATCACGGCGATGCTTGTCCTGAGCCTGTGTTGCATGCAAGCCAAAGCCCAGGTCAAAACACCCGTGGACTATGTGAACCCCTATATCGGCAGCGTAAGCCATCTGCTCGTGCCGATGTTCCCAACAATACAGTTGCCAAACAGCATGTTGCGTGTCTATCCAGACAGGGCTGACTACACGTCGGAGTACATCGGCGGGCTTCCTGTCATCGTCACCAACCACCGCGAGCGTTCGGCTTTCAAGATTATTCCTGAGCAAGGCACAGAGTTGAAGACTGAGGTCAACTACAGTTATGATAATGAGCACATTACGCCGTATGCCTTCGACCTTAACTTCGACGACGGCAACATGTCGGCACGCTATGCTGTTAGCCACCAGTCGGCGATATACGAGATAACGTTTGCCAATAACGACAACAACGCCATTGTCGTGACATCCGCCAACGGAAAGATAAGTCATGGCGACTTCTGGGTGAGCGGATGGCAGGCTGTGGCGGGGCAGACAAAGGTTTATCTATACTTGGAATCAGAACAGAAGCCGTCTGGCATAGCCGCAATCTCCGACAAGGCAGTGGCGATGAAATACGACACCACCAGCGTTACCTTGCGCTATGGGGTCTCGTTCATCAGTGAGGAGCAGGCAAAAAAGAACCTCTACCGCGAGCAGCAGGGCTTCAATCTCCTATTGGCCTCAAAGTCTCCAGGTGTTATGGAGC
>CAZTUD010000210.1:0-5088 GCA_964616945.1 uncultured Prevotella sp. | reverse complement strand
AGGGCATGAGCGTGAACCTGTATCTTGAGGATTGGTCGCAGGGTATGCGCGACAGCCGCGACTACGTATGGCAAATGGTTGACGGCCTCAAGGATGAGGGCATAGTGCGCATCCTCTTGCCCGACACGCTTGGCATACTCAATCCTGTGAACACGTTCAAGTACATGAAGGCAATGGTGGAGCGGTATCCCGGCATACGCTTTGACTTCCATGCCCACAACGATTATGACATGGCGATTGGCAACTCCTTCATGGCAGTTGAGGCAGGATGTTCTGGACTTCACGTAACTGTCAATGGCTTGGGCGAGCGTTGTGGCAACGCACCGCTGAGCAGCATTCACGTCATGCTGAAAGACCAGATGCACGTGCATGAGCACATCAATGAGTCCACGCTCATGGAAATAAGCAACCTCGTCGCTGGTTACAGTGGCATTGGCTATTCACCCAACACGCCAGTCATTGGCGAAAATGTTTTCACGCAAGTGGCTGGCGTTCATGCCGACGGCGACAACAAGGCCAATCTGTACAGCAATGCCTTGGTGCCAGAACGCTTTGGCCGCCACAGGGAGTTCGCGTTAGGCAAGAACTCTGGCAAGGCTAACATAGTGAAGAACCTCGAAGACCTTGGCCTTGAGCTTACCAAGGAACAAACAAAGGCCGTTACGCGGCGCATCACAGAACTTGGCGACCGCAAGCAACTTGTAACCCAAGACGATTTGCCTTACATCGTGAGCGACGTGCTGAAGCATTCCTCGCCTGAGCAGAAAGTCAAACTCGTCAGCTACATCGTAACGACAAGCTACGGGCTGAAGCCAATAGCGAGCCTCAAGATAAACATCAATGGCGAGGAATACGAGGCCGACTCAACCGGCGACGGCCAGTATGATGCTTTCGTAAAGGCGTTGCGCAAAATTTATAAGGAAAAACTTGGGCGCACATTCCCGTTGCTGCAGAACTATGCCGTAACCATTCCGCCAGGCGGACGCACGGACGCTCTTGTCCAGACAGTCATCACGTGGAACGACGGCGAAAGGCAATGGCGCACGCGCGGGCTTGATGCCGACCAGACAGAGGCGGCAATCCAAGCAACGATAAAGATGCTCAACATGATAGAAGAAGAAACAAAATAGGAAAACATGAAACTGAAAATTGCAGTGTTGCCTGGCGACGGCATAGGGCCGGAGATAATGCCAGAGGCTATCAATGTGCTGAATGTCGTAGCAGCGAAATTCGGCCACGAGTTCTCTTACAAGGAAGCCATTTGTGGGGCTCACGCCATTGACGCGTGTGGCGACCCGTTCCCCGATGAGACATTCAAGACTTGCATGGATGCCGATGCGGTGCTTTTTGCGGCAGTCGGCGACCCGCGTTTTGACAACAACCCGACACTAAAAGTGCGGCCCGAGACGGGCTTGCTTGCCATGCGCAAGAAGCTTGGCCTGTTTGCCAACGTTCGCCCGGTAGCCACTTTCGACTGTCTGCTCCACAAGAGTCCGCTGAAAGAGGAGCTTATCAAGGGTGCCGACTTTGTTGTCATACGCGAGCTCACGGGCGGAATGTATTTTGGCGAGAAGTACCAAGACAACGACAAGGCGTATGACACCGACATATACTATCGTCCTGAGATAGAGCGCATCTTGAAAGTCGCTTTCCAGTTTGCCATGCGCCGCAACAAGCACCTCACGGTAGTTGACAAAGCCAACGTGCTGGCAAGCTCGCGCTTGTGGCGGCAGATTGCCAAGGAGATGGAGCCACAATATCCCGATGTCAAGGTCGATTACATGTTCATAGACAATGCGTCGATGCGAGTGTTGACAGAGCCTCGCTTCTTTGATGTCATTGTAACCGAGAACACGTTTGGCGACATCCTGACCGACGAGACAAGTGCCATCACCGGCTCGATGGGGTTGCAGCCTTCCGCCTCACTCGGCGAGCACACACCCCTCTTCGAGCCTGTCCACGGCTCATGGCCACAGGCGGCGGGCAAGAACATCGCCAACCCTCTGGCGCAGATATTGTCAGCGGCAATGCTCCTTGAGCACTTTGGCTTGAAAGAGGAGGGAGCTGCCATACGCAAGGCGTGCGACGCAAGCCTTGAGCAGAATGTCCGCACGCCAGAGATACAGGTTGACGGCGGCGAGCACTATGGCACTAAGGAGGTAGGCGAATGGATAGCAAACTACATTGCCAACCATTAAGCACATTCAAGTGTAGAAAGTTAAAGTCCCATTCCGCAATACGAAAGCGGAATGGGATTTTTTATGCCCTTATGTAAATCTTGTCAGCGTCCACGCCTACCATTTCTTCGTTGACAAGCCATTCAAGGGCTTTGTCGATGAGCGTCGTATGAAGCTTTATGCCCCACAGTTCCGTCAAGTTGTGAGGTTTCTTGTCCGCCAACAATTCCAGTATTTTGCGTTTGGCCTCTGCCTCACCCTTGCTGCTGTCCTTGCCCTTGCCCATGCAAACGTCACAGCAACCGCAGTCTTGGCTTTTGCTTTCACCAAAATAGCTCAACAACTGTCGGCTGCGGCATACGTTGTCGTTTGTCGCGTATGCTATCATGGCCTCAATCCTATGGTTGAATTGTGCCTTCCTGTCTTCATATACACTGCGGGGTATTGCCACGTCGTCCTCACGGTCGCGCAAATATGTTATGTAAGGTGACTTGCGTTGTGGTATGAAACTTACGATGTGCCGTGCGTTGAGCGACTTCAATATTTGGTAGGTTTCATGGGCGTTGATGCCCGACATTGCCGAGATGAGCGATTCGTCTATGTATTCATAGTCGGTAAACAATCCGCCATACAAACGGAGCAATGCTGTCATCAACTGTTCCTCACGTTGTGTGAGCGTGTCAAGGCGATAAAGCTCGTTGCGTGTCAGTGGTATAAAAAGCCTCGCGCTTGAGTCGGGGTCTGTCTCGTAGTGCAGATAGCCTGAATTTTCAAGCAGTTGCAAGGCCGAGTTCACTTGTATGGGGAAAAAATGATATGTAAAGCAAAATCTCCCAATGTCGAACGTGAAAGTATGGCCAGCCCCGCTGTCTGTGCCAATGCCATAATAGTAGGCCAAATGTTCATACACATCTGCAATGAACTCTTTCGGAGGGAAACTGTTGGCGACACGTTTCCTGAGCTTTGCCTCGTCGCCACCATTCCACAGCATCACCGCATATGAGCGTTTTCCGTCACGCCCAGCCCGCCCAGCTTCCTGAAAGTAAGCCTCTATGGAGTCAGGGCAGTCAATGTGGATTACGAGACGTACGTCAGGCTTGTCTATGCCCATTCCAAATGCGTTTGTCGCAACCATCACACGCTTGGCGTTTGTCTGCCATGCCTTTTGCCTCTCGTCGCGAACCGATGGCTCCAAGCCTGCATGGTAGAAAGTGGAGGTAATGCCGTATTGCTCCAGCATCTCGGAGACATCCTTGCAACGGCGTCTGGTCCTTGCATAGACAATGGCACATCCCGGCACGCATGACAGGATATGGACAAGCTCCGCAGGCTTGTTCTCGGCGTGTCTTACGACATAAGAAAGGTTTTCCCTGTAAAAGCTCATGCGGAAGACATTCTTTTCCCGAAACTCCAGCCTTTCCTGTATGTCATCGACAACTTGCGGAGTTGCCGTAGCTGTGAGGGCCAGGACGGGAGCCTCTGGTTTTATCTTCCTTATCTCGGCAATGTGAAGGTAGGACGGACGAAAGTCATAGCCCCACTGGCTAATGCAATGCGCCTCGTCCACGGTGATGAAGCTGACGTTGATGTGCTTCAACTTTGTCAGGAACAATGGCGACGACAACCTTTCGGGCGAGACATAAAGCAATTTCACCCCGCCAAAGATGCAGTTCTCAAGTGTCTTGACAATTTCCTGTCGGCTCATGCCAGAATATATTGCCGTAGCCTTGATGCCTTTCTGTCGCAGATGCTGCACTTGGTCTTTCATGAGTGCGATGAGGGGCGTAACGACAACACACGTGCCTTCCTTTGCCAAGGCTGGCACCTGGAATGTTATCGACTTGCCGCCACCTGTCGGCATGAGGCCGAGCGTGTCGCGTCCTGCCGATATGCTGCCGATGATTTTCGCCTGAATGCCGCGGAAGTCATCATAGCCCCAATACTGCTTGAGTAATTGTCTGAACAAGTCGCTCATTCCAGCCCCTCAGTTGGCTTGATGTCTTCTATCTGAAGCTGTACTTGATTGCGTTTGAAAATGTTTTCCTCAATGGTGTAGGCAATGTCGAACGAGCGCTTCGACTTTATGTATCTTGCCGAGGCGCTTTGCCCGAAGGCGATGCCGTTGACTACCGTGCCCGACTTTGAATCGACCAGCTCCAGCTTTATGTGTTCCTGCGAGCGTCCTACAACCTTGCTTGTGCCGTAATCATATACGCCCTTGGTGCAAAACATGGGTTTGGTGTTGCCAGGGCCGAAAGGCGCGAAACGCTTCAGGTCGTTGTGCAGTCGCTTCGTAATGTCCTTGAAGTCAAGCTCTGCGTCAATATGCAGTATTGCCTCGGTCTGCTCCGGCTGTATGTGTTCTTCCACATAATGCTGAAAGCGGTTGCGGAATGCTGGCACGTCAGCCCATCTCAGCGTCAGTCCGGCGGCGTAGGTGTGGCCTCCGAAATTGAGAAGCAGGTCGCGGCAACTCTTGATAGCCGAGTATATGTCAAAGCCCATCACCGAGCGTGCCGAGCCCGTGGCAAGGTCACCGTCGCGTGTAATCACTACCGTCGGGCGGAAATAAATCTCCGTCAGGCGGGAAGCCACGATGCCAATGACGCCTTTCTTCCAATGCTCGTCATAGAGCACGATGCTTGAATGATGCTTTTGGCTTTCTATGCGCGACACAATCTGGTTTGCCTCCTCCGTCATCTGCTTGTCAATGTCCTTGCGCTGCTCGTTGTACTCGTTTATGTGCCTGGCCTTGCGCAGAGCCTCGTTGAAATCCTTCTCTACCAGCAAGTCCACGCTCTCCTTGCCGTTCTCCATCCTGCCGGATGCGTTGATGCGCGGGCCTATCTTGAACACAATGTCGCTCATCGAAATGTCGCGACCGCTAAGGCCGCAAATGTCGATGATTGCC
>CAZTUD010000209.1:0-5103 GCA_964616945.1 uncultured Prevotella sp. | reverse complement strand
CCCCGAAAGGAAGACCACTATATGGTGCGCTGCCATTGACCCTGGCATGAACGAGCACAAGTACATAGTGCCAGGCTTCGGCGATGCTGGCGACTTGTGCTATGGCGACAAGCTTTAACCTTTACTTGACTTCCCAGATGTCGTTGGTCTCAAGCAGTTCGGTGAAGTTGTGATAGGGCTTCTTTGCCTTTATTTCTTCTATTTGGGCGTTGACGGCCTCGTCGTAAGTCGGGGTCTCTACGTCGCGAATAACGCCGAGAGCCACGGGGAAACCGTCTTGCGTGTCCATCATGGCGAGCTTCAGCTGTAATGTGTCGTCGGGGTTGTGGCTGTCGTGCACGAGCACGTCGTCGATGGTGTAGCCGTCCTTGCCTATCTCCACCACCTTCAGCCCGAAACCTTGCTGTACGAGTCCGAATTCGTTGTGCTCGCCAAACACCAACGGCTTGCCGTCTTCCACGTAGATGGCATTCTTCTTTCTGCCGTCGCGCGTGTAGATGGGGTCGTAAGCTCCGTTGTTGAAAATCATGCAGTTTTGCAGTATCTCGCATACCGCAGCACCGTTATGGTTGTAGGCGGCTTTCAGTACCTTTACGGTTTCCTGGCCGTCACTTGCTACGGAACGTGCGAAGAAGTGTCCGCGTGCGCCAAAGCATAGCTCGGCGGGACGGAACGGGTCTTCCACTGTTCCGTAAGGACTTGACTTTGATACGAAGCCACGTGGCGACGTGGGAGAGTATTGCCCCTTTGTTAAGCCATATATGCGGTTGTTGAGCAAAATCATGTTCAGGTCGATGTTGCGCCGCATGGCATGTATGAAGTGGTTGCCGCCTATGGCAAGCCCGTCGCCGTCGCCGCTGACCTGCCATATTGTGAGGTTGGGGTTTGCTACTTTCGCGCCT
Organism: uncultured Prevotella sp.; assembly: GCA_964616945.1. Classification (GTDB taxonomy): domain Bacteria; phylum Bacteroidota; class Bacteroidia; order Bacteroidales; family Bacteroidaceae; genus Prevotella. The sequence goes on along the minus strand of CAZTUD010000209.1, from coordinate 4,201 downwards.
GTGGCTATGGCTGCCGCACGACCATGTATGGTCTGCATGGCGTATGTGTTGACATAGTAAGGCAGACGGCTTGAACAGCCAATGCCGCTGATAACGGCAGTCTCATACGGTGGCACGTCAATCTCTGCCATAGCTTTCTGCAGACTTGCAAGAAAGCTGTGGTCGCCGCAGCCCGGACACCAGCGTGGCTGCCCTTTCTTATAATCGTTGGAAGTATATTTCATTTTTTGCGATTTGATATTTATGATTACTATAATACTTTTGATGAGAAGTAATCACCTTCCTTTTCCACCTCGTGCGTGATAAGCCACTCGAAGTTGCTTTCCAGTTCGCTCACCACAAACGGCTGGCCTTTGACCTCATTGTATTGGTAAGGCACGAAGCCGTTGACGCGTATGCGCAACAATGCGGCAAACTGGCCGAGGTTCTGCTCTGCAACCACCACTTTCGGGTATTTCAGCAGCACTTCGGCAGTGTTCTTTGGCAGCGGATTGATGTATTTGAATTGTGCCAGTGCCACCTTATGCCCCTTGCTACGCAGATGCTCCATTGTTGCGTGCAGGTGGCCGTAGGTCGAGCCCCAGCCCACAATGAGTAGTTCGGCATCGTCCTTGTCGCCTTCTATTTCCACGTCGGGCACGGGAATAAGTGCCACTTTCTCAGAGCGCAAGTGGTCCATTATGTTGTGGTTCTCAGGCTCGGTTGAAATCGCTCCTGTCTCGCCGTCCTTTTCCAGTCCGCCGAGTATGTGGGTGTAGCCTTCTGTTCCAGGGATTGCCCAATAGCGTACTTTCGTCTTCGGGTCGCGATGGTAGGGTGTGTATTTGTATTTTTGCTCTTCGGGTGCATAGTGAGGATGTATGTCGGGCATCTTCAAGATGTCAGGCAATAGCCATGCAGACGAGCCGTTGGCTATGAAGGCATCGGTGAGCAACACCACAGGCGTGAGGTGTTCAAGGGCTATCTTTGCCGCCATGAATGCCGCGTCGAAGCAGTCGGTGGGGCTTGTGGCGGCAATTACTGGCATGGGGCTTTCGCCGTTGCGCCCGTAGAGCACTTGTAGCAGGTCGGTTTGCTCGCTCTTCGTGGGAAGGCCTGTTGATGGACCGCCGCGTTGCACATCGATTACGACGAGCGGCAGCTCGTCGATGACGGCAAGGTTCAAGGCTTCGCTCTTGAGGCAGATGCCTGGGCCCGACGTTGACGTTGCCGCCAATGCGCCCGCGAATGCTGCTCCTATTGCCGACGAGGCGGCGGCAAGCTCGTCCTCTGCCTGGACAGTTATCACGCCGAGGCTCTTGTGCTTTGCAAGCTCGTGCAGGATGTCGGTGGCGGGTGTTATGGGATATGAGCCGAGGTAAAGCTTCAGCCCCGCCTTTTCGGCGGCTGCAATGAGGCCGTATGCCGTTGCCTTGTTGCCAGTGATGTCCATATAACGGCCAGGCATCTTATGTTTGGTCTCTATACAATAGGTGTGGGGTGTGGAGGCGTGTGTGTTGGCTCCATAGTCGAAGCCTGCGCTCACCACTTTGATGTTGGCCTCTGCTATGGTGGGCTTCTTGGCGAACTTCTCGCGGAGGAACTGTGCCACAAGCTCAAGGTTGCGGTTGAAGAGCCAGCACACGAGGCCGAGGGCAAACATGTTGCGGCACTTCAGCACCGATTTAGTGTCCATGCCAGAGTCGGAAAGGCATTCTTTCACCATGTGGGTTATGGGACATGCCACCACCCTGTCGGGGTCTATGCCCATCTCCTCAAGGTAGTCGTCGCTCGTAAACTGAGCTTTCTTCAGGTCGGCGGGGCCAAATGAGTCAGTGTCAATTATAATTGTTGCCGTAGGCTTCGAGTACTTGTATTGCGTCTTCAGGGCGGCAGCGTTCATTGCCACGAGCACGTCGCACTTGTCGCCGGGCGTGTAAACCCTGCCCTCGCCTATGTGCACTTGAAACCCCGACACTCCAGTGAGCGAGCCTTGCGGGGCACGTATGTCTGCTGGATAATCTGGAAACGTGGAAATACCGTTTCCCACTGTGGCCGAGATGGTTGAAAAGATGTTGCCGGCAAGCTGCATACCGTCGCCTGAATCGCCCGAAAAGCGCACCACAACGTCTTCCAACTCTTTTACTTCTATTTCCTCTGACATAATGTTTTTGGTTTTTTACAGTTTCATTTTAGAGTTATCTATTGCGCATATTGATAGCAAAGGTACTGCATCTTTTTGAGATGACAAACTATTTTCGGCATAATCTTTTGGCTTTCACAATCATTTTGCCTATCTTTGCCCCATTGAAAATTAAAACAACACATTATTATGGCAGAAAACAAGAACAACAATCAGCAGAACCAAGTGCAGATACAGCTGAAGCCAGAGGTGGCGAGCGGTGAGTACAGCAACCTTGTAATGATTAACCATTCGAGCAGCGAATTCATTCTCGATTTCGCCCACATTCTTCCCATTGCTCCTCCGCAGATTTTCTCACGTATCATCATGGCACCAGAGCATGCAAAGCGTCTGCTCTATGCCTTGCAGGAAAACATCAGTCGCTACGAGCGTGAATTCGGGGATGTGAAACTGCCACAGCCCAAGGGGCCGCAAGGCGGCCTCACTGCCACTCCTTTTGGCACGGGTAAGGCTTGACCCTTGCTTTAGACGCAGTAGCGATTTTACAGGAAAAGTAACATAGTAAACATAATTCAGAGTAGGATATAATAAGTAAAAATGATTTTGTGTTTGGTTTGAATTATGTTTACTATGTTACTATGTCTTTAAAAATACTCTGTCTTTCATAATGTGGTACTAAGTCGTGAGGAAGGACATGTTGGTATTTCTGTGGTGTGTTAAACTTACTTAAATCTTAAACTGGGTTAAAAAATACGTTCGGCTTTCTTGGGCTATTTCATGAAAAGTCCGTACCTTTGCACCCCGAAACGGGTTGTTGTGCCGTGCCGAATAGGGCGGGACAAATGGCTCGGTGTGCGTAAAATGTTGACTATAAACAAAATAAATATATAATAAAAACAAAAAGTTATGCCTACTATTTCACAATTAGTACGTAAAGGCAGAAAGGTGCTCAAGGAAAAGAGCAAGTCGCCGGCGTTGGACGGATGTCCACAGCGTCGTGGCGTATGCGTCCGTGTTTACACGACGACCCCGAAGAAGCCTAATTCAGCAATGCGCAAGGTGGCGCGTGTCCGCCTGACAAACCAGAAGGAAGTCAACTCCTACATTCCCGGAGAAGGCCACAACCTACAGGAGCACTCCATAGTGCTTGTGCGTGGCGGCCGTGTGAAGGACCTTCCTGGTGTGCGTTACCACATCGTTCGCGGCACGCTTGACACTGCTGGCGTTGCCAACCGCAACCAGCGTCGCTCAAAATACGGTGCCAAGAAACCCAAGAACAAGAAGTAAAATCAACGCTATGAGCCGAGGGCCGGGAGTCTTCACTCTACGGCCAAGGGCTCAAGCCAACAGCCGAAACCAATTTTTTTAATTCATAGTTTTGCTGGAGAAGTTAAGCAGGTTGAGTAAACGTCCTGGCGTGGACATTGAAGAACAAAGTTGACAGCCCCAAGCAGAATTTTATTTAAAACAAAAAATGAGAAAAGCAAAACCAAAGAAGCACGTCATCCTGCCGGATCCCGTCTTCAATGACCAAATGGTCTCAAAGTTCGTCAACCACTTGATGTACGACGGAAAGAAGAGTATTTCTTACACCATTTTTTACAACGCACTCGACATTGTCAAGAACAAGATGTCCAACGCTGAGAAGTCTCCGCTGGAAATCTGGAAGCAGGCACTCGACAACATCACCCCGCAGGTGGAGGTGAAGAGTCGTCGTATCGGTGGTGCGACGTTTCAGGTTCCTACCGAAATTCGTCCCGACCGTAAGCAGAGCGTTGCAATGAAGAACATGATAAACTTCGCGCGTAAGCGTGGCGGGCATACTATGGCCGAGAAGCTCGCTGCCGAGATTATGGACGCGTTCAACAATCAGGGTGGCGCTTTCAAGCGCAAGGAAGACATGCACCGTATGGCAGAGGCCAACCGTGCGTTCGCACATTTCCGCTTCTAAAATATAGGATAGAAAGACTGTAATAAGGATAATACACAAAAATGGCTAAACGCGATTTACATTTAACCCGTAACATCGGCATCATGGCTCACATCGATGCCGGTAAGACGACCACATCGGAGCGCATC
>CAZTUD010000208.1:0-5127 GCA_964616945.1 uncultured Prevotella sp. | reverse complement strand
ATAAAGACGCTGCCCAAGAACGCACGCGTGGAGGTGGAGGCAGTGGCGGAAGTCCTGTAAAGGCCTATTGGTCCTTATTCTCCACATACCCCTGATATTCGGCTACGAGACCGCCCATGACGGCCTCGTAGCTTTTGTCTTTCAGGTGGTCGATGTTGTCGCGCCCCTTGCCTATCGGCATTATGGGCTTGTGGATGGTGAGCGTGAGCGGATGCCATTCGGGGAAATGCCAGTCCTTGGTGCGCGGCATGATGTTGAATGAGCCGTTGATTGTCAACGGGCAGACGGGCAGCTGAAGCTCGTCGGCGAGCATGAACGCGCCACGGCGGAAGAAGCCCATGTGGCCGGTGAACGTGCGCGAGCCTTCGGGAAACACCACCACCGACATGCCCTCGCGCAATATCTCCCGCGCGTCGTCGTAGGTCTTGCGTATCTTCGAAGCCCCGCGCTTGTCAACTATTATCTGGTGGGAGTATTTGCACGCCACGCCCACAACGGGTATGGACATTAGGCCGCGCTTCATCATCCACTTGAAGTTGCGATTGAGGAAGCCATAGATTAGGAAGATGTCGAACGTGCCCTGATGGTTTGCCACGAAGACGTAGCTCTGCCCCTTGGCAAGGTTCTCCCTGCCATCCACCGTTACCGGCAGCAGGAGCAGCCTCACGGTGAGCCAAGCCCATATATGCCCCGGCCAATAGCCCCAGAAATGGCCGTTGCCGATGGTGCAGCCCACCACACAGCCTACGCCAAGAAGAATGGTATAGGCAAGGAATATGGGCAAGACGACGCAAAGTACATACAGACGGTAAAGGTATTTCATGGTTTAGTCTTTATAGCCGGTGTTCTGCTTGAGCTGGGTGTTGAGCTGCAGCACGTTGTAAGGTATTGGGAAGACGGTGGTGTAGCCCGAAGCCTCGCCGTCGAGCTGCGGACGCAGGTCGTAGGCCTGGTTGTAGAGCCCATAGCGGATGAGGTCGTTGCGCCTCCAGCCCTCCCACATCATCTCCATGCGCCGCTCGGAGAGGATGTTGGCGAGCGTGGCGGGGCGCGACGGCATTCCCACGCGCGAGCGTATGGCATCGAGGTCGGCCTGCCCGCTCTGCCCATTCCTGACCTTTGCCTCAGCCCTCATGAGCACTGCGTCGGCATAGCGGAAGAGCACTATGTCGTTGTCGGGGTTCTTGCCGTCGTTGTAGGCCGTGCGGTCAACCTCATATTTCTTCATGCGGGCCCCGGCTGTGCGGATGTAGGGGCTGTAGGTGAGGTTCACCTCCACCTCAAGCGGATAATAGACGAGAATCTCGCCGCCGTCGAGAGTTATCGTGCTGCCGTCAACATAAACGGTGTCGGAATAGAAGTCCTGCTCCCAGCGGTTGTCAACCGAGTCGGTGCCATAGCCATACTCGTGCACCGTGGCGAGCGTGGCGCACGTGCCGTTCTCCGACGCCGTGCCGTAGGCCCCGCCGTGGTTGTAGTGGCGCGAGCGGAAGAGATACTGGAACTGGGCTGCATAGAGCGCCTTGTCCATTGGTATGGTGAAAATGTTCTCCGTGGAGTTTTCGTTGTGCACGGCAAAGTTCTCCGTGCGGTCGGCCATGAGCGTGTAGCCGTCGGCGGTGAGCTTGTCGCAATAGTATATGCACGCCTCCCAGGCGTTCATCCGTCGGCCGCCGACGGTGAAAGTGATGTCCTTGCCGTTGGCGTGGCTCGAGTCTGTCCAGCTGTCGTCGCTGTAGATTTCGGCGTTGAGCGTGAGCTTGGCAAGCAGGAAGTCAACCACCGGCTGCGTCATGCGCCCGTAGTAGTTGCCTTGCAGGTTGCTTTTCTCGTTGGGCAGCAACGGCTCCACCGTCTGCAGCTCGCTGATGATGAAGTTGTAAACCTCGGAGCGCGGGCTTTGTTTGGTGTCGGCAAGCGTCTGCCCCTCATCGGTAATGAGCGGGATGTTGCCCCAAAGGTCCATAGTGTACCAATAGTACATTGCCCGCAATGCCCTCACCTCCGCCGTGTACTCGGTCAGCTGGGCGGTGGTGAGCAGTGACGAGTGGCTGTCGAGGGTGGCAAGAGCCTGGTTGCACATCACGATGACCTTGTAGAGGTAGTTCCATGTGTCCTCAAGCGCGCTGTCAGACGGCTTCCATGAGTGCAGGTAAAGGTCTTGCCAGAAGCCGCCGTCATACCAGTCGCCGCCACGTATGGGTATTATCGCCTCGTCGGTGGTGATGGTGTTGTAGTCGTAAACCCCGCGGTAGGTGCCTTGCAGGCCCTGCGACGGCGACGAGCCGCCAATGTAATAGTACAGCTTGCCGACGGCGTTGTCGTAAAGCGTGGATGCCGACGTGTAAGCCTGCTCCTCGTCGATGCGGTCCTTGGGGGTCTCGTCAAGACAGCCCGCCATTGCCATTGTTGCCGCAAGGAGGATGATATAGTGAGGAATGTTCTTCATGTTGTTGTTCTTGATTTTGCAGCCTTTAGAATTGTATTGACACTCCCATCGACCACGTGCGGAAGCACGGGTATGAGCGCTTGTCGTCGATGCCGAGGGTGTTGGAGACGATGTAGTTGTTAATCATCGGCGTGAGCCCGCTGTAGGAGGTTATCGTGGCGAGGTTGTTGACCGACGCAGAGACGCGCAGGGCCGAGATGTAGCGGCTCTTCACGGGCACATTCCAGCCTATGGTGAGATAGTCGAAGTTGAGGTAGTCGCCGCTCTCGAGCCAGTAGTCGGAGACGTTCTGGTCGACAATCTTGCGCTGTGGCGCGTCTTTCATGACGTTGTAGTCGGGGAAGCTCGACATGTTGAGATAGGCGAGCGACGTGCCGTTGAAAATCTTGTGGCCGAAAGCCCCGTTCATTTGCAGCGAGATGTCCCAGTCCTTGTAGCGGAAGCTGATGTTCGAGCCAAGCGTCATCTTTGGCGTTGCCTGGCCGCAGACGCGGCGGTCGCCGCCATTGTCGCTCAGGTCAATCTCGCCGTCACCGTTAAGGTCCTCAATGTCGTACATCATGTAGCCGTTTCCACGGTCAACGATGCCCTTGCAATGGGGCAGGTAGAACACGCCAAGCGGCTGACCCACAATCTGGTAGAGCACGTTCGCGTTGCCGCCGTGCTGCCCGGCTCCGTTGAGCCCGCCGATGGCGGTAACGTCGGATGCCGACAGGTAGTAGCCCTGGTAGTAGCCGCTCAGCGATAGCAGCTTGTTTTTCTGCCACGACATGTTGACGTTTATGTTAAGCTGCATGTCGCGCGTCTGCACGGGCGTTATGCCAAGCCCAAGCTCAACGCCGCTGTTCTGCATTGAGCCTATGTTGGCCAACAGCTTGTCGAAGGCGAATGGCGGCATGGGCACGTCGTACTGGTAGAGCATGTCGGTGGTCTTGGAATAGTAATATTCGAGCGTCAGCAGCAGGCGGTTGTTGAACATGCCGAAGTCGGCGCCGATGTTGAACGTGGCTCGCTTCTCCCACTTCAGGTCGGGGTTGGCGTTAGACAGCGAGCCGAGCGTAACGGTGGGCGCGCCGTTCACGGGCACCACGCCCACGGGCTGCACGGTGTTGAGGTAGGTGTAGGAGGTGATGGCCCCGAGGTTTCCGGTAACGCCATAGCCCGTGCGCACTTTCAACATGCTTATCGTGGGCTTGGAAGACTGCATGAACGGCTCCTGCATGACATCCCAGTTTGCCGACACCGACGGGAAAACTCCCCAGCGGTTGTCCTTGGCAATCATCGACGAGCCGTCGGCCCTGAGCGTGGCGGAGAGGCTGTAGCGTTTCATGAGGGTGTAGGTGGCACTCCCCATGACCGAGGCGAGCGACGGGTCGGCATAGTCGGAGCCCGTGCCTCCGTAGGGGCGCAACGAGCCTGCGGCGAGGTTGTTGTAGCCGAAGTCGTTGGTGGTGAAGCCCTTCACGGTAGTCCAGAAGCCGGTGTTGCGGCTCTTCTGGTATTCGCCAAGGAGCTGTGCGCTGAGGTCGTGGACACCCCACGAGTGCTTCCAATCCACGGTGGTGTTGATGAGCCATTCCTCGCTCTTGTGTTGCCCCCGGTAGGCCTGGCCCTGCGCCCACACCCACGTGGGGCAGAACTGCCCGTTCTCGGTGTTGTTGAAAGCGTAGGAGCCGCGTGCCGTCACCGTGAGGTCGTAGGGCAGAGTGACGGTCATGTTGAGGTGGGCATCGAAGTTCATGTTCTTAGTGTCGTTCTTCTCGCTGAGAAGCGTGCGCGGTGGGTTTATCTCCGACGCGGTGCCGTTCTTCGTGCGCTCGTCGCGCCCTATGGTCGGGTTTTGCGCTGCCGCCGCATAGAAGAGTATCTGCTCGTCGAAGATGCCCTTGGTCTTCTGCGAGGAGCCGAACACGCCGAAGTCGATGCTCAGGTGGTCGTCGAAAGCCTTCTGCGATATGTCGAGCTTCGCCACGAAGTTGTTCTGCCCCTTCATGTCGAGCACCGTCTTGTGGTCCATGTAGGCGAGCGAGGCGCGGTAGCTCGACGTGGCGCCGCCTCCGCTGAATGCCACATGGTGGTTTTGCACGAAGCCCGTGCGCGTGATGGCGTCGCGGAAGTTGGTGTCGGAGCCGAAGTCCTGGTAGCTCACGCCCATCTGCTGCGCCGTGGCGATGTATTCCTGGGCGTTGAGCATCTCTATGTTCTTGTAGATTGACTCGAAGCCGAAGCTGCCGTCGTAGGAGATGTGAAATGCCGCGCCCGTGCCTTTCTTGGTGGTTACCTCTATCACGCCCGAGGCCCCGCGCGAGCCGTATTGCGCCGTCTCGGCGGCATTGCGCAGTATGGCGAAGCTCTCGATGTCGGCGGGGTAGATGGTGGAGAGGGTCGAGAGGTCGCTGTAAACGCCGTCGATGATGATGAGCGGGTCGTTGCCGCCCGTGAGCGACGTGGTGCCGCGCACGCGCACCGACGAGAGCTGCGCCATGCGGTCCTCGCCGTTGCTGATGTTAACGCCCGCCGCCTGGCCGTTGAGGGCGGAGAGCGGGTTGGTGACGAGACCCTTGTTCATGCGGTCCTGGGTGACTACGTCTACCGAGCCTGTCTCGATGCCGACTGAGAGCGAGCCGAGGCTGTCGGGAGAGAAAGGCTGGCTGACCTGTGCGCACAGCGGGGCTGCG
>CAZTUD010000207.1:0-5151 GCA_964616945.1 uncultured Prevotella sp. | reverse complement strand
GTAGCCTACGTATCCTGGAGGCGCGCCGATGCGCCTGCTGACCGAGTGTTTCTCCTGATACTCGCTCATGTCGATGCGCGTCATCATGTTCTCGTCGTTGAAGAGGTATTCGGCAAGGGCCTTGGCCAGCTCCGTCTTTCCGGTGCCGGTGGTGCCAAGGAAGATGAACGAGGCGATGGGCCGCTTCGGGTCCTGCAGTCCCGCCCGTGAACGGCGCACAGCGTCGCTGACGGCCTTTATTGCCTCGTCCTGCCCCACGACGCGCTTGTGAAGCTCATCCTCAAGATGGAGCAGCTTCTCGCGCTCGCTCTGCATCATGCGCGTAACGGGTATGCCTGTCCAGCGGCTCACCACCTCGGCGATGTCGTCGGCCGTGACCTCCTCGCGCACCATTGCGTCGCCGCCCTGTGTGGCGTGGAGCTGAAGCTGCACGTTGTCGATGTCGTCCTGGAGCTGCTTCAGCTTGCCGTAACGTATCTCGGCAACCTTGGCGTAGTCGCCCTCACGTTCGGCTTTCTCGGCCTCGAACTTCAGGTTCTCGATGGTCTGCTTGTCCTGCTGTATTTTGTTCACCAAGCCTTTCTCAGCCTCCCACTTTGCGCGGAAGCTGTGCTCTTTCTCCTTGTACTCGGCAATCTCCTTGTCGAGCTGTTTAATCTTGTCCTCGTCGCCCTCGCGCTTGATGGCCTCGCGCTCAATCTCTATCTGTTTCAGGTGGCGCGTGATTTCGTCAAGCTCCTCTGGCTCGGAGTCGCGCTCCATGCGGAGTTTTGCGGCAGCCTCGTCCATGAGGTCAATTGCCTTGTCGGGCAGGAAGCGGTCGCTGATGTATCGCTCAGAGAGTTTCACGGCTGCTATGCAGGCATCGTCGGTGATACGCACCTTGTGGTGGTTCTCGTACTTCTCCTTCAAGCCACGCAGTATGGATATTGCGTCGGTCTCGCTTGGCTCGTCAACCATTACGGTCTGGAAACGGCGCTCCAGTGCCTTGTCTTTCTCGAAATATTTCTGGTATTCGTTGAGGGTTGTCGCGCCGATGGCCCGCAGTTCGCCACGTGCCAAGGCTGGTTTGAGGATGTTGGCGGCATCCATTGCACCCTCGCCGCCGCCCGCGCCGACAAGCGTGTGTATTTCGTCGATGAAGAGTATGATGTTGCCGTTGGCGTTGGTCACCTCTTTTATTACGGCCTTCAGCCGCTCCTCAAACTCGCCCTTGTATTTTGCGCCGGCTATGAGTGCGCCCATGTCAAGCGAATACACCTGTTTGTTCTTCAGATTCTCCGGCACGTCGCCGCGCACTATGCGCTCCGCCAGACCTTCGACGATGGCGGTCTTGCCCGTACCTGGCTCACCTATCAATATAGGGTTGTTCTTGGTGCGGCGCGAGAGTATCTGCAACACACGGCGTATCTCCTCGTCGCGGCCTATCACCGGGTCGAGCTTGCCCTTGCGGGCCTCGTCAACGAGGTTGCGGGCGTATTTCGAGAGGGCCTGGTAGTTGTCGTCGGCACTCTGGCTCTGCACCTTCTGTCCTTGTCGAAGCTCCTGTATTGCTTTCGTCATCTCCTGCTCCGTGCAACCCGCGTCCTTGAGAATGCGGCTCACAGTGGAGTTGACTTGCAGGAGGGCAAGCAGTATCGGCTCAACCGATACGAACTCGTCGCCCATCTTCTGTGAGTCTTCCACGGCTTTCTCCAAAACCTTGTTTGAGTCGTTGGAGAAGTAGGGTTGTCCGCCCTCAACGCGTGGCAGGTGCTTCAGCTCCTGCTGCACGAGGTTCTCTATCTGCATGGCGTTCACGCCGAGCTTCTGGAAAACGAAGTTGGTAACGTCCCGCCCCTTCTGCATGATGCCTTGCAGCAGGTGGACAGGCTCTATGGCTTGCTGGTGGTTCATCTGTGCCGTGTTGACGGCCTCCTGAACCGCCTCCTGCGCCTTGATTGTGAATTTGTCGAATGTCATATATTTATCTTCCTTTCTTATTTTCTACATGAATGTTCTTTTTCACCTTTTTACTTATCAAAGCATATACCCCAGTCGCAACATGCGACAACATGGCAGAAGTTTTGACATTATGGCAACGGCAAAGCCTTTGCGGTTTACAAACTATTTGCTACCTTTGCGCCGTATAGTAGATAATATTGGTTTTGAAACGAAGTTACATACTTTTGCTGGCAGTATTCTGCCTCATAACTTTTTTCGCCAACGGCGGTGCCTTGCCCACCGACATCATGGAGTCGCGCAACATTGTCACGGCCCGCGAGATGGTGGGCGACGGCAACTGGCTCGTGCCCACGATGAACGGCGAGCTGAGGCTTGAGAAGCCGCCGTTGCCCACGTGGGTGGCGGGCGCGACGGAGAAGCTGTGCCCCGACAGCCTTACGGCGCAACGCGTCGCCCCCGGCATCATGGGATGCCTGTGGACGCTTTGCCTCTTCCTGCTCGTGAGGTACATGTCGCGGCGCGACGACCTTGCCGTGGCGACGGTGGTGGTGTTCCTCACGTGCTACAACGTGGTGCTGATGGGGCGGTCGGCGACGTGGGACATATATTGCCATGCGTTCATGATGGCGGCGATATGCTACCTCACGCGTGCCTTGTTTGAGCGTCAGCATTATTGGCGGCGGTTTCTCCTGTCGGGGCTGTTCATGGGGCTGTCGTTCCTGAGCAAGGGTCCCGTGTCGTTTTACGCCTTGCTGCTGCCGTATCTCATAATGCTTGCCTTTGTCCGCCCTCGCCCGTCAATGCGTGGCAAGTGGGGGGCTTTCGCCGCGATGCTCGCCGTGATGCTCGCCGTGGGCGGATGGTGGTATGTGTATCTGCTCGTGGCCCACCCGGCGGAAGTGTCGGCGGTTATCCACAAGGAGACGGGAGCGTGGACGGGCCACAACGTGAGGCCGTGGTACTACTACTGGCGGTTCTTCTTGGAGATGGGCGCATGGGCGGTGCTCATGCTTGCGGCGTTGGCTGTGCCGTACTGGACGAAGCATATAACGTTGAAACGTGACTACAAGCTCGCCATGATTTGGGCGTTGGCGTCGCTCGTGCTGCTGTCGCTGATGCCAGAGAAGAAGACGCGCTACCTGCTGCCGTCGCTCGCGCCATGCTCCATAGTGGTGGCGTGCCTGCTCGTCCACTTCAGGCAGGGCATCCGCATGGACAAGGCGAGCCGTTGGCTGTATGTCGCCAACGGAGTGCTTATGACGCTCATCGTGCTTGCCGCGCCGGTGTTGCTCTACATGTTCGGGGTCAAGGCGGGCACAATAAGTTTTCCCGCTTTTGTCGCACTTGGCGTGTGCATGGCGGCCATAGCCGCCTGGCTTGCCTGGAATACGCGGCAGTACAGGCCCATGCGCTTCATGGCGGGCATTGCGGCATTGTTCGTGGTGGCGGAGCTGTTCCTGCTTGGCACGATAGGGCATTCGGTGGGCAATCCCGACGCGAAGAGCATTGCCGCGACAAGGATTGACAAGAGGCTTGCCAACTTGCCGTTTTATTATAATGAGAAAGAGGAATTGAGGATAGAGCTTGTGTATGAGGCGCACCGCAAGATACTGCCGCTTGACCTCAGCGACGCGAGGGCGGTGAGGGCGGCGTTGCCGTGCGCCATAGTAACACGGAAATGGGCGGGCGAGGAGCTGCCGCGCGAGATGCTTGCGGCGGTGGACACCATAGCCGTGGGCACGTTCGACGACAACAAGCACCCCAAGACCGACCGCCACTACACAGGGCTTTTCGTAAACCATGTAACGATATTAAGATTAAGAAAATGAACAATACGTCAGATTATGAGCTGTCGGTTATCGTTCCCGTATATAACGAGGAGGACAATCTCGACAGGGTGGAGCGTGAGCTTGCCGCGTTTTTGCCGAAGTCGCTTGTCAAGACTTGCGTGCTTTTCGTGAACGACGGCTCCAAGGATGGCAGCCTCGCGAAGATAAAGGACATCTGCCGCCGCCACGACGGCTTCTTCTACATAAGCTCCAACGAGAACCACGGCCTTAGCACGGCGATGAAGGCTGGCATCGACACCATCGGGAGCAAATACACGGGCTACATCGACTCCGACTTGCAGACCAATCCCGAAGACTTCAACCTGCTCCTGGAGTATGCCCCGCACTACCAGCTTGTGTCGGGCATACGTGCCAAGCGCAAGGATTCGGCGTTCAAGAAATTGCAGTCGAAGATTGCCAACGGCTTCCGCCGCAAGATGACGGGCGACACCGCCACCGACACTGGTTGCCCGCTCAAGGTGATGTGGACATCCTACGCCCGCCGGCTGCCGTTCTTCGACGGGATGCACCGTTTCCTGCCCGCGCTGATGATGCTTGAGGGCGGAAAGTTCAAGGAACTGCCCGTGCGCCACTATCCGCGCATGGCGGGCGTGTCGAAATATCATTTGTGGAACAGGCTCAAGGGTCCGTTTGTTGACTGCTTCGCCTATCGGTGGATGAAAAAACGCTACATACGCTACAACATCGCGGAAAACAATTTCAACAAGCAATAGATGCAAGTCTCCTCTCTTTATGTCTATGCCATAGGCTTCATAGCGCAGGGCTTCTTCTCGGCGCGGATGCTCATACAGTGGATATTGTCGGAGCGGGCGCGGCGCGTGGTGTCGCCAAACGCCTACTGGATATGCAGTCTGGCGGGCAGCATACTCCTTTTCGTCTATGGCTGGCTGCGCGACGACTTCGCCATCATCTTCGGGCAGGTGATTTCCTACTACATCTACATCTGGAACCTCAACATCAAGGGCGTGTGGCACAAGGTGCCGCTCGTGGGGCGGGCGGTCATCGTGGTGTTGCCTTTCGTGGCGTTCGGCATTATGCTGCACGACATTCCGGCGTTCGTCGCGGGCTTTTTCCACAACGATGCCGTGCCGCTGCCGTTGCTCGTGTGGGGCTCGGCGGGGCAGGTCATCTTCACTCTGCGCTTCATATACCAGTGGTATTACAGCTACCGCCGCCACCAGTCCATCCTGCCCGTCGGCTTCTGGATAATAAGCCTTGTGGGTTGCGGCATCATCGTGAGCTACGGCATATTCCGCCTCGACCCCGTGTTGATATTGGGCCAGTCGGTGGGCTTCATCACCTACTCGCGCAACATTGTGTTGTAGAAGAGAGGAAAGAGTAGAGAGTAGAGAGGAAA
>CAZTUD010000206.1:0-5175 GCA_964616945.1 uncultured Prevotella sp. | reverse complement strand
GCTATGGTCTCCTCGGTGATGTCGGTCATTTGTGTGTCTTCCACCTTGGAAGCCTGTTGCCTTTCCGCGACTATTTCCCTCACCGCCTGTGTTATTTCCCACCGCGAGCTGTAGCTCAACGCCACCACCATTGTCATGGCCGTATTGTTGGCAGTGTGCTCCTCCGTCTCGCGCAGCTTTTGCTGAACTTCGTCCGGCAGCCGCCTTATGTCGCCTATGACGCGGAAGCTGACGTTGTTTTTCATGAAGATTTCGTCTTCGAGCGATGTCAGCACCAGCCCCATGAGCGCATGTATCTCAGTGGCAGGACGGTTCCAGTTCTCCGTTGAGAATGTATATAGTGTAAGGTATTTCACGCCAAGGCGCGTGCATTCTGCCGTGATGCGCCTTACGGCATCGACACCGGCCTGATGGCCATAGCTGCGGTCCTTGCCCCGCTCTGTGGCCCACCGCCCGTTGCCGTCCATGATGATGGCAATGTGTCGGGGAATGCGTGTCATGTCAAGTTGCGCCATGTGTTTTTATTCCTTGTTGCAATTTACGCATTTTGGGCTGAAGCTGTAGGTGAGCGTCAGTTGCAATGCCGAATAGCAGTCGGTGTTCTTGAACAGTCCGCTGCTTTTTATATAGTATGGGTCTTTCGCCCCGTCGAGCCAGTCGCTTTGGCTGAAATGGATAGCCCATTCCAGCCCGAGGTTGACCCTTTCTCCTATTTTGTATTTCACGCCAACGCCAATGGGAATGTTGAAGGCGAGCCTCCCTTTCTCCGGCGTGTCGGCGTAGGCAAGCCCCAATCCGCCGAAGACGAACGGCGTGAAGCGTTTCGCCCCACGGTAGTCCCATCCTGTGCCGTATGGCATGAAGTTGTATTCGTAGGTCACCGACAGGTCATACAGCGCGTTGTCGAACTCGTATGGCTCGTCCGCATAGTCCGGGCACCAAGTCTCAACGTCGCTCGATGCCCCTTTCATCTTGCCACGGCCGATGTTCATCCTCAATGCCATCCACGGATTGAAGACATATCTCCCCGCTATCGACACCATCGGCTGCAAGTCTTTTGTCAGGTTGCCGTTGAAGTCGCCGAGATAGCCCATCATGCCGACACCCGCGCCCACTTCCAAGCGGTATTCGGGGTCGTCTTGTGCCGTGGCTGATAGCGTGCACGCCATCAAGGCAAGGATTATGATGACCTTCCTCATTTATTTCATAAAGATGTTGTCTTCCTTCTTCCAGCCCAGCTTTGCCAATCGTCCTGACCATATCACGCTCGAGCCGTCCTTGCTGATATATATCGTGTTGCCGGTATCCACGCCAAAGGCAAATGGAGTTGCCTCAAGCCCGAAGGCGTCGGGCAGCGTGTAGGTGGTGTCGGTGTCCCACGTGAGAGCGTTGTCCTGGCTGTAATACACCTTTGTGAAGTCGCCGCCAGTTGCCAGTATGCCGTCGTTGTAGGCTATTGCCCTCACGTTGTCAAGATGGGGCAGTGTCTTGGTGTTGTATTCGTCGGCGGGGTAGTAAGCCCACGGATTGCTGGTGTTGTCCCTTTCCTCCACCTTGCTCCAAACCACGGTGCGTGCATCGCGGTTGCCTATGAGTGCGAGGTTGTAGGAGCCGTCGCCCAGCGGTGAGGGCTTGGCGATTATGTTGGCGTCAGACGAGGGCAGGTTGCTGGCGCTGTCGTCTATGCCATCCTCAACCCATGTGGCGGCGTTGTCGGTGGATTTCATGATTTTCCCGTCCATGAAGGTGTAGCAGGTGTTTGCCGTGTAGCTGAGCGTGTAGGCGGGGACGACCAGGTTGTTGGCCTTTTCCCATCCCGACGCGGTCTGTTGGTAAGCCACCGTCGCCCCGTCTTGTGTCCCCACAAGTGCGAGGTTGCCGTTGCTCAGGGTGATGAACCTTTTGCCCTCCACGTTCTCAAGCCCGTCTATGACGGTGGTTTTCCATTGGAACGAGTCGGGCTTTTCCTTGTGCACGTTCACTTGTGCGGTGTATTCCCTATAGGCTGTGCCACGCATATTATATACGCGTACGCGCACGGGATTGGTGAAGTCTATGGAGTCGCTTGATGAATAGTAGGCGAGGCTGTCCGCGCCGCTTTGGTTGCGCAGGTTAAGGATTACGGTGCCACTGTTTTTCGACGATATGGTTACCAGCACGTGTGCGGCATCGGTGCCGTATGGCAGTGAGTCGTTGTTGTAGATGGTCTGTGCCAGCTGGTCTATGCTGAAATGGTAGTCACTTCCTGTGAGTGTGGTGGTGTATGTGCTGTCGGTGGTTCCGTCGCTTGCCTTCGTCAGGTGGCTCACATTGAGCGTGCCGAGGGTAAAGGCGGTTATGGCGGTGTCGTCGTAATATACGGTCTCATCGTCGTCGCTGCCGAGGCATGAGGCGAGCATGAAAACGCTAATGACGGCCAAGAATATTGGCAATATATGCTTTGTCATTTTTCCGAATTGAACTTTTTTAGGTGCAAATTTACTAATAATGATTTAATTACGCACATTTTTTGAGCGTTTATTATGTTATTTATTATAAAAAACAGAAAAGGCAATACAATCACTTGCACTGCCTTTTTGTAAGAATAGTGCTCCCATCACATAATGAACATCAAGTGTGAATAAACTTGTCATCGACATGACTAAGCTTGGTGTCCGGCAATGGAAACTCCATTCTGTTTTACCTTAAAAAATCTATCAAACTACTAACCTAATGAAACTTAATGTGTATCTTCTCACGAAGACGGTGCAAAGGTACGCATTATTTATTTTACCGCCAAATTTTTTGTAAACTTTTTTATCGTTTATTTTTTTATGCCCTCTTTTTGGGAGCTTTTATTTGGCAAGATTGGGCTTCCATCTCTCAGTCTCACAAGCCTTTGGTTGCTTGAGCCCCTGAAGGCAAGTGTAACGTCGCGCAACGCCTCCACGTATGGCCCGTCAACGATGACATCCACGTATGACAGCACGGCTTTCATGCCGGACGACAGTATCTCTTCAATGGTGAAGCCTGTGTAGAGCCAGATGTTTTTGCCTGGCATGTTTTCCTTGACCTCCCTTGCCAGCCTCATCACGTCGTCGAGGGAATACATTGGGTCGCCCCCCGACAAGGTGAGGCCGTCGATGTAGGGCTTGGCAAGCTCGGCGAAGAGATAGTCGTGTGCTGTCTTGTCGAAGGGTCGCCCTCCGTCGAAGTCCCACGTCTGTGGGTTCTGGCATCCGGGGCAACGATGGGCGCATCCTGCCACCCACAGGGTTACGCGCACGCCCTCGCCGTTGTTCACGTCGCACGATGTGATGTCGCAGAAGCGCATTGGTCAGGCTGTTTGCGCATCCTTTGCGAACGACTTCACGTGCTTCACCCTGTCGTGCACCTCTGCCTGCTTGCCGAGGTTGAAGTTGTGGTAGTCGGTCGTCAGGTAGCCGGTGACGCGGCGCAGGCGGCGGATATTGCGGCTGCCGCACACTGGGCATGCGTCGTTTATCTCGTCGGTGTAGCCGCAGTCCATGCAGGTGTCGTTGGGCACGTTGATGGCAAAGTAGGGAATGTCCTTGTCCATCGCGTAGTCTATGATTTTCTCCAAGGCTGGGATGTTGTGCTTCGTGGACGATGGCAGCTCGACGTATGTGATGCAGCCTGCCGAGGAATATCCTGTGAGCTGGCTCTCTATGTCGATTTTCTCAAACGGCGTCATATTTTCCCACACGGGCACGTGTATGGAGTTGGTGAAGTAGTCGCGGTCGCTCACGTTTTCAATGATGCCGTATTTCGCCTTGAACTTCTTCATTGCCGTATAGCAGAGGTTCTCGGCGGGTGTGTAATAAACGCCGAAGTTGAGCTTGTATTGCTCCTTGAATTCCTTGCATCGTTTCTGGAACAGCTCTTCTATGCGCTTTGCGAGGGCCATGCCCTTGGGCGTGGTGTGGTCGGTGCCGATGAGCAGCTGCAGTGTCTCGGCGAGGCCGAGCTGCCCCAGCGCCAGCGTGCCGTGCCTCATGGCCGAGCGTATGCCCTCCTCGGGAATGTAGCCCGCCATCGTGTGGTTGTCCCACATGAACGGCGCTGTCTTGGGGTCTTGCGAACATATCCAGTTGAACCGTTCTATGAGGGTATCTTTCGCCTCGTGTATTTTCTGGTCGAGCAGCTTCATGAATGCCTCCACGTCGCGCCCTGCCTCCATTGCGAGTGTGGGCATTATTATTGTGGTAGGGCAGATGTTGCCGCGCCCGTCTTTCTGTTGTCCAAGTCCGTTGATGTCCCAGCCGTTTGCCGTGCGGCATCCCATAGTGGAGAAATATGTGCGCGGGTCGTTGCGGTCGTAGCCCGCGTTGCCGCTCCAGTCCACGTTGGCGTAGTTGGGATACAGCCGTTGCGACGTTGAGCGCATGGCGAGCTGCTTGAGGTCGTAGTTGGGCGTGCCGGGGCGGTCGTTCACTCCCTTCATGTATTGGAATATGCCACAGGGGAAGATGGGCGTGTTGTGGTGGAAGCCGATGCCCTCAAGCGAGCCGAGCAGCAGCGAGCGGGTAACGAGCCTGCCTTCCTCAAGGGTGCAGGTGCCGTAGTTGATGGAAGTGAACGGCAGTTGGTCGCCCGAGCGGCTTTGCAGCGTGTTGAGGTTGTGATACATTGCCTCGACGGCCTGGTGCAGCTCGTGGATGGTGTCGCACAGTGCGCTGTTGTAGTATTTTTGGTTGAGCCTTGCCTTGTTGGCAAGGGTGAAATCCTCTTTTTTCAATCCTGTTTTTTGGAAGAACTTCTCTTTTTGCCCGTCGCTCCACTTCTCGAATGCCGAGCGCGTCACTCCCACCGGGTCGGTGTAAGTCTGGTCGTAGAGGGCGATGAAGTCGGTGCTGTCGTATTCGCTCTGGTCGCGTGCCCACGCCGCAATGTAGTGCTTCAAGAACGACTTGCGGAAGAAAGGCACCATTGTCCAGTCGAGGTGGGTCGCCGACACTCCGCCGAACTGGTCGAGGCTCTGCAGCTGGAAAATTACCGCCACGAGCTGCATGGCCGTGTTGAGCGACCCTGCCGGGCGCACGTCGCCCTGGCGCGTGTGGAAGCCCTTGGAAAGAAGATTGTCGAAGGGGATGCTCAGGCAGTTGTGGAAGCCTATGGCATATTTGTTGAGGTCGTGTATGTACACCTCGTTGTTCTCGTGGTTGCGGCGAGCGA
>CAZTUD010000205.1:0-5187 GCA_964616945.1 uncultured Prevotella sp. | reverse complement strand
CTGCCGCCAAGGGCAAGGGAGCCAATGTTACGACAGTCAACCAGGTTACTTTTGCTGCTCCCGTGTTTGTGCAAGCTACAGGTAGCAGCGAACCGGCACTAAGTGGAGCAGTTTATGCAACCAAGCAAGGAACTTTCAGCTCTCATCCTGTAAAAGGCATGGGTGGTGTGTTCCAGTTCCAGGTAGTGAAGCGTGCGAAAAACGCCCAGAAGTATGACGAGAAGTCTCAGGAAGCAAGGCTTCGCCAAAAGGCAATGCAGTATGCTGGCAACTACATGAACGAGCTTTATATTAAGGCAAACGTGGTTGACAACCGCTATCTCTTCTTCTAAACAAACGTTCTTCCTTATAACAATAATGTTAATCGGGGCAACCAAACGGTTGCCCCGATTTTCGTATGGTATTACTGGTTTAAAATGCGTAGCGCTTTAGGATGTCGCCGTATTGGTCAATGCGGCGGTCACGAAAGAATGGCCACCAACGCCTTACCTGCTCGGAACGCTTAAGGTCTATTTCAACTGTCGCCTCAATTTCCTTGTCCTCTGGTGCGTGATAGATTATTTCGCCTTGCGGTCCCGCCACAAAGCTCGAACCCCAAAACTTTATTCCATTGGTATGACCGCTTGGGTCAGACTCAAAGCCTGTCCGGTTTACCGTTATCACGGGCAACCCGTTGGCTACGGCATGGCCACGCTGCACTGTCGTCCATGCCTCGCGCTGGCGTTGTTGCTCCTCTTTTGTGTCGCTCGATTCGTAGCCTATTGCCGTGGGGTAGATGATTACCTCCGCGCCTTGCAGTGCCATAAGCCTTGCTGCCTCGGGGTACCACTGGTCCCAGCAGACGAGCACCCCAAGCCGTCCGACTGAGGTGTCGATAGGGTGGAAGCCGAGGTCGCCTGGGGTGAAATAGAATTTCTCATAATAGGCGGGGTCGTCTGGAATGTGCATTTTGCGGTACATTCCCGCAATGGAGCCGTCTTTTTCCAACACTACTGCGGTGTTGTGGTAAAGCCCTGGCGCACGCCGTTCGAAAAGGGAGGTTACGATGACAATTTGCATCTTTTTTGCGAGATTGCCGAAGAATGCTGTAGATGGGCCGGGGATTGGCTCCGCAAGGTCGAACTTGTCCACGTCCTCTGTCTGGCAGAAGTAAAGTGAGTTGTGCAGTTCTTGTAGTACAACGAGCCGTGCGCCCTCTTGCACAAGGCGTTCAATCTTTTCTGACAATCTGCCGATGTTGTCCTTGCTGTCGGCAACGTTGTGTTGCTGTATAATTCCTACTTTTAGTTTCATGTTGCTTTTTTATCTTATGCACCCTTGGGGAATTTGCATGGTTAGACAATGTATGGAGCCGTGCTGCCGGATTATTGTGGTGGCATCGATGCCGATGACTTCCCTGTCTGGGAATGCGTTGCCTATCAATGACATGGCTTGATTGTCATTGTGTGGCTGGTGGTAGGTAGGCACGATGACCGCCCCGTTTATGACAAGGAAATTGGCGTAAGTGGCGGGAAGCCGTTCGCCGTGGTCTAAAATGGGCTGGGGCATTGGAAGCTTTACGAGATTGTATGGCTTCCCCGATGGTGTCCATAGGTCTTGCAGCTGTCTTTCCAAGTCTTGGAAGTCTCCATATTGTGGGTCGTCTTTGTTGTCGCATCCCACGTAGATTATAGTGTCGTTGGGGGCAAACCGTGCTATGGTATCGATGTGTCCGTCGGTGTCGTCGCCTATGAGGTGTCCGTGGTCTATCCATATCACTTTTTTGGCGCAAAGTCGTTGGAGCAGTTGCTTTTCTATGTCTTCTTTTGTCATTGGCTGGTTGCGATGTGGTGCCAAAAGGCAAAGTGAAGTAGTCATAATCGTGCCTTTGCCGTCGCTCTCGATGGAGCCGCCTTCAAGTACAAAGTCTTCGCAGTCAACCAGTTCACCGTTGAATGCTCCCTGCTTGTATAGGGTGCGCGTGATGGTGTTGTCCTTGGTGGCGGCAAATTTTTCTCCCCATCCGTTGAATTTGAAATCGAGCAGGCGATAGTTGGGGCTAAGAGGGTCTGGCGTTTGTCCCACGATGGTTATGGCTCCGTGGTCTCTTGCCCACGTGTCATTGCTTGGACAGCCGTAAACAGAAATGTTGTGTAGCGTTGTTGTCGATAAGTTAGCCGCGAGTTTCATCCTCAGTTCCTCTATGCATGGAGTCGCGATAATCAGCCTCTCCCTGTTGGCAATCGCTTCCGCGAGTTTAAGGAAAGTTGCCTCTATGTCGGCGAGATAGGGTTGCCAGTCGGTCTCCTTGTGTGGCCATGTGAGCTGTACACCGCTCTGTACATCCCATTCGGCGGGTAACATGAATTTGTTTTCTTGCATTGTACTGGTTGGTTGTGGCTGTATTTCTATTTAGTGCAAAATTAAGGAATATAATCGTAAAAAATGATTGAAAATGAAAAAAACTCTCTGCCAAATGTCCTTGATGATTTTATTTGTATTATCTTTGTAGCAAACTTTAAGCATATAAGGATAAGCTACGGGATGTTGGAGTTTAAAAACACGAGTGTTCAGCTTTTGAATGATAGCCAATCGAAGCAGTTTTCTTTAGTTGTCGGCGATGGTGATGTTGCGTGCCTCTGCGGAGCACATGGCTCTGGCAAAAGCCGGGTGCTGTGTGCCGTGCTTGGGCTTGCTCCCACAAAATCGGGCTTTATCACTATTGACGGTGAGATAGTCGCGCCTGGTTCGGCATACTATTTCAGGAAGATGATGGCATATGTGCCGCAAGCCGTGCCAACGGGGGAGATGAGCGTGGAATGCCTCGTGCAGGATTTGCTTAGTTTGCACGTCAACGCATCCCTTGCCGTCGGCAAGGATGAGCTGTTTGGCGTGTGGCGTTCTGTGGGTATCGATGAATCGTTTTACGACAAGTCTTTGGATGCGCTAAAGCCGGAGGTAAGGAAAATAATATTGATGTCCATTCTGCCTTTGCTTAAACGAAAAATAGTTCTCATTGACGACATTGTCCAGTCAGAGACTTCCGCGAAAATATTGTCTGTGGTTTCTTCGGGTGGTGCGGAAGTTGTTTATACTTGCGTTGAGAATAGAATGAGGTGTAACAAAATTGTAAACTTATAGACTATGAATATTTCCGTGTCGGGCGTTTTGCTCGGGTTGTTGCTTCTCGTCATACCTTTTTATATATGCTATTATTTCAAGCTGCGCATCCTGCATCGTTTTCTGAGGTCGGTAGTGGTGATGATAGCGAGCGTCGCGCTCATGTCCTTGTTGGTCTATGGTGCCGTAGCCTTGAATAGCGTTCTCTATGACATTGTTGCATTCTTTGTCCTTGCTGTACTTTCGGGGGTGCTGGCTTTGGGTAATTCGAGACTGAGAGTAGGCAAGTTGATAGTTCCTGTCTGCGTTGGCTGCCTTGTTGGTGTGGCATTTGCCAGCTTCTACGTGCTTTTCTTGGTGTTTGGGGAGACCAATCCCTTTGTGCCGCACTGGTTCGTCCCCCTTGTCGGCTTGGTGGCGGGAGGCATGGTCAGCATTAACGCAAAGGGCTTGCAGACATACTATTCAGGCTTGCTCCACCACAATCAGCTCTACGACTATTTGCTGGGCAATGGTGCCACGCACCGCGAGGCTGTGCGCCACTTTGTGAGGCGTGCCCTTGAGGCATCCATTGTTGTCGCCTCTAAGCAAATGGCCAGTTTGGTATTTTTTTCCGCACCTTTCTTGTTGTTCGCGATGGTGATGTGTGGGGTAAGCTTGCTTACGGCGGCGGCTTTCCAAGTCTTGTTTTATATCGTTGTTTTGACGGCTTCGCTCATATCCTTGGGCTTGACATTGTTTGTCGGGCGTAAGTATAGTTTCGACGAATACGAGAGGCTGAGGGATTTGCGCAAGGGTGCGGTTAAGGAAAATCCTGACGACTTGGAAGAACTATCTTCAAGCTCTTCATCCAGTCTTTGAGTACATGCCTATACTGGTTTTGCGAATCGGCGACAAGCAACATGATGCGTGAGCCGTCGTGCAGTTTGGGACCTAAGCACATACCCTCATAGTTGGCGAAGCTCCTGCCAAATACGGTGAGCGACGTGCGCCAGCTTGTCAGTAGTTCTTTGTTCAATGTGATGCTGTTGGCTTCATGGGATGAGTTGGTTGGGTTTATAGCCTGTGCAAGAGTAGGGAGGCAATAGTAGAGTTTGCAGTTGACAAACGAGCCGATTTTCTTTGGGGGGACATATAGTTCCCTCTCCAATAGTAGTATGCCACCATTGTCCAAGGCGCAAAGCGTTCCTATGCCGTGGGCATAAAACTCAGCCTTTGCCTTGTCCGCCACAGGCTCGTCCATGATGTAGCTGAAGACTGCTGTTGGCTTTAGCTCATCATTATAGCTTTGCACAATTACCTCTCCGCTTTCATTGCATGTCCAGAGGGTGTGCGTGTTGGCATTATAGCTCAAGGCTTCGAGGCCGAGGTTGCCAGACAAGTTGTTGTAGAGTGGGGTGGGGGGGATGACCCTGCCCGTAAGCTTGCCGTCCATGTCGTATTCCTTGATTACATTGTCGGCCTCTCCACTGATGAAAATGGTGTTGGAGTTGGGATTATAGGCAATGCCTTCGTTGTCGCGGTTTTGTTGCCCGTTCGACTTGAAGCCAAGGTTTTTGGCCGAGAGTATTTCTCCGGTTATGGAGTCTGTTCTTATTTCGAAGACAAAGAAGCCGTCTTCTTCCGACTTGTCGCTTACCACGGCGTACTTGTCGTTGCCAAGCCACGCAATTCCACTATAGTTGCCTGGTGGTATGCTGTCGGGGAAACAATGCTGTGCATTTTGTTTCACGGAAATTTGTCCGAAAGCGAGGAGAGGGGAGAAAAGCAAAAGGAAAAGCAGTCTTAGCATAATGAAAAAGGGGCATGAAAAGTCATGCCCCTATTGTAAAGGTTGTGTCAGCAAATGCGCCTTGAACCGTCGCCGATTACTACCTCGATGACAACTGGCTCATGGCCATATTTCTCGCTGAAGCGTTTCTTGGCATCCGTGATGAAGTTGTCGTAAACTTCATCTTTCACAAGGTTGATGGTGCAACCTCCAAAGCCGCCGCCCATGATGCGGCTGCCGGTTACGCCGTCTTCCTTGGCAATGTCGTTGAGGAAGTCAAGCTCCTCGCAGCTCACCTCATAGTCCTTGCTGAGGCC
>CAZTUD010000204.1:0-5219 GCA_964616945.1 uncultured Prevotella sp. | reverse complement strand
GCTGCCTTTCACCTCACGGTAGCAGAAGGCGCTGGTGTTGTTGGCACGCATCGACCGCTCGTCGCTCGCGCCGAAGTCGTCGATAAGCCTTATGCTCTCTATCGGGTAACGCTCCTCATACAAAGTCTTGAAAACGTCAATCAAGTTGGCGGCAATAGCCTTGTTGCACACAAGCTCACCCAAGTGAGTCCTGCCGTCAAAGCCCACGTGCAGCACCCTCACGTAGCGCAACTCCCCACGGCTGACAGGGCAGTCTTTCGGATAAGACTTGCCCTGCATCCGCGTGAACACGCTGTCGGGCACCGCTGTAGCCACGAACAATTCCCCATAGCCCTGTCGCCTGGCAACACCATAGTCCTCCTCTTGCGCCAACACGCTTGGCGCAGTGGCAAGCAGCCACAGCAGCACCACGGTTATTATCTCTCTGGGTATGCGCTTTTCTTGCTTTGTCGGTTCCTGTGTGTTTGCCATAGTCTTTATTGAGCACTATCTTCTACTTCAAGTCATTGTTGCTTGCAAAAATAGGTATAATAGGCGGAAACGCAAAGCTAATCGCGAAGTTTTTTCTAAAAGATGTTGGCAAAAATAGTTGCTGGATTGGGGAAAATCGCAAAATCAAGTGCATTAGGATTTTCCCCCATAAGTGCCAGCACTGAAAAAAACGCACTCAACAGACCTTAATGTAAGGTTGTAAGGTGTAAGATTGTAAGAAATGGAAATCGCCAAAGCAAAGCGAATGTTGCCTTGGCGATTAGAAAGTTTTAAGACTTGTAGTAAACTGTTAGCATGAACTTAGGCAGATATGCGGTTTCTTGCCTTCTTCCATTGGTTGACACCAGTCTTTGTTATCCATGACGATTTCTTCCAACGGGATATTATCGTGTAGAGTGCCTGGCGGTTGGCAGAAGGCCCCTTTATCTGCTGGATGTCGTCCAAGGTGAATACGGGCGGAAGGTTGTCAAAGACTGAGCCGTTGACGGAGCGTCGCTCTTGCTCGTTGGCTGACTGCTTGTACTCGTTTTTCAAGCTTGCCCCGAAAATCGTGCATTGCTCGTCAAGAACGTATTGAGCCATCATGGTGGCAAAGTCGGTCACGGCATTGCTCTCCTTGCCTGTCAACAGCCTTGCCACCACCCCGCAGCGGAAACCGATTACAGCCGCGCGCTTGCGGTAGGTGTCCTTAACGATGTCGCCGTCTGCCATAGCCTCAATGCGCTTCGTCTCAACCCAATCCTCTATCGCCTTGCGCAGCCTTGGCGTGTCAACAAAGCCCGTCTGTGAGCGGAGCAATGTCACGGCATTGTCAATTGCTGCCGCTATGTCGGCGGTTGACTGGTTGTATTTCGGCATTGGCGCAAAGGCGGCATCGGGCATCTCGGCGATTATCATTCGTGAGGAAAGTCCATTCTCTACGTTGTCGCCACGGAAGCATTTGCGCAATGCGCCGTAGGTTCCAAGGATGGAGAAGTTATAGGCAACATTCACCACTCCGCTGACTGCCTGGTCAGAGTTGTAGTCCTGCCCCCATTCGCCATAGTCGAAGCCAAGGCGGTAGATGTCGTACTTCGACGACCACGAGCCTGCGCCGTTGGTCTTGCGCAGCGTGTCGAGCTCCTCGCAGAAGGTTCAAAGGCAATGGCCACGTGAGTTCTTGAGACGTCTGAGCAATGTGGAGCAGGATATTGTGGCGGGCACTGAGCGAATCATCACCATCGGGTCTTCAGGCGACTTCTCGTTGGCTTTCTTCGACTTCTTGGCCTCTTTCCACTGGTCCTCTATCTCACGCGCCCGTGCGTCCTCGTCCTTCATCTGACGCTCCCACAATTCCACCTTACGCTTGCAAGCAGACTTGCCGCTTGCCTGTGGCCCTACGATGATTGACATCAGACCGAGCCTTTGGATTGCCCCGTCGCAATAGCGGACTGTCACGCCATCGGCGTAAGCGGCTGCAATGGGAAGGACTGCGCAAAGCACAGGCATCTTCATGCTCTCAGGCACGCCGTCTATCGACTCTTTCAAGCCACGTGGAAGCTTCTTCAAGATGCGCTTGACAAGGGCATTCTCTTTTTCTGCCTTGTCTTGCTTGTCATCGGGGTCAAGGTCCTCGTTCTTTGAGGTTTGAGATTTGAGGATTGCGATTTTTGATTTGTCTGACTTCAAGCTATCCGTGTAAATCTTGCGCAGCTTTCCCGACATCGGGCGGTTGTTGTCAGTGTACTTGGCGTAGAAGTCACGAATAAGGTCTTGGCAGTCTTTCTCCTTGCTATACTCTGGCATTCTTTCAGCAACGACAGCCGTAAGCTGCTCTTTTGACATCAACCGACAGATGCCCATCGAGAGGATTGTAATCAGCGAGTTGTGGCGTGTGCCGATGTTGTTGAGGTTGTCAAGAGTGAGACCTGCGCTTTCTATTGCCTCGTCAAAGATTCGGAGGTTAGCCTGTAGTGGCATACCCCCTACTTTAGAATTCAGCACACTTTCGTCCTTACCTGTTTGCTCAGATACGACAGCAGGAGCAGATACAAGAAGATGAGTAGGATTAGTATTGCCATTGTTTTCAGTGTTTGTGTTTGAGTGTTGTTGTGAGTGGTTTGCGAAAAGAGCCTCCTTGTCAATATAAAGGATGTAGTCTTGCGGCACCGCGAACGAGCACCTTGCCAAGTCCTTCACCGACTCGTCATACTTGTCAATACCGAGCATCGAGGCAAGTCTTCTTTGCCCGTCCTGTGGTGTCTCGCCATCGTTGAGGACGAACACGAGGCGCAAGCCTTCCGTGGAAGGTGTTACATGGGCGAGGACGATGCCGAGCTTCCTCAGCGTGGCCAGCGTTTTCCCGTCGGTTATTGCCTCATGCTTTAGGGCATGGTCGATGAGCAGTGAGCCAAGTGGCATTCCACTCCCCTCTCCTTTGGGAGAGGGGTCGGGGGTGAGGCTGATGTGGTCGATGTCGAATATCGACAATCCGCTCGGCTCAGCCGACGAGTTGTGGCGGCGGTTGTCGCGGAAATGCGCCTGGAAGAGGAATGCGGGCAGCTCTATCTTTTTCTGCCGCTTGAAGGTCTCGAAGTCCTCACGCGACATTTCGCCACGCTTCACCTTCTCCAGCGCGTCGCGTATTTCTGCGCAGATGAAAGAAACGGTTAATGATCGCGTTACCGTCTCGAAAATGTCTTGTGTACACTCGACCGTATGCGGTCGCCGTGCGTTTGATGAATAATCGAACATAGATTGACTGGTTTAGATGGTGTTACTGATAAAGTTTGTCGAGGCGTCAGCCTCGTCGTAGATGATTTGCTGATAGTCAGCGTCTGGCATGATTACTTGTACTTTCATGGCTTTGTTGTTTTAATTATTATTATGAAGTTAATGTCTTATCGACGCTGCAAAAGTAAAGAAAAAAAAGTAGCTTGCTCACAAGTTGGTAAAGTTGGTAGAAATTTGGTAGAAATTTGGTAAAGTTGGTAGAAATTTGGTAGGAATTTGGTAAAAGTTGGTAAAGTTGGTAACGTTTAGAAGGCCACCTAATGCTTGAGAAGAAATAAGTTAGGCGGTGATTAAAGGTCTCGCTTTTCTTACAACCTTACACCTTACAACCTTACATTAAGGTGCTTCGCATTCTCACAAAGGGAGACCTTGAGTAAAATATATTTATAATAATTATTATTAATATATTATATATTAATTACTTATCTCTATTCTCTTTGGTAACGAAAATTTAATATTTAACAAATCGCACATTGGATATACCTTAATGTAAGGTTGTAAGGTGTAAGGTCTGTAAGATTTCTGATTTTTCATCGATTGGCATAATGCCACTGCACGCTTGCAAACTGCCGCCACGCAAGTTTTTGAGGCTTGCGAGAACGCCTTTGCCGCCATGCCTTGAAAGCCTTGCCGCGCCGCCCCAACGCCGTCGCCGCCACATCCGCTTCGTGGATAGTGACCATGTTGCGGAGTTGGAACTTTGCAACCCAAACAAAATATGTCTATCTTTTTTACTTGCAGCTTTGTATAATAGATAGATTTATGGCTTGATATTATAATAAACCAAATGTAAAAACGTTATAAAAACACTTTCAAAGGTAGCCACTGGCCACCTTCAGAAGCAAAAAAGCACTAAAAATGAAGAAATCAGACCAACTTTATAATACTTGGATGGGGTTGCAGCCACTGGACAGCCGCAAAACACTATCTGCTTAGCCAACGTTTCACTGTCGATTACAACTATAACAGTAACCACATGGAAGGCAACACATTACTGTTATATTCGAATACACTCCTTTGAGGATGGTAATGGCAGAATGGCGAGGCTTATGGTCAACTACATCCTTTCCCGTCATGGCTGGCCTATGTAAAACAGATAGTCGCGTTTGACCGTTACTTCCAAAAAACTTGTCGCCACTGAGATTCAGTATGACATTGATTTCGCAACGGAGCAGTCGCCAAATGTATGGTGATATGATGGCAAGAAGATTGTGTTCCGCAGCAAGTCAACGCCAGTTATTTTAAAGACTCTGAAGGAAGAGTCTGATGTTGCCATAGAAGCATTGAGCAAGAAGGTTGGCATCGCCACTTCCGCTGTCAAAAAGCAGTTGCGCCACATGTCTGACAAAGGTTACATTGAGCGCGCGGAGAGGATGGCTCTCGGTATGTCTTTGCATCCCCGAGTGTATAGTGAAATAAAAGTTGTAGCAAAAAATGAAGAAAATATTGTAAGGTGGGGTTTATCCGTTGGGAAATGGGTAAACCCTTTTTTGGTACTCCTAAAGCCTGTAAGCAGCCAAAGTTCTTGTTATGTTTTGCAACCTATTTGCACCCCTGTAAAACACAAAACCTTGCAAACGTTTGATTTGCAAGGGGCTTAGAAAGATTAAAAAGTAGCGGGGGTGGGACCCGAACCCACGACCTCCGGATTATGAATCCGACGCTCTAACCAGCTGAGCTATCCCGCCATCACTTAAAAATGATGCTTACAAGTACTTTTGGACATAAGGGGTGAACCTTTAACTCAAAAGGGTTTGCCTTGAAAGCGTGTGCAAAGGTAATGGTTTATTTTGACACATGCAAATTTTTAAGAGAATATTTCTGAAAGTTTTTGAAAATTGCCCTACGATGGACTTTCCGACTGGCAGGGTATGTCAGTCTGTCTTCAACTTTATAGTAGTTTTTGCAGGAAAGCAATAGCTGGTGTCCTCACGGTCGCGTAGGCTCTCGTAAAG
>CAZTUD010000203.1:0-5240 GCA_964616945.1 uncultured Prevotella sp. | reverse complement strand
TGAGGACGTGCCTGGAGGGCGCACCATACACCTCGTCCGGCAGAACGGCACCGCTGGGCGATGGCCATCGACCTCCGACCTGCCCGTGCAACGCTCTTGGCTGCAATATCTCGACAAGAAGGCCCTGCGCTACATGCGCAACGAGATTTTCGCCCGCCACGGCTACCGCTTCTCCTCCGCCGACCTGAAGAAGTACTTCGCCGCCCAGCCGTGGTATGACCCGCTCCCAGAGGATGCCGGCAACAACGTGCATTTCTCCAAGGCAGAGCAGATAAACATTGACATCATAAAGGCAGAGGAGGCGAGCCGCAAGTAATTAAATCCATTACAATGAAAAGAAAATTGTTTAACATTGTCCTTATCATCGCCCTGACGGCAGGTTTCCCGTCATGCTCAGGCAGCGGCAGGAATGCCAGGGCTGATGCCGATTCCGTAGAAGTGGCAGAGACGACTGCAACCGAGGTCTCCGCCAAGCCTGATGCCGTGCAACCAGTTGCCAAGTCCACAGACCCTTTCACGTGTCCTGACTCGCTGCTCTATGCGGCACGCATTGTCGAGGACGGCCGTGTGCAGCTCGCTTTCAATGAGGAAAGCTGCAAGCGCATGGTCACAGAGGTTTATGAAAGGAAATGGAGGCCCGAAGCCCTTACGGTTGACGAGTGCCCGATGGTGAGAAACATCAGCGGCGTGGTAGAGCTGCTGCAAACCAACAACGGCGGCGGGGTGAATCCATACCTGTACATGCGCACCGCCGACGGCCACGTGGCAATGCTGTGCATCGTCGATGTGCTGAGAGATGGCGACATGCTGTGCAGCGGACCGTTGAGCTTCGTCAGCGGAGCGACGGGGGTCAAGGAAACTATTGGCGACGAGGGCACGGTCATCTATGCTGTGGACAAGGCGGGCCACAAGACCGAGATACAGACTGCGGCATTGCTCTGCAACAACTACAGCATCGGCGACGGCTACTGCCTCGACTTCTCCGAGGACTGGGACATGCGGTTCTACTATCCTGCCCCGAAAGGCATCGACATTGACGGGACGTTCCAGCCAGCAAGCGTCAAGGACCTCAACCCTGACGACACTACGCGCCACTATGTCGCCAAGCTTGGGCCGCACACGGTGCGCTTCACGATAGAGGAGGTTGACGAACGGTCGCGTGCATACATCCGTTTCGACGAAGTACCCGAACGGCTTGCCAATGCCACACCCAACTGCCCCATACGGACAGGAGCACGCGAACAGCTACTCCGCGGAAGATACTAAAACTAATATGAATATGAGAACCTCCATTTTGCACAAACGTTTTTCCGCCATCATCCTGCTCTGTGCTGCCGCCATGACGTGCGGCTGCATGGCATGCACAGGCAATGGCGTGAAAGCCAACAACGGCATCGGCTCTACCCTCACCGAGCAATCCTCAATCACAAATCCTCAATCCTCAGATTTCAATTCTCAAGCATTCACCTGCCCCGCTGACCAGAATTATGCCGCGCGCATCATTGACGGAGGACGCATAGAGCTGGTTTTCAACAATAAAAGGCTTGCCAACTACGCTGAAGATATGGGCAAGAAATGGTCGGAACCCGACGACAACATCGTGCAGAACATCGACCATGTGGTAAAGCTCGTCATGGCAAACGAGTGGGCTGACGATGACAAAGATGACCCAGGACGAAACTTGTTTATGATTACCAGCGACGGCCATGTGGCGGTGTTCAGTGAGATGGACCTTGTGGAAAGGGGAGACTTGGCGTGTAGCGGGCCGTTGAGCTTTGTCAGCAACGTCGTTGACGTGAAGAAGAAAGACAAGGACGGCATGACCACTATAGTTGCCGTCAGTAAGGACGGCAAAGAAACCGTATTGAAAAGCTCAAACGTGCAGATTGCCAACTGGGCAGAGTACCATGTGGGCCAATACTCCGTAGTACTCACCTACGACTGGAACTTCCTGCTCTGCGACAGGGGGGCGACAGATGCCCCATATCTCGAGGGCACCTATCAGCCGGCGACATCAGCCGACCTGCCAAACGGCAATGCCGACCAAAGGCAGAACTTTGTAGCCCAACTGACCACAGGCGAGGTGCGCTTCACGACATGGACTGACGATGACGGCACTCCGCATATTGAGTTTTCCGTAGCTCCCAACGGCTTCGATATCGAGACGGGCAAAGATTATGCGACTGAGTATTAAGGTCAGGTACTAATATTACATCAAAAATGAAAATGCGACTCGCCATCCTTGCCGCTACCAGCCTTTCACTTTGCAGTGGAACATGCCAAAATGCAAAGGTGGAAGCTGGCGGCTACTGCCCTACGTTGGCACAGTTCCGCACGCTGATACAGATTGCCAGGTCGCATATAGTTTGCATCAGGGACACGGACCGACTACAGTTCACCACATGGGCTTCCATTGACATCGACCAGGACGGATTGTCCGAAGTCATCCTGCGCGACGAAGCCAACGGATGCTATGCCGCATTCAGCATGGGTGGATGGACAAAGGCCACTGACCCAGACATGGACTTCCTTGGCGTGCAGGAGCCTGATGGCGGCAAGCTGGAATTCTGCATTGGCAAGGATGCAATCGTTCGCCAGTCGGATGCTTCAAGCGAAGACTACACCGACGACAGATATTCTTTCCTGAAAGACAGCAAGGTGGCACGCACGATGCTCGTACAGGCAGAGCGGGTGTACGACGGCGGCGAATATACGTTCAAGCCAGTCTATAGGTTGGGCGGCAAGAAGCTTCCTGCTGGTGAAGGCGAAGCCATAGCGGCCGCCTTTGACAAACGTGCGAAGGGCATCGACGACCTGCATCTCGACTGGCAACCCATAGAATGAGCAGGCCTTGGTCATACTAAAATTCTTAAAACGACAAAACATGAACAGACTGTTTTTTTCTTTCCTCCTTGTCTTGATGTTGCCTTTTGCAGCGGTGCATGCCGCGCTTGACAAGTCTCAAGCCTCAAGCCTCTACACCGCCACAATTCTCGGCGACGGCAGTGTTCGCATCGACTTCAACACTGGCAAGTGCAAACAGGTGGCGGAGACGCTCTTCGGCACTGCGACCCAGAATCCGTCGTCGGCAACCGTAAAAGGCATTCAGGGCAAGGCCGTGGAGCTGTTGCAGACGAACCTTGGCCCAGACTTCAACCCAATGTTGATTATCCGCACGCAGGTTGCCAGTAGCTACAAGGTTTTCTTGTTGAGCATCGCCGACATCTTGCTCGACGGCGACATGACGGCGGGCGAGGTGACGACTACTGCACCCGTCAAAAACGCAACCAATTCGCTTAGGGAAAAGACGATGCGCGAAGTGGGTACTGTAGCCGAGGTGCTTACCAACAAAGGTTGGGTACAGATGAAGGGGAGTCAGAGTTTCGCAGGTTACTACAAGACAGGTAGTCTGCAGGTAACCATCACGCGCGACTACGGCATTCGCATGGACGATACGGAAAAGGGCTACCACAAGAGCGGAACGTTTAATTCAAATTATGATTATAATTTTGACCGTCTGTATTCTTATAACACTATAACCACAACGTCATTCACATCCGCCCCCCTTGTCATCACTATTCAACAGAGTGTACGTGACGAGTCATCCATATTTTCCTTGTCTTTCTCCAGAAAGGTAGATGGGTTGACGGTGAATGCGGATGAAGCAATGGAAGCCGTCCGTTATCCGAAGCCCACCGATGAGAATAGTGAAGCGTTGGCACGGGACAAGACCGCAAGTCTCTTTGCTGACCAACTAAAACAACAGTTTGCGGAACAAAAATTGAAACTATGAAAAAGGTTTTTTTATCATGCTTACCCTTCTTTGCCTGCCATTGATGGCAAGTGCGGAGGAAGTGACACTCTTCGACTCTCAGGGCGAGCCGAGGGCATTCATAAATATGGCTGATGCCGACAAGACTATCTATCTTTGGGACGGTACGCCAGTGGCATATCTGAAGACGACTGGTTCCAACACGAGCGTCTATGGCTTCAACGGCAAGCACCTCGGATGGTATGCCAAGGGCATCCTGCGCGACCACGACGGCTACATCGTAGGCTTCAAGAAGGGGGCCGTGAGCAAGATGACATACGCCGAGTCGGGCAAGGGTTTCAAGAAGAGCAAGCCATCAAAGCGTTACGCTGATAACCCGCCAGTAAAGTATGGCGACAAGCAGAGCTATTCGTCGAAAAAGCTTGCCGACTTCTTGAAAGCGGGCAAGAACTAAAATGAATAACCGCACGATGAAGAACAATGGTTTATTGGCTGTGGCGTTGCTTGCTTTCGCCCTTGCCGCCTGCTCAGGCAATCGCACACAGGCACAGGCCAAGACATCAAATGCGACTGCGACCGACATGGGAATAGTCGCCAAGCCACAGGCTTCCTACTCCTTAGGAAGGGGCAGCGTTGAGGTCGTAGATTCCCAGTCCTTGCGTCTCCGCAACGCCGTAAAATGGGATCCGCCCATGCCGAAATGCCACGACAACGAGGTTGTCGGGATTACCATTGGCTATACCACCGCTGATGGCAAGCATTATGGCGAAACTCATGCGTTAGACATCGGTATGGGGTTGACATTGGATATTTTCCACGGTCTTCAGGAAATTCCAGAATGGGACATCAATTTCGATGGTATTCCCGACGTGCTCTTCGACCTCGGCACTGGAGTCGATGGCGACAAGCTCTACATAGCATACGTATGGGATCGAGACCACTTCGAGGACGTGTATGGTTTCATGGGAATCCCCAACCCCGAAGTAGATGTGAAGGGCAGATGTATCATTTCAAAATACCTCAACGAGGAGGGCAGCATAACGTTCAATAAGTGGGAGTGGAAGGACGGAATGCTTGTCGTGACGAAAGAATGGAAGGAAACACTGCAATAATTTCAACGGGCGACAGCGTCATCACACGCCTTATTGCCAACATGGTGCATGTCGGGGGTGGCACGTTCCTCATGGGTGCGACGCGTGAGCAGCGCGAGAAAGACGTGATTGCCGACGAGCTGCCCGTCCATGAAGTAACGCTCTCCGACTTCCGTATAAGCCGCTACGAGGTTACGCAAGAGGAATGGTTTGCTGTGATGGGCAGTCGTCCGTCTTATTATACAGGCTCCCGTCTGCCTGTGGAGCAGGTGAGTTGGGACGATTGCCAGGCATTCATCATCCGTCTGCGCGACCTCACGGGCATGGCGTTTCGTATGCCCACCGAGGCAGGGCGGGAGTTTGCCGCAAGAGGGGGC
>CAZTUD010000202.1:0-5262 GCA_964616945.1 uncultured Prevotella sp. | reverse complement strand
ATGGCTTCTTGGTTCTCGGTGAATCTTGCGCTGAGCCACGATGTCAGGTCGTTGGTGTGCGTCGTCTCGTGCAGCCAGTGGGCAAGTATGTCGTAGAGTTTCTGGAACTGCTCAATCATCGGCGGGATGATGAGGTAAACGATGCCGCCAACGATGGCAATGACGAAAATGAATGTCAGTATGATTGACAGTGCCCGCACGCGGATGTGCATCTTGTTTTCAATAAATTTCACCACGGGGTAGAGCAGGTAGGCAAACACCCACGCCACGAAGAACGGTATCAGCACCGCACTGAGGTAGTTTATCATGTACAGCACGGCGCAGACGAGCAGTATTATGCCTGTCCAGCGTATGAACTTGTCGAACGTTATCTCATTGTTGTTTGCCATAGTCTTTCCTTTTTCATTCCGTCTGCTCGAAGAGGCTCTTCGAGCGGGAGTTGCGCTCGTCTTCTTCAAGGGCTTTCTTGAAGCAGTCGCGGCACAGCGGCTCGTACTCCTCCTTCTCGCCGAGCATCACCTGCGCCGAGTTCCTCACGAGGCGGTGGCTGGCATAGGCGAGCGACCCGCACTTCACGCAGATGGCGTGCACCTTCGTCACCTCGTCGGCAATGGCGCACAGGTCGGGCATCGGGCCGAAGGGCTTGCCGAGGTAGTCCATGTCAAGCCCCGCCACTATCACGCGCACGCCGTTGTAGGCGAGGCGGTTGCACACGTCAACGATGCCCTCGTCGAGAAACTGCGCCTCGTCTATGCCTATCACGTCGTAGCCCGCGCCTTTCCTGAGTATCTCCTGCGAGCCGCCGACGGGCGTGGAGATGATGCTGTTGTGGTCGTGGCTCACCACGTCAACGTCGGAATAGCGGGTGTCCAAGGCGGGCTTGAAAATCATGACCCGCTGGCGGGCAATGCGGGCGCGTTTCAGGCGGCGTATCAATTCCTCGGTCTTGCCGGAGAACATGGAGCCGCATACCACCTCTATTCTGCCGGGGCGGTGGCTCTCCCCCGAAGTGTTATCAATCATAGCAGGTGCAAAGATACTGCTTTTTTAATTCAAAATTCAAAATTCACTATCCATTATTGCAGCCGCGCATGAAATTTCGCGTTTGGCTTGTCAGTTTTGCATGCTGTAGGTGTGTATGCTCGCGCCTTGCGCCGAGGGCAGGTAGTTGATGCCCCACCAGCACATCTGTAGCAGGCAGAAGCAGGCTATGACCATGCATAGCGCGACTCTCGGTCTGCCCTTGCCGCCCATGCGGTAGTGGATATAGACGAGGTAGGAGAGCCACGTTATCGCAGCCCACGTCTCTTTCGGGTCCCAGTTCCAGTAGTGGCCCCACGCCTCTTTCGCCCACAACGCGCCCATGAGCATCCCGAGCGTCAGGAAGGCGTAGCTGGCATATACCAGATTGTCGACGGCCGCCATGTCGTCGGCTTGGGGATTGGGATTTGCGCCTTTGGGTTTATGCCTCTTTTTGAAGAACAGCAGATAGACGGCCATCACGAATGCCGCGCCCATCAGCGCGTATGCCATCATATAGACTATGACGTGGGGTGCGAACCACGGGCTTTGCAGCGCGGGCATGAGCGTCTTGCTGTGCATCTCCGGCTTGAGGATGTTGATGCACACAAACACCGTGGCGAGGAGCGTGGAGAAAGACAATATCCACCGGTAGCGCCACCGCACGTAGATGGTCACTCCCGCCACGGGCAGCAGCAGGCTGTACCACAGCCGCGTCTCGCCCATCGTGCGCAGCGGTGGCCGCCCGAGCGTGCCCCACAGTGATGCCACGTATGCCGCCAAGCCTGCGATGCCCGCCATTGTCAACGCCACAGCGGCAGTCCGCCGCCCTTTCCATGCCGCCGCCGCTCCCGCTGTCCACAGCAGGGCCGCTACAACGCCGATGTATGTGAAATAGTCCCAAATCATGGTTTGTTTTGAGAATTGAGGTTTGAGATTTGAGATTTATGATTTCCATGTTTTCTCGGCTTGCCAAACAACATGCCTATGGCGCCGAGTGCGAGGAGCAGGATGCCGAGATAGACTACGGGGAGCCACGGGTCGCGCACGAGTTCGAAGACGCTGAGCGTGCTCCACTTGCCCATCTGCTGGTTGTAGCTGTATTGGTAGATTTTCCAGCCGTTCACCGTGAACGGATGGTTCACCTCAATTTCCGCCCGCAGGCTCTTGCCGTCCTTGGTGTAAACGTCTATGACAGAGCTGAAACGCTTAGGCTCGCGCGGCGGCATGACGAGTTGGCAGCCGTGGGCGAGGTCAAGGCCTTTCCATGGAAAGAGGTAGCTGCCGCTGCTCACCCATCCCTCGCGCACTACGCACCCATCCCTTGCGTGCACGAAGAGTGCGCACGCCGAGCCTGGCTTCTTCGACGCGGCGTATTGCGTCGGTGCGGAGGCGGGCCGTGGGGCAGTGTCGGGCAGGGCGTTGTCGATGCGCCTTGCCACGTTCACCGTCCATCCTTGCAGCTCTCCGCCCTTGAATGCTGTGTCTATGCTGAGCGTCTGCGGCTTGCCCAAGGGCAGCGGGCGGCCTTGCGCGTCGATGACCATGAGCTTGGGCGGGTACTCGTCGATGGTGAACTTCTCAAGTTCTATGGCGAGGGGCAATTCGTGGACGGTGTTATAGGCATCGAGCCCTCGCCACTCAGGCTTCCCCTGCTCGCAATACATTTTCAGCCGCTGCATGTCGGCGGAGCCGAGCGTGCCGCACGTCAGGACGATGAACAGGCCGATGTGGCTCAAAAGGCTTTGAGGTTTGAGATTTGAGGCTTGAGATTTATGATTACCATTTGAAACTTCACAAATTAAATTGCGCATTTGCCCGATTGCCACTTCCCCCACGATTGCCGTCATCCACACATAGACGAGGACGAACGGCCAGAAGCTCAGCATCTTGCTGAGGCCTATGTGGTCGTAGGGCTGGCGGGCGGAGTCCACCTGCCGCGTCAGGCCCATGATGATGGTGAGCAGGCACGCCGCCACTATTGCTGGCACGGCGGCCTTGCCCGTGGCCATGAATTGGAAGAAATAAACGCGCCGCCTCAAGGCATACGCCACCACGAGCAACCACACAAACACCACCAGCACAACGATGTTGGCGGGGCTGGCGAATATGTCCCAATCGAGCGGCCCCACGCTCGCTTGCAGCATCAGGCCGACAGCAAGAAGCCCCGCCACTATGGCGGAGCCCTCACGATAAGAGTATGGTGGTTTCCACATCATAAATCTCAAACCTCAAAGCTCAAACCTCAAAGTGCTTACATCGGCTTCGTTATGAACCGCTTGTTCTTCTTCGCCGTCTCTATCCACTTCGGCACCACGCTGTCAACAAAGTCTTTCTTCTGCTGGCGCAGTTTTGACATGTCGAGGCCGATGTATTTCGCCGCTTTCTCGCGCGTGCTGATGTCGGGCAGGGGTATGTTGCCCTTCCAGCCGTGCATGCCCGCCACTTTCTGGCATTCGAGTTGCGCGTCCTTGGCATATTCCATAGCGTCGGCGAGCAGCCTCATGCACTCCTGCGGGGCGTGGAAGGCGGCTCCGTGCGAAGCCATTGCGTAGTCCCAGCGCCACTGGCTCTTGCGGATGTCGCCCAACGCCTTCTCCATCTCCTTTTCCGTTGCCCCGTGCTTCCACGCGAACTCTGCCATGAGGTGGGCGTCGGCAAGCTCCACGTCAGTCTTCTTGGCGAACGTGAACACCTTCTCCTCCCGCTCATAGACATTCTTCCTCAGCGTCTCGGCCGATTGGCGGTGGCACACCTGGCAGGTGCGGTCGATGTGCGCCAGAGGGCTCATTATGTGGTGGTCGGTGTATTTCACGCCGCCCTCAGAGATGTAGGGCATGTGGCAGTCGGCGCACGACACGCCCCTCTGGGCATGTATGCCCTGTAGCGACATCTCGTAGCCCGGATGCTGTGCCTTCAGTATCTTCGCCTTCGACAGCGGGTGGATGTAGTCGTAGAAGCCTATCGAGTCGTAGTATTCCTCTGCCGCCTCGCAGGTCATGCCTTTCTCCTGCGGGAAGTGCAGGTAGTTGCCGTTCTCTTTCTCAAAGTAGTATTCGGTGTGGCACTGTGCGCAGACCAGCGAGCGCATCTCCTGGTGGCTCGCCTTCTTCACGTCCTTGCCCACGCGTGCCCATGCCTCGTAGAGCGCGGGGCGGGCGGGCTTCAGGTCCATTGTGCGCGCGTCGTGGCAGTCGCTGCAGCCCACGGTGTTCATCACCTCCGGCCCCCAGTCGCTCCACTTGGCGGTATAGAAGGCGTTGGTGCCTTTCTCGCGCATCAGTCTGGGCACGTCCGGACCCTTGCACGTCCAGCACGTGCCGGGCTGCATGTCGTCCATGCCGTCAACGCCCGGCGAGCCGGTGCGCAAGATGTGTATCAGGTCCTCGATGCAGTGGCGGTGTCCACGCGGCGTGTTGTACTCGCGCGAGAAGGCGTAGCCAGCCCAGTTGATGACTATGGCGGGGTTCTCCTCCAGCACGTCCCTTGCCGCCGAGCCGTTGTAGCGGCTCTCGAAAGTGGTGTCCTCAGTCATCGACCACGACTGGTACTCGCGCGGGAAGTCTTCGGCGAACTTCTCGTTTTGCGACACTATGGAGTCCTCCCCTGGGGTGCGGCGGTTGTTGAACACGCTTGCCACCTCCGCCCTGCGCTCAAGCAGCGACGAGCATAGCAGGCCGAGTATGAACACTACCAACAGGCAGCCACCGAAGAGCAGCCAGCCTTGCCATTTTTTCAGTTTCTTTGCCATATCTTGTGTTTTGAGTTTTGAGTTTTGAGAATTGAGGTTTGAGGTTTATGATTACCATGCCAGTTTGGGTCTTGGGTTTTGGGTCTTGGGTTTTATGAAAGAAAGACTTTAGCTGTCTTGGTAATCATAAATCTCAAACCTCAATTCTCAAAGCATTTTTGCAGCCACTTCGGCACGGGCGAGGGTGGTATGGGCTCCTCATATTCGGCGTTGGGCGTTGACGACAGCGAGTTCTTGCCCATGTGCGGCACGTTGCGGTGGCAGTCCCAGCAGGCGTGGCCCTCGCCGCGCTTCGCCTCCATGTAGTCTATGCGCCCCGTCTTCACGAACTCTTGGTTGAGCTGCTTGTGGCAGCGTATGCAGTTGTCCATTATCACCTCCGCCGACATGCTCTCCGCCTCTATTGCCTGGTGCTCGCTGTGGGTGACGAAGTAGCCCACGTGCTTCATGCCGTCCATGCCCTTGAAGGCGTAGTGGGCGGCCAGGTTGCC
>CAZTUD010000201.1:0-5273 GCA_964616945.1 uncultured Prevotella sp. | reverse complement strand
TGCGTGTCTGCATCAAGATAAACAACCGCAAGATACTTTCAGGCATTGCCGAAGTCATTGGCGAGGCTGACAAAATAGTGGATATTACCGTAGCCATTGACAAGCTTGACAAGATTGGGCTTGACAATGTCAACGAGGAGCTTCGTCAGGACGGTTTGCCTGAAGAAGCTATACAGAAGCTGCAACCCATAATTACTCTGCAAGGTTCCAACGATGAGAAGTTGGCGGTGATAGCTGGCGTGCTCCAAAGTTCGGCGACGGGCATGAGAGGTGTGGAGGAGACAAGGTTTATCCTTGACGCCCTTAA
This sequence comes from uncultured Prevotella sp., assembly GCA_964616945.1. Taxonomy (GTDB): domain Bacteria; phylum Bacteroidota; class Bacteroidia; order Bacteroidales; family Bacteroidaceae; genus Prevotella. The sequence continues at coordinate 4,966 of CAZTUD010000201.1, read as the reverse complement.
AGGTGTGGGCTTGAACAACGAGATAGAGCTTGACCTTACGCTTGCCCGCGGCTTGAACTATTACACAGGCGCGATATTCGAGGTAAAGGCTCTTGACACGCCTATGGGTAGCATCACTGGCGGTGGCCGCTACGACAACCTTACAGGCATCTTCGGTATGCCAGGTCTGTCGGGTGTGGGCATAAGCTTTGGCGCCGACCGCATATACGATGTCCTAAACGCCCTTGACCTTTATCCGAAGGAGGCCATTACAGCCACCCAGCTCCTGTTTATAAACTTTGGCGACAAGGAGACTGCCTACTGTATGCTTATCGCTGCTGCCGCCCGCAATGCTGGCATCCGCACGGAAATTTATCCCGACAATGCGAAGATGAAGAAGCAAATGGGCTATGCCAATGCCAAAGGCATTGCATACGTTGCACTTGCTGGCGATGACGAGATTGCCAAGGGAATGGTAACGTTGAAAAATATGGCAACAGGTGAGCAGAAACTTGTATCACCCGACGAGCTGATAAAAGAGGTATTAGGCTGCTGATACCACAAACTGATTAATTCCATAAGATTGGAAAAGTTACAATGCTTTATTGTAATTTTTCCAATTTTATTTTGCCGTCTTTATTCTTTTCTTTACCTTTGCAGCAGATTTTACAAAAACAAGGAATAACAGAATGATGACCGCCCAGAAGCTGGCTTACAAGCGACTTGAAGATAAAGGTTTGAGGCCTTCGGCCCAACGACTTGCCATAATGTCTTTTTTGCTCTCCCACCATACCCACCCCACTGTTGAGGATGTCTATCAAGGTGTGGTTGCAGAGATACCGTCTTTGAGCCGTACCACCGTTTACAACACTCTGCGCCTTTTTGCCGAGCATCATGCTGCCCAGATGATAACCATCGACGACCATCGCGTCTGCTATGATGGCGACATTCATCCCCACGTCCATTTCTTTTGCAAGCAATGTGGCCGCGTGTACGACCTCATGGACGTAAAGGCTCCTGTCTATAGAAAGCCGTTTGCTGTTGCTGGCAATCTTGTGGACGAAGCGCAGTTATATTACAAAGGCGTTTGTAACGAGTGTTTGGGCAAAGAAAAAAAAGCAGTTGCCACCGCATAGTGGCAACTGCTTTTTTAGTGTGTGGCTTTCCACCATGCCGTTTTCTCGCGTCCTTTGATGGCGACGCTGTTTCGGCTGGGATCCGAAACAGTAATGCCAGAGTAGCGGTCAACCTTGAAGGCGTAGCTTTCTCCCCAGTATAGATGCGTGTAAATGCTGTCGGTGTGGGCAGTGGACTTTATGGCATTGCTGAGGGCTGAGTTGAAGTCGTTCAACATGTCGGAGTTTTTGCACAGATGCTCCACATAGTCGGCAAGGTCGTAGAAGATTGGCGTATGGAAGCCGTCGAGCACTTGCAGGCTGTCAACAAGACTGTCGGCAAGCGCGTAGCGTTCGTTTATCCCCCTCATGCGGTTTGCCACTTCGTCAAGCTTTCGGCAGTCGATTGCCGACAGTGCCCCGTATGGATATTCATAACTGCTGTAGAATGTGTTGAACGCACTTACTGCCGAGGCATAGTTGGGTGTTGCCGAAGCCAGATATGTCCACATCGTCTGGTAGGGCATTCCCACGGCCATTACCTCTGAGGTCGAGCCGATAAGGAAATTGGTAACGTTGCGCAGCTCGTAGGCTGTCTCTACGTTTGCCATGTAGCAGTCGTCAAAAAGAATATACTGCATTGTCATCCCCGCCCCTGCAATGCCTTGGGCGAGGGTGGTGATGTCGGTGGCATAGCTCATGTCGCTCACGCTGCCGTAGAAGCGGGTCAGCGGGCTGCCGTCAATGGCTTTCACGCCTTTGCCAGCAATTTTTGAGCTGAATGGGTTTTGATGGTTTGTAGGGGAAAGGCCGTATGGTTTTGTATAATACGGGTATTGTTCCCAGTCTTCCTTGTAAGTCCATCCTGTACCGTGGCAGCCGATAATCATTGCATAGTTCAAGGCGAAGGCGTTGCTTTGTACGTCGTTCAGTATCTGTGTTATGCCCTCCGCAGTGGTGTACGGGGTGCCGCTGTATTCCTGTAGGGTGGTGTGCCTTGTGCTGTCACCCTCGTAGGTTATCTCGTAAAGCCGCGACGCATTAGCCGACGTACTGAGAAAAACCACGACGCGCCCGCTCATGGTTTTTGCACTCTTTATTGCGCCTTCAATGCTGTCAAGGTTTTGCAGGAAATAGCTGTAAAGTCCTTGGCTTGTTTGAGAGCCTGACCACGGCATGAACACAACGACGGTCTGCTTGTTGATGTCGTCAACGTCTTCTGACTCTTCCGTGGTGCATGAGGCGAATGGGAATACCATGATGAGCAACAGAAGCAGACTGTGGAATGCTGCTCCAGAAATGTTGTGTTTTTGTGCCGTAATCATTGTAGTATTTTTATTTCTTTGCCTTTAAAGCTTTGAGACTTTCCTTGAGCGAGACTATTTTTTCCTCTGCGTCGCTTTTCTTCTTGCGTTCCTTAGTCACTACCGCCTCTGGTGCGTGCGCCACGAAGTTGGCGTTGCCGAGTTTCTTCTCCACTCCCGCGAGGAAACCCTCAAGGTGCTGGAGTTCTTTTTCCTGTTTCTCAATCTCTGCGTCCACGTCGATGAGGTCGCCAACGGGCACTGCAAACTCGTCGGTACCCACCATGAATGCCGAAGCGTCGGCAGTTTTTTCAGCCACGGTGGTGAAAGCCTTCAAGTTTGCCATCTTCGATATTATGTCGGCATACTGCTCGTAGTGGTTTTCGCCGATAGCGTTAAGCTCAAGGGCTTTCTTCGGCGCGATGTTCTTGTCGTTGCGCACGGCTCTCACACCGGCCACAATCTGCTTCACCTGCTCAATGTCGGCGCAAAGTTTGCGGTCAGCGTCGGTCGGAGCATCAATCTCCATTCGTGCCACCATAATGCTTTCTCCTGGCTTGCGCTCGCTGACGTGCTGCCACAGCTCCTCGGTTATGAACGGCATAAACGGGTGGAGCATCTTCATAAGCGTGTCGAAGAAACGCAGCGTGGCATCCATTGTGGTTTGGTCGATGGGCTGCTGCTCGCCGTTTTCGTAGGCAGGCTTCACCATCTCCAAGTACCATGCCGAGAACTCGTCCCAGAAGAGGCGGTAAACGGTCATCAAGGCCTCGGATATGCGGTAGGTCTTGAATTGCATTTCCATCACCTCGTTGGCCTCGCGCAGTTTTGCGTCGAACCAGGCCACGACAGTTGAGTTAGGGGTGAGGGGTGAGGGGTTGGTAGTTTCCTCATCCTTGACTACTTTCCATCCATTTATCAGGCGGAAGGCATTCCAAATCTTGTTGTTGAAGTTGCGTCCTTGCTCGCAGAGTGTCTCGTCGAAGAGAATGTCGTTGCCAGCCGGGGCGGAGAGCATCATTCCCATGCGCACGCCGTCGGCCCCGTATTTGTCGATGAGGGCTATTGGGTCGGGCGAATTGCCAAGGCTTTTCGACATCTTGCGACCAATCTTGTCGCGCACGATGCCCGTGAAATAGACATGCTTGAACGGCTTGTCGCCACGATATTCGTAGCCAGCCATAATCATTCGGGCAACCCAGAAGAAAATGATGTCGGGACCCGTTACGAGGTCGGACGTGGGATAATAATACTTTATCTCCTCATTGTCGGGGTCAAGTATGCCGTTGAACAAGGATATTGGCCAGAGCCACGACGAGAACCACGTGTCTAAGCAATCGCTTTCCTGCTCAAGGTCGGCGGCTGTCAGCGCGGGGTTCTTTTCCTGCGCAAGCTTTAGGGCCTCCTCTGCTGTCTCGGCAACCACGAAGTCGCGCTTGCCGTCCACATTATTATAATAGTAAGCGGGTATGCGATGGCCCCACCACAGCTGGCGGCTGATGCACCAGTCCTTAATGTTCTCAAGCCAATATTTATAAGTGTTCTTGTATTTCTTCGGGAAGAACTCAATCTCGTCGTCCATCACTGGCGGCAATGCCATGTCAGCGAAGTGCTTCATCTTCAAGAACCACTGGGTGGAGAGCTTCGGCTCGATGGGCACGTTGGTGCGCTCAGAAAAGCCCACCTTGTTGTCGTAGTCCTCAATTTTCTCCATCAAACCCTCGTTCTGCAAGTCTTCGGAAATCTGCTTGCGCACGTCCATGCGGTCCATGCCAACGTACATGCCAGCAGCTTCTGATATGGTGCCGTCATCGTTGAAGATGTCGATGGTCTCAAGGTTGTGCTTCAGTCCAAGCGCATGGTCGTTCACGTCGTGGGCGGGAGTAACTTTCAGACAGCCCGTGCCAAACTGTATGTCAACGTAAGAGTCTTCTATTACGGGAATTTTCCTGCCCACTTGCGGCACTATGACGTGCATACCCTTGAGCCACGTGTTCTTCACGTCCTCTGGGTTTATGCACATTGCCGTGTCGCCCATTATTGTTTCCGGGCGTGTGGTGGCCACCACTGCGTAGTAGCCTTTCGCGTCCTTGTGCATTACGTTGCCCTCGTCCTTGCGCTCAACCTTTGCCTGGTCTTCGGGGGCGACGTAGTATTTAAGGTAATAGAGCTTCGAATGCTCGTCCTTGTAGATAACCTCCTCGTCTGAGAGAGCCGTCTTTGCCTTTGGATCCCAGTTCACCATGCGCACGCCACGGTAGATGAGGCCTTTGCGATAGAGGTCGACGAAAACATGAATCACGCTTTTAGAGCGCACGTCGTCCATCGTGAACGCCGTGCGGTCCCAGTCGCACGAGCAGCCGAGCTTGCGCAGCTGCTTCAGTATTATGCCGCCGTGCTCGCGTGTCCAGTCCCAAGCGTGTTCGAGGAATTGCTCGCGCATGAGGTCGGTTTTCTTTATGCCCTGCTCGGCAAGTCTGCCCACCACCTTGGCTTCGGTGGCTATCGAGGCGTGGTCGGTGCCGGGCACCCAGCAGGCGTTCTTGCCCTCCATACGGGCGCGGCGCA
>CAZTUD010000200.1:0-5282 GCA_964616945.1 uncultured Prevotella sp. | reverse complement strand
GGGCACCAAACGCCTGCACGGCACAACCGCTATTCTGATTCGCTGTGACTATTTTACATTTATAGAAATGAAATAAAGAAAAACAAGATATGAATTTTACAAAGTTCTTAAAATCCATTTTCGGAGACAAATCAAGCAGGGACATGCGCCTCATCCAGCCACTTGTGGAGAAGGTGAAAGAAGCATACCCTGCAATCCAAGCCCTGTCAAACGACGAGCTTCGTGCCAAGAGCAAGGAAATACAAAAATATGTTCAGGACGCGGCAAAGCCTTATAAGGACAAGATGGCTGAATTGCGCTCCAAGATAGAGGACACTCCCATTGACGAACGCGAGCCCCTATTCAACGAGATTGACAAGCAAGACAAGGAAATGCTCGACACCCTCGAGAAAGCTCTCAACGATGTCATGCCTGTAGCTTTCAGCATTGTCAAAGACACTGCCCGCCGCTTCAAAGAGAATGAGGAAACCATTGTTACCGCCACAGATTTTGACCGTGAACTTGCCACCAACCCGAAGAACGACTTCATCACCATCGATGGGGACAAAGCTATATACCACAACGAGTGGACAGCAGGCGGCAACAAAATAAAATGGGACATGGTGCACTACGACGTGCAGCTTTTCGGCGGCATCGCCCTGCATCAGGGCAAGATTGCGGAGATGGCAACTGGTGAGGGCAAGACCCTTGTGGCAACATTGCCAGTGTTTCTCAACGCCTTGACAGGCAACGGCGTGCACATGGTAACCGTAAACGACTATCTTGCCAAGCGCGACTCCGAATGGATGGGGCCTCTCTACGAGTTCCACGGACTTTCGGTGGACTGCATTGACAAGCACCAGCCCAACTCGCCAGAGCGCCGCAAGGCATATCAGGCTGACATCACGTTCGGCACCAACAACGAATTTGGCTTCGACTACCTGCGCGACAACATGGCACTATCGCCAGAAGACCTTGTTCCACGCCGCCACAACTTCGCCATCGTCGATGAGGTGGACTCCGTGCTCATCGACGACGCACGCACGCCACTCATCATATCAGGCCCCGTACCAAAAGGCGAGAACCAAATGTACGAGGAATACCAGCCGCTCGTGGAAAGGCTATACGACGTACAGCGCAGACAAGCCACGGAACTGCTGTCCGACGCCAGGCAGAAAATCGCTGCGGGTCGTCAGGAACAAGACAAGAACAAGGCACAACAGCTGCTCGACGAAGGTTTCCTAAGCCTATACCGATCATACAAGGCCCTGCCAAAGAACAAGGCTCTCATCAAGTTCCTTTCAGAGGATGGCATAAAGAGCGGGATGCAGAAAACCGAGGAAATATACATGGAAAACAACAATCGGCGTATGCCAGAAGCTGTCAAGCCATTGTATTTCGTTGTCGACGAGAAGCTCAACAGTGCCGACCTTACCGACAAGGGCTTCGACTGGCTTGCCAACCAAGTCCACGACAAGGACTTGTTCGTTCTCCCCGACATAGCCTCACAGCTCTCAGCCCTGGAGAACGAGAAAGACCTCACCGATCAGGAACGCATAGACAAAAAGGACGATTTGCTCAACCACTATTCTGTGCAAAGCGACCGCGTGCACACCCTGCAGCAGTTGCTGAAAGCCTACACCATGTTCAACAAAGACGACGAGTATGTTGTGATGGACGGCGAAGTGAAAATTGTAGATGAGCAGACAGGCCGCATCATGGAGGGCCGCCGATGGAGCGACGGCCTGCATCAGGCAATCGAAGCAAAAGAGCATGTGAAGGTTGAGGCGGCGACGCAGACTTTCGCAACCATCACCTTGCAAAACTATTTCCGCATGTACCACAAGCTCGCTGGCATGACTGGCACAGCAAGCACTGAAGCTGGTGAGTTCTGGGACATATACAAACTCGACGTGGTGGAAATACCCACCAACAAGCCCGTCATCCGTAACGACATGGACGACCGTGTCTATAAGACACAACGCGAGAAATATGCCGCTGTCATCGAGGAAATAGAAAATATGCGCGTCAGCGGGCGGCCAAGTCTGGTGGGTACTACCTCCGTAGAAATAAGCGAATTGTTGTCGCGAATGCTCACCATGCGCAAAATTCCCCACCAAGTGCTTAATGCCAAGCTGCACCAAAAGGAAGCCATGATTGTGGCCGAGGCGGGTAAGAGCACATCTGGAATGGTGTATGTAACCACCGACGGACAGGCTTTCACCGACCAGCCGTCGGCAGTACGCCATCAGAATGGCCTCATCAAGGCTGCCACAGATGGGCAGAAAGGTTCCGATCCAAGCCTCTTGGGCAAGACGGCAACCACACTGCTACACAATGAGCAGCGTCTCCTCGGAGCAGTGACCATAGCAACCAACATGGCAGGCCGCGGTACCGACATCAAGCTCACCCCAGAGGTGAAAGCTGCGGGAGGACTTGCGATAATTGGCACCACCCGCCACGAAAGCCGCCGTGTAGACCGCCAGTTGCGCGGACGTGCCGGTCGTCAAGGCGACCCAGGCTCATCAGTGTTCTACGTCTCCCTTGAAGACGAACTTATGCGCAAGTTCGGCTCAGAGCGCATTGCCAAGGTCATGGATCGCCTCGGTTTTGAGGACGGCGAACGCATAGAAAGCCCAATGATAAGTCACAGCATAGAACGTGCGCAGAAAAAAGTAGAGGAGAACAATTTCGGCATACGCAAGCACTTGCTTGAATATGACGACGTGATGAACAAGCAGCGCACCGTAATCTACGAGAAACGCCGTCATGCCCTCATGGGTGAACGCATCGGCATGGATATCTCGAACATCATTTGGGATCGCGTTGTCAACTTCATTGAGAACAACGACTATACAGGCACGAAGGAGCAATTCCTGAAAGTGCTGTCAATGGAGGTGCCTTTCACTGAGGAGGAGTTTGAGAACAATGACCGTGGCGAGCTTGAGGAAAGGGCTTTCCAAGCCGCAATGGCAACGTTCAAACGCAAGACCGACCGCATTCAAAGCGACTCATATCCCGTAATAAAGGACGTGTATGAAAACCAAGGCAACGTCTATCAATTCATACTCATTCCCATTACCGATGGTCGCCATGTGGTGCAGCTGCGCGTGAACCTCAAGGAGGCTTACGAGACAGAATCGAAAAACGTCGTCAAGGAGTTTGAGAAGTTCGTGGTGCTACACATCATCGACGACGACTGGAAAGAAAACTTGCGCCAACTTGACGAACTTCGCCACAGCGTCCAAAATGCCTCATACGAGCAGAAAGACCCGCTGCTCATCTTCAAGCTTGAGAGCGCAAAGCTGTGGGACACAATGATTGACGACATGAACAACCGCATAACGAGCTTCCTTATGCGCGGGCAGATACCAATCCAGCAACAACAGGCTCCAGTGCAGGAAGCAGCTCCGGTGCGCCACCAGCAACGCTACCATGAGCAAAAGACCAACTTCGACGAAGCAGAAGAGGCGCAACGCAGGGCTGCAAGCCAGGACACACGAGAGGGGGCACGGCAGCAACCACAACGCCGAATGCCAATCATTCGAGATAAGATGCCAAGACCCAACGATCCATGCCCATGCGGCAGCGGCAAGAAGTTCAAGAACTGTCACGGTCGTGGGCTAAGGTAAGTCCTGCGACAACAGCGCAAAAATAAATGACGGGGCATATAGGCAATAACCTGTATGCCCCTATTTTATGTAGAAATCCTTGGTAAGGTCGTCATACCATTGCGACCTCCTGCCGCCATCCATCAGCAAGACTTTCTGGCTATCAAAAAACTTAGGGCGAGACTTCGTGAAAGACAATAGTACGCGTTTCGCCTTACGCCTTTCGACGGTTTTTACCCAATATTGCCGTGCGAGAAAGAAACCACGCACAAAAGCCTCCGACGAAAAGGCATCAAGACTTTCGACGGGTATTACTGCCGAAAGCTCCCCATCGGCCGAAAGCCAAGAAACAGCAAACTGGAATATTTCGGCAAAAGTTAAGGTTGCGGCATGACGTGCGACAGTTCGAGCCTTATTTGGCGCGACAAGGCTGTTGGTAAAATATGGCGGATTTACCACAATGCCGTCAAATATGCCACAAGGTCTGAATTGTTGCAATGAAGTCGCGTGAACAGTTATCCTGTCGGAAAAAGGTGACGCACTGGCATTACATGCGGCTTGCATGGCGGCACTATTGTCTATTTCGATTCCCTCTACCACGGCATCGGGAAAACGCTGTGCCATCATCAATGCAATGACTCCTGTACCCGTGCCAATATCAAGCAGATGCTCCCCGCCATTGGCCCAAGCACCTAACAGAACCCCGTCCGTACCCACTTTCATGGCACAGTTTCCCTGCATGATGGTAAAGTTTTTGAATTTAAATTCTTCACACATACTTTTCAAACGCCAAATTGCATGTTTTTATTTTATTCTTCGTACCTTTGCATAGACATATTATTGACATGACAAGAGAAAGTACAACCATACAAATGTTCGCCGATTACGACGGCGATATAAGCGCATTGCTCAACAATGGCACGGAAGGAGAACTGCCCATATTGGCAACCCGTAACATGGTTCCATTTCCAGGTGTCTTGGTTCCTATACTACTCGGAAGACGGTCAAGTTCGAGTCTGGCAAGGTATCTCTCAAAAGATCCCGCAAATCGCCAATGCGCGATATTCTGCCAAAAGAACCCTGACCTTGACAGCCCACAACTGGCTGACCTATACCATTGCGGCGTTTTTGCCCGTTTGGTCAGGATTATCGAGTTGCCAGGTACTGACAGTGTTACTGCCATATTCCAATCGGAAGGGCGCTGCCATCTTGACAGCATCACGTCGCGCAAGGCTTACTTGAAAGGGCATGTGACACCAATGCCTGAAACACTGCCAACAGACAACGACCGTGAATTTGACACGATAACCGACAATGTGCGGTCATCAACAGAAGAGCTTATCCACCTTAGCGACGAGATACCTGACGAGACCATAATGACCATCAGGAACATGTCCAACAACTTGCTGCTCATAAACTTTGCGTGCACCAATCTGCCTTTCCCCGTAGAAGACAAGATGAAGATGCTCAAGTTGGACAGCATCAAGGACAGGGCCATCGAATTGTTGAAAGTGGAAAGCCGCGAGACACAGTTCGAGAGCCTGAAAAACGACATACGGCGCAAGACCCACATAGACCTCGACGAGCAACAAAAGGAATACTTCCTGCACCAGCAGATGAAGAACATCAAGGAGGAGCTTGGCGACGACGGCGAGTCATCAATGAAAGCCGAGTTGGAGAAGAAAGCCAAGG
>CAZTUD010000199.1:0-5357 GCA_964616945.1 uncultured Prevotella sp. | reverse complement strand
ATGGATAGAACGGAGGTTTCCTAAACCTTTGATCCGGGTTCGATTCCCGGTCGGACTACAAAGGGCGCAATTGCGTGCAGTGATGCAACGGCAATTGCGCCCTTTGCTTTTGGTTTGGAGACAAAAGTGTCTTTACGGTTGAAACGCACTATAGATTTTGCTGGAATGCGCAAATCCCGTTGTAAAGATAAAGTCATAAATCTGCCACGTATCTTCTTGAATATCAGACTTTAAATGTTTTAAAAATAACGTTTTCAAGCTTTGTGAAGAGGCTTTTTCCCCACAACGTTGCCCTTTGGTCGTAATTTTGGCTTTATTTTTCAGCCTTTTTGTGCCCTATTCTTTGTTCTTGGTGTCCATGCAAATGGTCACGGGGCCGTCGTTGAGCAATTCCACGGCCATCATTGCGCCGAACTCGCCGGTGCCAATGTCTTTTCCCATCGCTTCGCTAAGAAGCTCGCAGAAGCGATTGTAAAGAGGAATGGAGATGTTGTGCGGCGCAGCCTTTATCCAGCTCGGACGGTTGCCTTTTTTGTAGCTCGCCATGAGCGTGAATTGCGATACCACTAAAAGGTCGCCGCCCACATTCTTTATGCTGAGGTTCATCACGCCGTTCTCGTCGTCGAAGACACGCAGGCCAACGATTTTCTTCACAAGCCATGCGGCATCTTCCTCGGTGTCGTCGGAGCCGATGCCGACAAGCACGAGAAGGCCTTTGCCAATTTTCGACTTTGTTTTGCCGTCGATGGTCACCGACGCATGAGCCACGCGCTGTATTACTGTTCTCATAATTTTAGAGTTGTGGGATGGCTTCAAAGGCGGCTTTCACTTTCTCGGCCTTGTCCTTTCCTATGATGGTAGCAAGTTCTTCTATAGTTGCGCCCTTTATCTTTTTCACCGTCTTGAACGTGCCGAGGAGCTTGTCCTTGGTTTTCGGGCCGATGCCTTTGATGTCGTCGAGAGCCGAATGCAAGGCATGTTTCGACCGCTTGTCGCGATGGAAGCTGATGGCAAAGCGGTGGACTTCGCCTTGTATCTGCGTCAGGACGTGGAAGAGTTCGCTGTCGGTCTTCAAGCCTATTACCTGCGGCGGAAAGCCGAACAGTAGCTCGTTTGTGCGGTGGCGGTCATCCTTGGCGAGGCCGGCGATGGGGATGTTGAGGTGAAGCTCGTCTTCCACAACCTCGCGCACCACGTCCATTTGGCCTTTTCCGCCGTCGGTAATGATGAGGTCGGGCAGGGGAGTGCCCTCTTCTTTCATGCGGCTGTAGCGGCGGCGCACCACCTCCTGCATCGAGGCGTAGTCATCGGGGCCGACAACGGTCTTGATGTTGTACTTGCGGTAGTCCTTTCTTGAGGGCTTCATGCCTTTATAGACAATACAGCCCGCCACGGCATCCGTTCCTGAAATGTTGGAGTTGTCGAAGCATTCTATCTGGTATGGCAGCTTCGGCAGGTGCAGTTTGTCCTGCAATTCCTTCATCAGTCGGGTCTGTTTTTGTTCGGGATTGAGCTTTTCCGTTTGTTTCAGTCGGTCAAAGCGATATTGTTTTCCATTCATTTCCGACAACTCCAAAAGGTGTTTCTTGTCACCCCGCTGTGGCACGAAAAACTCGGCATTTTTCAGTTTCCACCCAATCTCGAACGGCACAATGACCTCTTTGGCCGTGCTGCCGAACCGCTCCCTTATTTCCGGGATGGCCTGCAGGAGCAGGTCTTCGTCGCTTTCGTCAAGTTTCCGCTTGTATTCGTAGGTGAAACTTTGGTTTATGGTGCCGTTTTTCACATGGATGTAGTTTACGTAGGCATTCTTGCGGTTGTCGTCGTCGGTGATGGTGAAAACATCGACATCGGTTATCGTGTGGCTCACCACCTCGCTCTTCGCTACGAAATCTTGCAGCAGCAAGTAGCGTTGTTTCAGCCTGTCTGCCTCCTCGAATCTCAGCATCTTGGCTTGCTCCAGCATCTGTGCATAAAGAAATTGCGACAGTTCGCGTGTGTTGCCTTTTAACACTTCCTTTGCCTGCCGAATGTTTTCCATGTAGTCGGCGTGCGTCTGTCTGCCTATGCAGCAGCCTTCGCAGTTGTGGATGTGATATTCCAGGCAAGGCTTGTATTTCCGCGCCTTTATGCCCTCCTCGGTTATCGGTTGGTGGCACCGGCGTGGCTTGAAGGCCTTGTTGATGATGTCAAGCAGGCTGTACATTGCTGAGATGTGGGGGTAGGGACCGAAATAGGTGCCGTACTTCTTGTTTATGCGCCTTGTCTTGAATATGCGCGGGAAATATTCGTTCGTAACGACAATGGACGGGTATGTCTTCCCGTCTTTCAGGAGAACGTTGTAGCGGGGATTGTATTTCTTTATTAGGGAGTTTTCGAGCAGAAGCGCGTCCTCTTCTGTGTTGACCACGGTGTAGGAGATGTCGTGGATTTTGCTCACGAGAACTTTCGTCTTGTAGCGGTCAACCTCCTTGTGGAAGTAGCTCGAGACCCTGCGCTTGAGGTTCTTCGCCTTGCCCACATATATTATTTGGCCTCCGTTCTCGCGTAGGTCGTCATAATACTGGTAGCTGCCAGGCTTCTCAGGCATGTTCAGCACTATGTTCTTGAGGTAGGCAAGCCGCCTCTCGTTTTCTTCCTTGTTCATGTGTTTCTCTTAACTCCCTAATCTACTTGTGCTTTTGCTCGTTTTTTTTGTTTCACGTGGAACTTTGTCTTGTACCACAGCCTTTGGTTGGTGGTGCCGTGCTTTGACATTATTAGTGCCATGCCTTGATACTAACAATGTCGCGCCATGACATACACCGTGTCATGCCCTGACACGAGCGGTGTCGCGCCGTGATACTGCTCGCATTGCGGCGCAATGCCATAGTTGGTACGTCGCAATGATGGCAGGGTTGCGCTTGCGATACCTTAGAATTGCAGAAGGCTTGTTATCTCAATGTCCTTGTCGAACAGGGAGCGCGTGTCGGGGAACTCAGAGATAAGTTCCATGATGAAGTTGCAGTATATGCCCTTGGGGTGGAACTTCCTTACGAGGTTGCAGGCAGCGCGCATTGTTCCGCCTGTGGCGAGTAGGTCGTCGTGCAGCAGTATCACGTCGTCTGGCGTTATGGCATCTTCGTGAATCTCGATGGTGTCGATGCCGTATTCCTTGGCATAGCTTTCCTGTATCGTGGCGCATGGCAACTTGCCAGGCTTGCGGCACAGCACTATTCCGGCACCGAGGCGGACGGCGGCTGCGGAACTCATCACAAAGCCACGGCTCTCAATGCCCACAATTTTTGTTATGCCCTTGTCCTTGTAGAGGTCGTACATGGCATCGCTGATGATTTTTACGCACTCTGGACTTTTAAAGAGTGTGGTTACATCGCGGAAGTTCACGCCCTTGATTGGCCAGTCGGGAATGACGCGCAGGTTGTCAACTAAGATTTGGTTGTTCATGTTTTACGTTTTACTTTAATATTTATTCCTTTATAAATCAATGCTTTATATGTTGTGTTGTTTCACGTGAAACTTTTGGTAGCCTTACCGTCCCAAAAGGACAAGCAGTACATTTATGTCGCTTGGTGAAACTCCAGGTATGCGGCTTGCCTCTGCAAGTGTGTCTGGGTCGATGCGTTCAAGCTTTTGTCGCCCCTCAGTGCTTATCTCTTTCAGCTCACTGTATTTGAAATGCCCCTTTATACGAATGTTTTCCAAACGGCGCATCTTATCGGCAACCTGTTTTTCTCTTTCAATATATCCTTTATATTTTATAAGCACTTCGGCGGCCTCGCTTATTTCTTTCTTGCGGTTTTTCGGCTGTTCAAGCACGTTTTTCAAGCCTGGGATGATTTCTGCGAGCTTTTCCATTGTTATTTGTGGTCTGCTTACGAGGTCTGCTATTTTGCAGCCATAGCGGAGTGGGGTGGTGCCAATGTTTTCCAATGCGCCGTTTACATCTTTTGGATGTACGGCTGTATTGTTGCAGAAGTCCAAAATTCTGCCGATGGCTTCTTTCTTTTCCAACCACCAATCGTAACGGTTGCGCTTTGCCAACCCAGCCTTGTAGGACAATTTCGTAAGCCGTGCGTCAGCATCGTCTTGGCGCAGGAGTATGCGGTACTCCGCCCTTGAGGTGAACATGCGGTAAGGCTCGTCGACACCCTTTGTGCAAAGGTCATCGATGAGAACGCCAATATACGCCTCGTCGCGTTTCAGCACTATCGGTTCGCTTCCGCCGCATTTCAACGCCGCATTCAGCCCTGCCATCAGACCTTGTCCGGCGGCTTCCTCATAGCCAGTTGTGCCGTTCACTTGTCCGGCAAGGAACAGTCCTGGTATGACTTTGCTTTCAAGTGAATGCTTCAGCTGCGTTGGGTCAAAATAGTCGTATTCTATTGCATAGCCGGGTCGATAGGCCTTTGCGTCGCGCAAGGCAGGTATTTGGTGAATTGCCCTAAGTTGCGTTTCCATCGGCATTGATGAGGAGAAGCCATTCAAGTACATTTCGTTGGTGTCATCGCCCTCTGGCTCGATGAAAAGGGGGTGGTGGTTGCGGTCTGGAAACACCACGAGCTTGGTTTCTATCGACGGGCAATAGCGTGGTCCTGTACTTTGTATTTGACCGTTGAAAAGGGGCGAATTTGCAAGGTCAGTCCTTAGTGTCTCATGTACTTGCTCATTGGTTTCGCAGATCCAGCATGGTAGCTGCTTCAGGGTATGCTGCACCCCCATGTAGCTGAACTGGTGCCAGTCGTTGTCACCAGGCTGTTCCACGGTGTCCTCGAAGTGTATCGTTCGTTTATCAAGGCGCATGGGAGTGCCAGTCTTCATCCTCCCTGAACGCACGCCCCAGCGGGTTATCGATTCGGTGAGATGTAGTGAGGCTGTTTCCGCAATCCTGCCGCCAGCCACCATTTTGTGGCCTATGTGCATGAGCCCATTGAGGAATGTTCCTGCTGTCAGCACAACAGCCTTAGCCCTGAACTCAACGCCCCAGATGGTGGTTACGCCCACCGCCTCGCCGTTCTCCACAATCAGCTCCTCAGCTTGGTCTTGCCAGATGTCAAGGTTGTCGGTATTGTCAAGCTGCGTGCGCCACTGCCAGATAAACTTGCCACGGTCGCACTGCGCTCGCGGCGACCATACGGCTGGTCCTTTGCCCTTGTTGAGCATTCTGAACTGTATGGCTGTCTTGTCAGTAACGATGCCCATCTGTCCGCCGAGCGCGTCAATCTCGCGCACAATCTGCCCTTTTGCTATGCCTCCTACGGCAGGGTTGCAGCTCATCTGCGCAATCTTGTTCATATCCATTGTGATGAGACATGTCCTCGCACCAATGTTGGCGGAGGCACATGCCGCCTCGCAGCCAG